>JBFHTA010000084.1:0-14033 GCA_041590855.1 Pseudomonadales bacterium
AGTCCCCAGTACAAAGTGAATACGCCAGAACCACTCGATCGGGGTCATTTCGGGACAAGCCGTCTTCAACGTTCTCATAAAAGGTTTGAAAACATCGGAATAATGCTCTTTCAAATAATTACGGAGATGGCTCTGCGCTTGAGCATAAGCCAGCCCCATTAGTCGCATAAAAATAGCAACACTCTGATCATTACGTTCAGCCACTACCTGAGCAGAAGCAGCCAGTACCGCAATCATATGAGCAATATCGACGTTCTCTTCACCTACTTGTTTGATATAGGCATTCAATTGCTCTTTGAATTCACGACTGAAAGGGGTAAGAAAACGAGAGAAGGTAGCCTGAATTAGGGCTTCTTTGGAGCCGAAGTGATAGTTTACTGCTGCCAGGTTTACACCAGCCTTGCTGGTAATCATGCGAAGTGAGGTTTCTGCAAAGCCACGCTCTGCAAATAATTCCTGTGCGGCATCTAATATTTTATCGACCGTATTTCCATTGGCCATCACTGCGTCTCCGTAAAAAACAACTGTTTAAAACATACGTTTGAACACAATACATGTCAAGGAAAGGTAACAAGAAATTACCATTAGATTAGAATGTTCAACCTAGGGATACCAGCCGCATTCAGATAAACGGAGTTACCTTCTACGAGCGAAGGCCTCCGCTTTTTGGTTTCATTCAGTCCATCCCTGATAACAAAGCCTCTAAAAGTAATACGTCAGATCAACCTCAATATAGTCATCATTCATTAAGGAAGATAACTTATCAGCTTGCCTTCCGGATTGCAGATCAAAGAGTGCTTGTTGAATTGAGTCTGGTGCTTTGTCGCCATCAAACCAGGTGCGACCTTCAACAGCAATTGAAACATGCTCGGAAATACGCTGACTGTACTCCAAACCAAGCGTTTTCTCTGCACTACTCGGGTCAATGATAAAGCCCGCCAGCAATTCGGAATCATCTACATCATTGAACGCCAGACGCCAACCAACGAACCAATCGTCTTCAAAAGCCGCTACCGGATCATCCTCACCACGACTGTCATACAAGTATTCACCAATCCAACCCAAGTCCATCGCAGTCTCAAAAATACCCACCTGGGTGTATTCAAAACCGGCAACCAAAGCCTCGTAATCACCGTCCGACGACAACCCACTTTCCGCTGGGTAATCAAAGCCACTTCTATAAATCGCCTCCAGCTTAAATAACCAGGATTCGTACACATGCTGGACATCCAACCCAATCTGAGTGATCACAGGATAATAAGGCTCTAACTCAGGATTCGATAAGTCATTCTTGAAGACCAACAACGGCTCTCGACTGGTACCTGAAAACAGATAGACACCTAAGTCAGTATCATCAATTGTTTGTACCCAGCGTGCTGCCCAGTCGACACGCGCTTCCTCTTTAGAGGACTCATAATGAGCTTCGTCAGAAGCTACCGGGATGAACGTCCTGAATCGCCCATCCTCACCAGGAAAAGTACGCTCTCTGTGACCTGCAAGCATAAACAGGTCAAGAATTCCGGCATCAAACTCCAAAGACACATTAAGCATTGGCTGGCCGAGCTTATCTTCCTGATCCAACGCACTCGCCAAGTCTGTCTGATTGATCACATCCACCAAATGACGCGATTCAGTTACCCCCCAAAAAACCTTATGGACTCCAGCGCGCAATTCCCAACCATCACCCAGGTGATTCCAATAGGCTTTTTGAATATCCACCAGATTCCGTTCGGGGTCATACTGATCCACCCGAAGTTTAGGCACAAAGATTAATGCATCATTTCCACTTTCAAACTCGTAAAACAACTCACTTTCATACTCCAAAGAGAAATTCGACTGTTGCTGATTGGCATCCCCTTCATGAACAAAGCCACGCCACTGGACAGTCGCTTCATGCGTCCATTCAAAAGCGGACACGGCAGAAGAAAATAAAGAAGTCACGCACAACAGCGCCGATGCAGGTACACATGGAAAGATGTTGTTAAACAAGAGAAACCCCTATTCATTGTTATTTATTCTAAGGCAGTCGTATCTTGAGAACTATTGATTGATATGTCAACTAACTAACAAGCATCCCGATCAAAGCAAAAAGTACAGCAAAGGATTTACTCCCCTTACAAAATACTGTATACATATACAAAACTGTATAAAAGGTCAGCCCATGATTAAGTTAACAAAGCGTCAGCAAGAGGTTCTGGAAGTTATCAAGAACCACATTGATGAAACCGGCTATCCGCCAACACGTGCCGAAATTGCAAAAACCCTGGGCTTCCGCTCTGCCAATGCGGCTGAGGAACACTTAAAGGCTCTTGCGAAAAAGGGCGCGATTGAAATGATGCCAGGTACGTCACGCGGGCTTCGTATCCCGGGTTATGATCCAAGCGTCAGCGCGTCCAACGAAGACCAAGCAACCTCGCAAGGCCTACCGGTGATTGGTCGTGTAGCTGCTGGTTCACCCGTACTGGCTGAAGAACATGTCGATCACATTTGCCCTGTACAGCCGGAGTTTTTTAACCCCCCTGCCGACTATCTATTGAGGGTACAAGGCTTGAGTATGAAAAACGTCGGGATTTTAGACGGGGATTTACTGGCCGTACACAAGACTCAAAACGTTCGGAACGGGCAAATTGTCGTCGCTCGTATCGGGGACGACGTCACCGTTAAGCGCCTTGATCGCAAAGGCAACATTGTTCGTCTGATACCTGAGAATGAGGAGTTGGACGACATCATTATCGACACCAATGAAGAACCTGTATATATCGAAGGCTTAGGTGTCGGAGTAATTCGTAACGGCGATCTTTAAATCCACCCCTTCAAAAGCTCAGCCAGAGATCACCTTAATACTCAATCTTGAGTCTAAACTTTCTCACCGCACGGCCAAGCCGTCGGCGGTGAGTTATTACTTAGTAATCAAAGACTGTCTGTAATGGGAAATGCACCGGCAATTAATACGCCTTGTAGTGCATATCATCGCCTGAAATTGGACATTCAAAATCCAATTCCACTAAATCCACCTGCAAACGCTCTCGATCCGTATTGCCCGAAATGAATTCATCGCCTAACACGGAATGGCCTTGCTCCATGAAATAGCAACAAATGTCTTTGGCATCTCCCTGTGTGAGATGAACATCAACAATGGTACTTTTTGTGTGATCCACATATTTCACTGGCTCATAACGACCTTTTAAGCCATAGTCTTCCGTCGTTTCGGAAATATCAGCCCCATCAGAGATACACCCGGTCACTTCAATTCGATACTTATATCTGATGGCCCCTTGTTCGTGCAATTCGGAAAATGCTGATGCGGAGCGCTTATGGTGGACCAACAACATCACTCCTTTTGAATCGTCTGGCAACTCATACATCAAATACACTTCACGTTCAGCCTCGAAAGTTTGATCAGCCAATCTAAGCAGAGATAAATGATCACCAAACAACTCACCCTCAATTGGCATGCCTGCCGGTTTCATCCAAACGCTGTATTGAAGTTGGTCGGTGAGTAATTCGGCAGGAAACGGCTTTCTATTAAGATAATCTGAGTCATAGTAGACCTCGACTTTATCTCCGATCTTAAGTTCTGTTTGCGCTTTCCTCAGGCAACTACGTTCACCCTTACGCTCCAGAAAAACCGCCCCTTTCT
Source organism: Pseudomonadales bacterium (assembly GCA_041590855.1). GTDB lineage: Bacteria > Pseudomonadota > Gammaproteobacteria > Pseudomonadales > Litoribrevibacteraceae > Litoribrevibacter. Next base: position 3,641 of record JBFHTA010000084.1, read on the forward strand.
TCATTGCATCTTTAATTTTTGATTTGGAGAGCTGATCGAAATGCCCCCAGAGAAACTCAAGCGCATTCAACGAGTCTAATTCAGTCACTTCCAATTCAACTTCAAAGTGCATAGCCCATCCTTAATTAATAGCTGGCAATTTCGAGAGTGATAATGGACGGCATTCTACTGAAAATCTTTACATCAGAGAACGCCCTCCGGTAAATTCTCATCAATAGCCGCCCGAGGAATGCCCAAACTGTTGCTATACTCAGTTTCAACACATCACAATCAGTCAATAGCTGGTCACGTTTGAACACTAGTACAGAGATTTGAAATACGCATGGACGAAATCAACTCAGTCATTTCTTATTGGTTTGGAGAAATGGATAAAGCAGGCTTTTCCAAGGAATCCGAAAAACAAAAATGGTGGTCAGGCGGCAACGAAGTCGATATAGAAATCAGCCACAGGTTCGGAGGGCTCGTTGAAGAGGCACTCAATAGAGGACTTAAATCCTGGAAAGAAACCAGCCGTGGGCGCTTAGCCTTAATTCTCTTATTGGATCAGTTCACCCGAAACATATATCGAGGAACAGAGCGGGCATTTTCTGGTGACAGTCGGGCGCTAAAGCTCTGCAAACTTGGGCTATCTGAAAACAGCGACCTGGAATTACCCATTGAGTGTCGCGTCTTCTTTTACATGCCGCTCGAACACTCAGAGAACCTTGAGGATCAAGAATTATGCATTCGTCTGCTAACTTCTCTGAAGCGGGAAAGCCCTTCGGATAAACACTCGCTACTGGATGCAAACATTCAATTTGCCGAGCAACACAAAGCCATCATTTCACGCTTTGGTCGCTTTCCACACCGAAACGAAGCACTTAAACGCCAAAATACCCCCGAAGAGGACGCATATCTCGCCGGGGATTTCGCCAGCTTCGGTCAATGACCCGCAACAGCTAACGCATCCGTTCGAACACGATAGACCTGGTAAGGAGCCGCAGAAGAAATTTCAGAAGGCAACTTACCTAATACCTGATGCAAAGCACTGCAAGTGATGTACAAATAACCGTCCGGCCCAAAACTCAGACCATCCGGCCAGCGTAATGTGTCCGTTTTAATCAAGGTTTCACGGTTACCTGACGCATCCATTCTCACGATGGCGGAATGCTCGATGTCAGTCAGGTAAATATTTCCCTGTGCATCGGTAGACATCCCATCCGTCATCGTCTTTCTGCCGACGGGTTCAACAAATCCCGCCAGAATCTGATCATTTGCTTGTGCATACTTCAAATGCCGGGTTGGTATTGAATACAACATGTCACCGGATACCGAAGCATAATACAAGGTTTCACCATCCCGACTTAACGCAATACCATCCACTCCGGGGTTGATGGTAAACACACCGGCAATGGTCATTGCTCGTCCCTGCACCACGGGCTCATAGGCACCCGCCCGTACAGAAATGTCATTTTCCAACACCCGACGTGCCCGCTTCATTTCAACGTTATAAAAAACTACCGCTGGCGTTTTAGCAACGATTGATGCATCCGAGATATAGATATACAGACCATCAGCACTGACCTGAAAATCATTGGCATGAGACCCCAGCCCCATTACGTCAGAAGGGAAATCAAATCGATGTACCAATTCCCTTGTATCAATATCAAATGCCAATAACCTGGGCTGGCCGATGCCATGAAAACCATTATCCAGCACCCACAACCGATTTTGTTGATCAACGCGAATAGAAAGCACTTGTTGAAAGGCTAACTGATGCGTGCCGGCCGGCTGCCAGTTTTCACCGGGAAAAGGTTCCGCCTTGCCATTCACCCACTCTACGACATTCCAGTCCGGGTGTGCATCCGGATGAAAGCTTAGAAACACACGGCCCTGTTGAGACACCGATACATTACCCGGTGGAGTATCCAATTCAGCTACCAATTCCAAAACAGATTCATCCCAAATCGGCGCCTGTGTTAAATCCGGGTAACGGGCACTTTCAGTGTATCTGACACTGAGAGTCACCAAGAAAAGTCCAATAAGCCCAATCACGAGCCCAACAAATATGGCCAGTTTCTTCATATATCCTCGTTTATTGTTTATATCCAGAATGTCTTTATTTTTTTGGCCAAGCCAAGGCTTCGGGATGCCCGAGTTCCATCAAAAACTGGCGAAACCCGGAATCGCAGAAATACCTTCCTGTGCTAGGTTGCGCCACCAAGTCAAACTCTTGATCCTGATACCTGAACTGCAATCGCCAGGCGTGCAAATAACCACGATCCCACATTGAAAAACTCTCATCTTTAAGGGCATACCTCGCATCACCTGCAATGGGTGCACCCAGGCTTTTCATCATTACTCGCAGCTGATGGGTTTTGCCTGTTCGTGGTTTCAACACAAAGAGACGTAAGCCCTTACTTACCCGTTCAGCATGATCTGAAAAGCAATCCGATAGACTAAAGCTGAAGAATTGAGTAATGGCAGGATTATCCGTGGTTTTCAGCAGTTTCCAGCTGCCGCCTCGGGTTTTCGCCATATCACCTTTTACCAGCCCTTGCTTCTTCTTCGGCTTGCTATCAGAAATAGCCAGATAATACTTTTCAACATCCCGGTTCTGAAACGTCAAGCTCAGTTGCCGGTTTGCAGATGGGTGCTTGGCTAGAATTAATAATCCGGACGTCATTTGGTCCAGACGATGAACCAAATACAAGTGCTGAAGCCCTAGTTCTGCCGCCAACCCGGACAACAACCCCTGCTCTTGCTGATCCTTATGGACACTTACACCCGCAGGCTTATTGATTACCAAAAAGTCCGGGTGATCAAGCACTACCTCAATCAATGAATAATCCATACGCAACCAACTTACAGACTGGGAATCCGGCTATTTATGCTAAAGCTGAGATGTTTTAGCAAGACGCTTCAACACTGCCAGCAAGTAATTCCAGAAGCGCTCCACGGAAGGAACATGTACCCGCTCGTCCGGAGAGTGCGCACCTGTAATGGTCGGACCAAATGAAATCATGTTCCATTCAGGGTACTTGGCACCCAAGATGCCGCATTCCAAACCGGCATGAATAATCTGAGTTCCGGGCGTTTGCTCGAACAGAGACTTATATACAGACTTCATTAATTTTAGCAATGCAGGATTATCACTGGGCGCCCAGCCAGGATAGGCACCGGAGGCGGAAACTTCTGCGCCAATTAGCTCAAAACAACTCTTAATACGCTGTACGGCATTGTCTCTGGCCCGGTCTTTCAGGCTTCGCGTCATAAACTGCAACACCACAGCATCGCCATCGTATTCGATAATGCCCAGATTACTTGATGTTTCGACCACACCATCAAAACGATCACTGTTTCTGAGCACTCCGTTCGGGCAAGTGATGATGGCTTTAATAAGATCGGCCGTTGCCAAACTATCCATCGCCTGATCAGGCATATCGGTTGATTTCGCCTGAATGATTAAATCCGACTCAACGTAAGCGTATTCGTCGGTAATATCATCAATCACACTGTTCAGGATTTGTTTAAAACGATCTTCCTGACCATTGGCAATCACCAAAGTCGCAAACGCTTCACGAGGGATCGCATTACGAAGGGTTCCGCCTCTTAATTGTGCAACTGAAATATCCAACTCGCCCGACAAGGCCAATAAAAGTCGACATAAAAGCTTGTTGGCATTGCCTCGTCCCTTATGGATATCAATACCCGAGTGGCCACCTTTCAAGCCCGTGACGCTTAACTGAAACGCTGTCGACTGCGACTTATCAACCGCCTCCTGAGCTACCGGCCAGGTTACCGTAACGTCGACACCACCCGCACAGCCTACGTATAACTCACCTTCTTCTTCGGTGTCCAAATTCAGCAAGACTTTGCCATTAAACCAGGATTCCTTAAGTCCGAAAGCACCCGTCATACCGGCTTCTTCGTCTACGGTTAACAAAGCCTCCAGCGGGCCATGGACCACGTCTGAAGCAAACATCACCGCAAGAATTGCAGCCATGCCTATCCCGTTGTCAGCCCCTAAAGTAGTACCTTTGGCGGTGACCCAATCGCCGTCAATGTAGGCTTGAATAGGATCGTTCTCGAAATCATGATCGGTTCCTGAATTCTTCTGCGGCACCATATCAATATGGCTTTGCATCACCACCGGAACAGCACTTTCATAACCAGCCGTAGCAGGCTTGGTGAGTTTCAGATTACCCACCTCATCTTGCTCGGCTTGAATTCCATATTGTTCTGCTTGCGCAAGAATGGATTCAATCAATCGCTGCTCATGCTTAGATGGATGAGGAATGGCACAAATACGTTCAAACTGAGTCCATAAAGACGTCGGTTGTAGTTGCGATAAAGTCATACGATGCCTCCAGAAACCAAACAGACCACTAACCGTTTGGCAAATTAAAAACGGTGGACAGTATATCCAGCCTTTGTCATGTCACCTAGCATAATTACTGCCAGTTTGGAGTTATCCCACCTTGATGGGGTACCCTGAATAGGCTTTGACAGACTTCAACACAAAATTGGACTTTAGCCGGGCTACGCCTGGCAGGCTGGTAAGCACCTTTCGATGCAAATTTTCATACCCCTCAGGTGTCGAAGCTGCAACACGCAACAGATAGTCCGCCTCACCCGCCATTAAATGGCACTCAATAATGTCATGACATTCAGCGGCTGCTTTTTCAAATTGATCAAGCAAAGCTTCACTTTGTCCTGAGAGTGTCACCTCAACAAACACTTCGATGGCATAACCTAATGCTTTGCGGGATAAGTTGGCGGAGTAGCCTTCGATAATCCCCTCTTCTTCCATTTGCCGAATGCGTCTATGACAGGCAGATGTAGATAAGCCAACACGTTCCCCAATGTCCGCTACGGACAAGGTGGAGTCTTTTTGCAATAAGGATAAAATCCTGGAATTTAATCTTTCCACAAGAAAAACAACTCAACAATTACAGTTCTACGCAAAATTTTATCAGAGTTATTACAAATCACCTGTCATTTTCGAAAAAAATTTCAGTCATTTTCATCCATACTTATCACTAAGTGAGAGCACAACATGCCTAATACAGAATTAAAGGTTGAGGTGATATATGTTAATCGGCGTACCTAAAGAAATTAAAAACCATGAATATCGCGTCGGCATGACTCCGGAAAGTGTCGCAGAGGCCACCCGGCATGGACATCAAGTCATTGTGGAGACAAACGCAGGTAACGGTATCGGAGCTTCAGATGAAGCCTATCAAGCGGCCGGAGCCACCATGTGCGCATCCGCGCAAGAGGTCTTTGATCGGGCGGATATGATCGTCAAAGTAAAAGAACCTCAAGCCGTCGAGCGTAAAATGCTGAAGCCAGATCAGCTCTTGTTCACCTATCTGCATTTAGCCCCGGACCCGGATCAAACGCGCGATCTGGTTGAATCCGGAGCTACTTGTATTGCCTATGAAACCATTACCAGCAACAGCGGTGCCTTGCCTTTACTCAAACCCATGAGCCAAGTGGCAGGCAGAATGTCGATCCAGGCAGGAGCTGCTGCTCTTGAGAAATCAAAAGGCGGGAAAGGGCTTCTACTCGGTGGCGTACCCGGTGTCGCCCCAGCAAATGTGGTGGTACTGGGCGGGGGCGTTGTCGGGTTTAACGCTGCACAAATGGCCGTTGGGTTACAAGCCAATGTCACTATTCTGGATAAAAATCCGGCAACACTGGAAGCCTTATCCAATCATTTTGGCAGCACCGCCAAAACCCTCTACTCCACCCAAGCAACTTTGGAGCACGCTGTACTCAACGCCGACTTGGTTATCGGAGCGGTACTGATTCCGGGGGCAGCCGCACCCAAATTGGTCACTCGCGAGATGATCCGAAACATGGAAGCAGGCTCCGTCTTAGTCGATGTTGCAATTGATCAGGGCGGTTGCTTTGAAACCTCAAAGCCAACCACACATGCCGACCCTACCTACATAGTGGACGATGTCATCCATTACTGCGTAGCCAACATGCCAGGCGGTGTGGCAAAGACATCCACCTACGCACTCAATAATGCCACCCTGCCATTTATTCTTGCGTTGGCAGATAAAGGCTGGCAACAGGCGCTAAAAGATGACCCACATTTATTAAACGGACTAAACGTTTGGCAAGGGAAAGTGACCAACCAACCGGTAGCGGAAGCCCTGAACTACACCTTTGTGTCGCCGCAAAGTGCCTTAGGCAATATCTGATCCAGACCTAACTGAAAGATAGTCCTTATCCTCGAAAACAAGAGCCAAAGGGAGTGAGTAATCATTCACTCTCTTTGGTGATTCTGCGTAACAAACCAATAATCATCTCGTTGCGCCATCTCTAGCTTGCCCGCTACTGTCCGTGTTCCTGTCCACTCAATGATCTAGTCAACTATCCATTCAACGATCTAGTAAAATTAGTCACTGGCCTTACGCCTAATTATCAGTCCTTGACGCCTTGTCACCGTACTTATAGGAAGGATTGATGAACTGGCTAACACCATTTCCCCTTCAGCTTGGGTATACTCATCAGTAAACAACAAAAGGATATCAACATGGAATGGATGGAATTCATCGTGGGGCTAGTCACAGCCACAGCATGGCCGGCTGCGGTTCTGATTCTGGTATACAGTTTCAAACGACAGTTGCTACAAATTGCCCCCTTCACCAAAAAGCTTAAATTCAAAGATTTTGAAGTCGAATTTGAAAAAGACATCGATCAACTGATCGAAAAAGCACAAACGGCCTTTCCTGAATTACGCTCCGACCCTAAAACCCGCTTAATTCAATCTGCCAGACACCTGCCTAACAGTTGTATTTTGGAAGCCTGGGATCAGCTTCATCAAGCCGCCAGAACCCTGACCCAGAATCATTTTCCAGGCGCAACCATCAGCGAAGACACCCCGTACAAAGATACAGAGTTGTTTCTGACTAAACAGGAAGTGCTGGACCAGCGTAAAAGCAAGCTCTTCAATGAACTAAGACGCTTACGAAACAAGATTGCTCATGCTGAGGGCTATGAGGTTGGTAGTCAGGAAGCCATTCAGTACATTGAGCTCTGCTACCGGCTAATCCATTTCTTCAGGGATCTCAACGAGACACTCACGGATAACCCGACCAATTATGATATAGAGTCTCATCAAATGACCTTACCCTGATCACTCGCCACTAACACCTCACCTAAGAGCCAGACCTCAAAGGAACAACCATGTACGCAGTAATCTTCAGAGCCACCATCAACACACTTGATTCACAATACTCTGAAATGGCAGCTAAACTCAGAGAGATAGCGATGAACCAGTTTCAATGCTCAGAGTTTGTCAGTTTAACTGAAGGCGATCAGGAAATTGCCGTCTCCTACTGGCCTTCACAAGAAGCCATCCGGGATTGGAAACAACACTCTGAACACTTGGTGGCTCAACAACTGGGTAAAGACACCTGGTACAAACATTACAGCGTCGATGTGGTTGAAATAAAACGCAGCTATCAATCACGTACAAACTGAGTGGCCCTAGTTAAACAAGGAATCCGTTGTGAAGCTCATTATTGGCAACAAGAATTATTCATCCTGGTCGCTTAGACCCTGGTTACTGATGAAACACGCCGGGCTGAAGTTTGAAGAGATACGCATTCCGTTGAACACAGCGACCACGCGTGAAAAACTTGCAGAACATTCCCCGTCGATGAAAGTCCCGGTCTTAATTGACCAGGGCGACACCATCTGGGATTCACTGGCAATTATGGAATACATCTCTGAACGCTATATGGAGAACAGGGGTTGGCCGGAAGACCCAATCGCCCGTGCGGTGGGCCGTTCAGCCGCTGCGGAAATGCACTCCGGCTTTTTCGCCATACGAAATGAGCTCCCCATGAACTGCCGAGCCGATCTGAAAGTTGCCTTGTCAGCGGCAGTCAGGGATGAAGTAGACCGCATTGAAGCACTCTGGACGGAACTCAGAGAAGAGTTTCATTCATACGGCCCCTGGCTATTAGGAGAATTCAGTATTGCCGATGCAATGTTTGCCCCTATGGTCATCCGACTGAGCACCTACCAGGTGGATTTGAATGATTTATGCGAGTCATACATGGATACCGTACTGTCCGATCCTTATATGGAACAATGGCTTAGAGAAGGACGGGAAGAAGATGAGGTCATTGAAGTCAGTGAAATCGGCTTTCGGAACACCGACTAATGTCATTTACATGACATTTGAGTGAATTTTTTGTAATAAATCCCCAAAATTCATTTTTTTGATCTAGTATAAAAATCCGATGAGTTGATTCTTCAATTCAACGGACATAGTGTTTTCGCCAGGCCTCACCGAAAGGTGGGGCCTTTCCTTTATTAGCTGCTTATCCGCCACGCTTCTTTTACTCTGTAGCAACTCTACCCCACTACTCCGCCTCAACCTCTTCTTTATAGATTCGAAAACCCCTCGCCTGATAGTTCTTCAACGCATGCGGATGATCCAAGGTACAAGTGTGCACCCACACTCGGTTCGCCCCCTGCCACTGCCAGGCTTTGGCAATGGCTTCGCTTAATAAAAATCCACCCAAGCCTTTGCCTATGAATTGAGGTGCCAAACCAAAGTATAAGATTTCCACCTCATCACCCTGTCGATGCAACTCAAAATAACCGGCAATGGCGCCTTGTTGATAGGCAACCCAGGTTTGGTGTTGATCCGACTCCACCAAATCCCGCCATTGCTGATCAGACCAACTTAACTTGTCCGTCCACTGCCAGGCTTCGCCCACCAGCTGATACAAAAACCGATTAAATTGAAACTGCGAAACCTCAACCTGGCGAACCTCTACATCTGCTACAGGGGCTTTTGCAATTAACTCTCCGGGATGACGCATTTCCAGATAATAGGTAACAACCGGGGTTGACGATTCTACGCTCATAATTCGACGTCCTTAAAACAATTAGTTATTCACATTCTCTTTGTTCATACCGGAATGCAAAAACGCACCATTATAGGGTGAGCCAACCAACTCTGAAAACCAGCGCTATACTTTTAGCATGACTATCAGCGTATTTGATCTTTTTAAAATCGGCGTCGGGCCTTCCAGTTCACACACGGTCGGCCCAATGATTGCAGCTAGGCGCTTCTTGCTTCATTTAAAAAAAACCGACCTGTTTGAACAAACAGTCAGGGTTCAAGTATTGCTGCACGGCTCTCTGGCACACACAGGAAAAGGCCATGCCACCAGCTCTGCCATTCTGATGGGATTACAAGGGGAAATTCCGGCTGAAATTGACGCTCCGGCCATCCCTAATATGGTTAAAGCCATCATTAGAAGCCGTGAAATTCAATTACTTCAGGAAAAATGCATTGAGTTTGTTCGTAAACGAGACGTCATTTACGACATTAATAACACCTTGCCACAACACCCGAACGGCCTGACTTTTCAAGCATTTGATGCTGATGGTATGGTCATTAAACATCGCCAGTACTTTTCCATTGGCGGCGGGTTTGTTCTCTCAGAAGATGAAATCGCAACCGATAAACTCCACACATCTTCTGATAATTCAGATACGCCCAGCGAGGTATTTCCATTCAACTCAGCAAATGCATTGCTCACTCTTTGCGATGAACACCAACTTAGTATTGCTCAATTAATGCTCCGTAAAGAAAATCAACTTCGCCCGGAATCCGAGACCCGCCAAGGCATTCTCAAATTGTGGCAAACCATGGCGGATTGCATCGAGTTAGGCTGCACCACTCAAGGCAAGCTCCCAGGCGGACTGCAGGTAGAGCGAAGAGCGCATCAACTGTTTTCAACCCTCAGCGCACAAAATAGTGCCCTCCAGGCAAGTTCATCCAGCCTGTCCAGCCAGCCTGGCCAATCCATTCCTCATGATTTGGCGGTATTGGATTGGATCAATTTGTACGCACTCGCCGTCAACGAACAAAATGCCGCAGGAGGACGCGTAGTAACGGCCCCCACCAATGGTGCTGCCGGGGTGATCCCTGCGGTACTGGCCTACTATGTCTACTTTGTGAATCCCCATCAAGACTGTTCAAAAGAACAAGGTATCGTCGAATTCTTACTGACAGCCACCGCCATCGGCACGCTGTTCAAACAAAATGCGTCCATCTCTGCCGCAGAGGTCGGCTGCCAAGGGGAAGTGGGTGTTGCTTGCTCGATGGCCGCTGCCGGATTAACCGCCGTGCTAGGGGGCAACAACAAGCAAATCGAAAACGCTGCTGAAATAGGAATGGAGCATAATCTGGGGCTTACCTGTGACCCTATAAAAGGACTGGTACAAATTCCTTGTATTGAACGCAATACCATGGGCGCGGTCCAAGCCATCAATGCCACCCGGTTAGCATTAATTGGTGACGGCAGCCACAAGGTTTCCTTGGATCAAGTCATTGAAACCATGCGATTAACCGGTAAAGACATGCAGGAAA
>JBFHTA010000085.1:0-13875 GCA_041590855.1 Pseudomonadales bacterium
GAACACTAACGGCAGTGTGGCGAATTCTGAAAACATTGCAGATTCAGGGAAGTTGAAGCCTTCCGGGTCTTTTAGTGGGCCGTGTACGCCATAAAGCAACCAGTTCAGGGCGATGTAGTTGAGCATGATGGTGGTCAGAATTTCGTTGGCGCCGAACTTGGTTTTCAACAACGCCGCTAACCCAGCCCATAACATGCCGCAGATGGCTCCAAAGAAGAGGACTGCCGGAAGCACCCAGTAAGACTCGATGCTCAGTAGCTCAAGGGCAAGATAGCCGCCTCCCAGACCTCCCAGGATGAACTGGCCTTCGGCACCAATGTTCCAGATTTTAGCTTTGAAACACAGAGTCAGACCCATGGCGCATAACAGTAACGGCGCTACTTTGGTGAAGAGTTCTGTCCAGCCATACAGATCAGCTAATGGCGCAACAAAGAAAACATGTAAGGCTTCCAAAGGGTCTTTGCCGAGTGACGCAAACAACAGGCCTCCGCTGATCAGCGTTAGCAGAATCGCCAGCACTGGTGACAGATAAGCCATGGTTTTGGAATCGGAAGGGCGTTTTTCTAGCGTTAATTGATGCAACATACTACGTAAACCTTAAAGGTTTCCTCCTGTTGAGCCGGAGGCCGCCAAAGAATGAGATTGGGTCGTTTGATGATCGATGGTTGTCGTATCGGAAGAGGAAGCCGCTTCAAAATCGCCAGCCATCCATTTGCCCAGCTGGTTAATGGAAACGTCTTTGGTTGGCTTCAGAGGTGACAAGCGACCATCACAAATTGCGCAGATACGATCACTGATGGCATAAAGTTCATCGATGTCTTCTGACACCACCAGAATGGCGGCCCCTTGATCCCGCAGGTTAATCAGTGCATGGCGAATCAGAATGGCCGCGCCGATGTCTACTCCCCACGTAGGGTGAGAACACACCAGTAATTTTGGGTTCTGCAGTATCTCACGCCCAATGATGTACTTTTGAAGATTGCCTCCGGATAAACTCTTCGCTTGTGCCTGAGAACCGGCGGTCTTAACGTTAAATTTGTCGATGATGTCTTTGGCAAAGGCTTTGACTTTGGTGGTGTTAATCCAGCCCTTTGTGGTCAACTCACCCTGATAGCCGGTGAGCAGTGCGTTATCTTCCAGCGACATGTCGGGTACGGCACCACGCCCAAGGCGTTCTTCCGGAACAAAGCCCAAACCTTTGAGGCGACGCTTTTCCGGGGTTAGATGTCCGACGGGGTGGTCGGCAAAGCGAATGGCATTAGCGTCCGTGGTTTCTTCGCCGCTGATCAGATTCAGTAATTCTTCCTGTCCGTTGCCTGCGACACCTGCAATTCCCAGAATTTCACCGGCTTTGACCTCAAGATTGATGCCTTTCAATGGCGTCGCAAAGGGATCGGCGGAGGTGTAGTCCAAAGACGTGATGTTAAGAAAGGTGGTTGTGCCTGTGGCCTTCTCATAATCTTCGGAGAGAGGGGTATCGTCGCCCACCATGAGGCGCGCAATTTCATCGGTGGTGGTGTCTTTAGGAATGCAGTCGCCACTGACTTTACCACCGCGAAGAATGGTTGCGGCATCACACAGGGCACGTACTTCGTCGAGCTTGTGTGAAATAAACAAAATACTGCAACCTTCATCGGACAGTTGATGAAGTGTTTTGAACAGGGTGTCCACTTCTTGTGGCGTGAGCACAGAGGTGGGTTCATCCAGAATCAACAACTTAACGTCTTGCAGTAGGCAACGTACAATTTCAACGCGCTGTTGCTCACCAATGGACAGGGTATGTACGTAACGGTCTGGGTCCAGCTGCATCCCGTATTTGCCAGAAACTTCGACGATGCGCTGTTTCAAGTTGTCGAGAGAAGTGACTTCGTGTTTTGGCAGGCTAAGCGCAATATTTTCTGCAACCGTCAGGGTTTCAAATAGAGAGAAGTGCTGGAACACCATGCCAATACCCAACTCACGAGCGTGCGCAGGGCCTTGCACGGTAACGCGCTGGCCTTCCCACAGCATGGTGCCTTCATCCGGTTTCACCACCCCGTAGATAATCTTCATCAAGGTACTTTTACCAGCACCATTCTCACCAAGCAGTGCATGAATCTCGCCTGCGTCCACAGATAACGCCACAGACTGATTAGCAATACAGCCTGGATATCGCTTGGTGATGTTTGTTAATTCAATACGTTTCATAACCTAACCTGACCAAATGGACAGTTTTTGAAGGCAAGTTCTTTGCCAATCTCTCAAAAAATTGTGCGAAAAATAGTACGTTCTTTAAAAATTGTCCAGAAAGTCAACTTGGATCAATGGCTTAGCATGACAAAAATATTTCATTCCGGTGGGTGTGTAGGTTTACTGGTTGTTTAATAAATGAACGATTTTTGTGGGTGGGAACCAGAGTGCCATGCAATGGTGCATATATGTAACCATTTGATCAGCTTTGGTGCTTTGTATGATCGGTTTGTTCGGAAGGAAGTATTGGTTATTTATAGAAAGTTAAAAATAGATAAGCGGTTAAAAAGACTTTTCGTTCTCTATTTCTTTTTTGGAATAAAAATTGTATCTTATTTTAAATCTTGTCTATTTGGTCAGGAATTATCTTGAATGTGTTACTTTTTCGGATATTTGATCATACCAGATGCTACAAATAGGTCATAATTAATACAGGCCAATTATAAAAATCAGGCTTTCTGTACGTTTGTCGGAAAGTTGAAGACTCGATGCAGGTTTTGACGTGATTAAATTTTGTCTAAATGGTCGGTGGGTAGAAGAAGCGGATATTTCACCGAATATGACGGTGTTGCGCTATTTACGTACACAGCAATCTTTAACAGGCACCAAAGAAGGGTGTGGTTCCGGCGACTGCGGCGCATGCAGCATTTTGCTGGGAGAAAAGAGTGAAGGTCAATGGCACTATAAAGCCATTAACGGGTGTATTACCTTCTTATCCCAGTTGCATGGTAAAAGTGTCATTACCGTTGATGCTTTGGCCGATGGCAAACAGCTCCATCCTGCCCAGCAGGCGATGGTTGATTATCACGGTTCCCAGTGTGGATTCTGTACGCCGGGCATCATCATGTCATTGGCGGCCTTGCATCAAAACGTCGAAGGCGAACCAACGCATCATCAAATCCTGGATGCGCTGTCAGGCAACTTGTGCCGTTGTACGGGATATCGTCCGATTATTGATGCTGCGAAAAACATGCATTCTTATCCGGCAACAGGCAATGTTGAAATATGGCAGCCGGAAGAGTTGGTGTCCAAACCTGTTGAGCATGCCGGCGTGGAAGTGGAAACACGTACGCGCTTCCGTGCAATGAAGAAAGGTCAGGCCTGGGTTGTGGATGATGAAATCCAGTTGCAGGAACTACTGGCAGAACATCCCGATGCACGTATGGTTGCGGGTGCCACTGACCTGGCTTTGGAAGTAACGCAATTCCATAAGTCGATTAACAAGCTGGTATCGATTGGCTCTATACCATCGTTAAAGACCATCGATGTTCAGGACGACTTCATTACCATTGGTTCGGCTGCAACCTATGCAGAGATTGAACCGACTTTGAAAACCCACTACCCGGAATTCGCCGCGTTGTTGGATCGTCTGGGCTCTCGTCAAGTGCGTAACAACGGTACCTTAGGTGGCAATATCGGGAATGCTTCGCCAATTGGTGACACACCGCCTGTGTTGATTGCGTTAGGTGCTGAAATTGAGTTAGTCAGTAAGAACAGCCACCGTTGGTTGCCTTTGGATAAGTTCTTCCTTGATTACAAGCAAACGGCATTGCAATCCTGCGAATACATTCGTGCTATTCGCATCCCTCGCTTGAAAGACAACCAGGCACTTAAGGTCTATAAGATTTCCAAGCGCATTGAAGATGACATTTCAGCGGTGCTAGCGGCTTTTGTCTTTACCATTGATGACAATAAGGTCACAGATGTTCGTTCTGGCTTTGGTGGTATGGCGGCGATTCCGAAAGCAGCCTGCAAACTGGAAAAAGCCTTGCTGGGTCAAACCATTTCTGAAAGTGCCTTTATTAACGCAGCGAACGAGTTAAGCAAAGACTTTACGCCACTAACAGACGTTCGTGCCTCAGCCGACTACCGAATTAATGTGGCGAAAGGCTTGATTCATAAGTGCGCAGTTGAGTTGTTGAATCCTGAACTGGTTTCTCGCATCGAACAAGTGCATACCTCGGAGCTTGCTACTTCTGACATCATCAACCAAACCAGCCTGACGGGAGAGTTTTATCATGCGTAAGTTAATTGACCTTCCTGATAATGCTGCTGGCTCTCAAGACTTACCAGTGCGTGAACGTCCTTCTAAGGGGCGTTCTTCAAAAGGAGTGACTGGACAGAGCATGAAGCACGAAAGTGCTGAAAAACATGTGACCGGTAAAGCCGTGTATGTGGATGATATGCCGGAATACCCAAATCAGTTGCATGTAGCTGTCGGTGGAAGCCAACACGCGCATGCGCGTATCAAACTGATGAATTTGTCGGCCGTTCGCGCGGCTCCGGGTGTTGAAGCGGTGATTACTGTTAAAGATGTGCCTGGTCATACTGATATTGGACCTGTGTTCCCGGGCGACCCTGTATTGGTCGAAGAGATTTGTGAATACGTTGGTCAGCCTATTTTTGCGGTTGCCGCCAAAACATTTGAACAAGCTAAGAAAGCCGTTGCTCTCGCGGAAATTGAATACGAAGTTCTGGAAAAAGTTCTAACCGTAGAGCAGGCGTTGGAAAAGAAACACTTTGTTCGTCCAACACATCAGCATAAACGAGGTGACTCTGCCAAAGCCTTGGCTGAAGCGAAGTATCGGCTTCAAGGTCAACAGTATGTAAAAGGCCAGGAGCACTTCTACTTAGAAGGTCAGGTGAGTTCTGTAATGCCGACCGAAGACGGTGGCATGATGGTGTATACCTCCAGTCAACATCCGACCGAAGTTCAAAAACTGGTTGCCGAAGTATTGAACGTCAGTATCAATAAGGTACAGGTGGAAGTACGTCGTATGGGCGGTGGTTTCGGTGGTAAAGAAACCCAGGCAGCGCCTTTGGCTTGTATTGCTGCGTTGTTAGCGAACAAAACCGGTAAGCCGGTGAAGTATCGCATGTCACGTCATGACGACATGGTGATGACGGGTAAACGTCACGATTTCCTGAATACTTACGATGTGGGTGTCGATGAACACGGTATCATCCAAGGTGCTGAAATCATGGTGGCCGGTAAGTGTGGTAACTCGCCGGACTTATCTGACGCGATTGTCGATCGTGCCATGTTCCACTCCGATAACGCGTACTACCTCAACAACGCCACAGTTACAGGACATCGTTGTAAGACTCATACCGTGTCTGCCACAGCCTACCGTGGTTTCGGTGGCCCGCAGGGCATGATGGTTGCGGAACTGATGATGGACGACATCGCTCGTCATGTGGGTGAAGATCCGCTTACCATTCGTAAACGTAATTTGTATGGTGTGAAGCACGATCATATTAAAACTGCTGATGGACAAGTGGATGAGCGAAACGAAACTCACTATGGCCAGATTGTAGAACATAATGTGTTGCCGGAGTTGATCGAGCAACTGGAAGCGAGCTCCAACTACTGGCAACGTCGTGAAGAGATCAAGGCTTTCAATGCCAACAGTCCGTTCATGAAAAAAGGCTTGGCATTAACCCCGGTGAAGTTTGGTATTTCCTTCACCGTACAGTTCTTGAATCAGGCCGGTGCACTGGTTCATATCTACACCGATGGCAGTATCCATCTAAACCACGGCGGTACCGAAATGGGCCAGGGCTTGTTCCTGAAAGTGGCGCAAGTGGTGGCGGAAGAGTTTCAGGTGGATTTGGATACCATTCAGGTGTCTTCAACCCGTACCGATAAAGTCCCGAATACTTCGCCAACAGCGGCATCGTCTGGCTCTGACCTAAATGGCATGGCCGCGCGCGATGCCTGTCTGCGTATCAAAGAAGGCTTGTTCAAGTTTGCTTCTGAGCATTATGGCGTGGCTGAAGATAAGGTTCGTCTGCAATCCAATCATTTGGTTGTAACCAATGATAACGGCGAAGAGCAATGGGTACCGTTTGCTGATTTCGTTCAGCAGGCGTACATGGGCCGGGTTCCTCTGTCATCGACGGGCTTCTACAAAACACCGAAGATTCACTACGACCGTGAAACCGGCAAAGGTCGTCCGTTCTATTACTACGCGAACGGTGCGGCTGTTTCTGAAGTCTTGGTGGATACCTTAACAGGTGAATACAAAGTGCTTCGTACCGACATTCTTCATGACGTGGGTCGTTCATTGAACCCGGCCATTGATATCGGACAGATTGAAGGTGCCTTTGTTCAGGGCATGGGTTGGTTAACCACTGAAGAGTTGGTGTGGGATAACCTTGGCAAACTGCAATCCAATGGGCCTGCGACCTACAAAATCCCGGCTGTTGGTGATACGCCAATGGACTTCCGAGTGAAGTTGCTAGAAGACCGCCCGAACGGTGAAGAAACGGTTTATCGCTCAAAAGCCGTGGGTGAACCGCCATTCATGTTGGGTATTGCGGTGTGGTCGGCGTTGCGTGATGCAGTGTCCAGTATTTCGGACTACACCATCAGCCCGCCAATGAACACACCGGCGACACCTGAGTGTGTGTTGAACTCGGTGATGGCCGTTCGTGAGCAGATGGCTGAACAGATGGCAAATACAGACGCAGCGGACGCTTAAAGGTTAAGTAAGAAAGGTCATAACTATGAAAGCGTTTGATGATGGAAGTTTTGGACATGACGGTTTTGAAGGTAAAAAGCTCTCGCCTGCGATGAAGTGGTTTGATGCGGTTCAATCCTGTCAGCAGTCAGGCGTGGCTTATGCCTTGATTACTGTTTTGGGGTGCACAGGTTCTACGCCAAGGGATCAGGGCTCCAAAATGGTAATCACCGGTGACGCAACGTTCGACACCATAGGTGGCGGTCATCTGGAATTTGTGGTGACCAACAAAGCCCGTGAAATGATTGCCGAAGGTCGTTCTGTTCAAGAGATTCAGCATTTTCCTTTAGGCGCTTCTTTAGGACAGTGTTGCGGCGGCAGTGCCACTGTGTTGGTGGAAACCTTTGCGGGATGCCAGTTCAATATCGGTCTGTTTGGGGCTGGTCATGTGGCGAAATCTTTGGTGTCGATTCTGTCCGGTTTGCCATGCAAAGTGACCTGGGTGGATTCTCGTGAAGAGGAGTTTCCTGCGTCTGTGCCTGCCAACGTCACGAAAGTCGTCACTGACGATCCTTGTGGTGAGATTGCTACTTTGCCGGAAGGGTCGGATGTGTTGATTCTGACTCATAATCATCAGTTGGATTACGACTTGTGTGTTGCTGCGTTGAAGCGTCTGCAGGCCGGTAATGCCTTGCGTCATGTGGGGCTGATCGGTTCGGACACCAAAGCTCAGCGTTTCGTTAAGCGTCTGGAACACCGGGGTTTTTCATCGGATGAAATCAACCAGATCAAGTGCCCTGTCGGCTTGAGTGAAGTGCCAGGTAAATTGCCGATGGAAGTGGCCGTGTCTATCGCTGGAGAGCTCATTGCCATTGAAAACGAGGGCAAAGTTCTTCCTAAACAAGAGAAACAGAAACGCGGTCTGGCCTGGAAAGATATTAAACAAGAGCTGGGCAGCGAATTAGGTGCTGTGGTTAACACGGAAGGGCAAGGTGCAGTGCTTACTGTTAAGAATCAGACCATTAAGAATACGACGGTTAAAAGTTAATTCTTTTTAAACGTCGGCAGAAAGTGGCTTTGAACTTTCCGACATATTTGCTGAGCAAGATTCTATCGTATTTTCTTTCACTGTTCAGAAGGCTCATCCATGTGCCTCTGAACTACCGCAGCATCCATGCTGCTGTTTCAGAAAACAGATAGCGATCTTGCTTTGAAGTTAAGCGCCAAGTGCGAAATTGAAATTGTAGAAATTTAAGACAGCCCTCATCTAGGGGCTATCTCATCTAGGGTTATGAGTAGGTAGAACTGATGTCATTAAAAGTAGAAACAAATCGCTTTTCTGAAAGATACACCGATTTAGCAAGTCGTCGTTTGGGTGGTCAAACCCTGTCATGCAGTGATGATTTCTTCGCTGAGATGGAAAACCTGTTGAAGCCGGGTCGTGGCGTTTTTATTGATGATAAATACACCGATCGAGGTAAGTGGATGGACGGCTGGGAATCTCGCCGTCGTCGTTTCCGCCCGGATGGTACGTCGTCTGACGGCTTGGATCACGACTGGTGCATCATCAAACTGGGTGCTCAGGGCAAAATCGTAGGCATTAATGCCGATACCAATCATTTTCTGGGTAATGCACCTCAGAAAGTATCCATGGAAGCCTGTCGAATCAAAGGCGAGCCAGACGAGAGTACTGAATGGACTGAAATTGTACCGATTACCGAAGTTCAGCCAGGCAGTGAAAACTTAATTGATGCAACCGTTGAAGGGGTCTGGACGCATGTTCGTTTCCATATTTACCCAGACGGTGGTGTGGCGCGTTTGCGTGTCTATGGGGATGTGGTTCCGGATTGGGATTGGTTCCTGAAAGGCGAGCCGGTAGATCTTGCTTACATTAAGAACGGTGCTCGCCCGTTGGTGTGTTCAGACATGTTCTTCAGTCACATGGAAAACCTGATCATGCCTGAGCGCGGTGCCAACATGGGGGATGGTTGGGAAACCAAACGTCGTCGTGCCATTGGTGATGCAACGGTAGATCGTGATAACGATTGGTACATTCTGCAATTGGCGGCGAAAGGTTCAATCCAAAAGATTCTTGTGGATACCTGCCACTTTAAAGGTAACTACCCGGATGCCTTCTCTATTGAAGGTGCGGTATTAACCGAAGCGCAAGCCAAAGACATCGACATGTTGAAAGCCGATGCCCATGCGGATGCACTGACAGAATCGTCAGCGGCAGCGGGTAAAGCCGACATCAATTGGCAGCCAATCATAGGTCGAACAAAGTTGTATGAAGACCGTGAGCATACCTTTAAAGATGAGTTGGTCAGTGGCGAAACGGCCTTTACTCATGTGCGTATCAAGATGTATCCGGATGGTGGGATTAGCAGGCTACGCTTATGGGGTTTTCCTGTATGAGCGAGTTAACCTACACCTTAAGTCAGCTGAATAACCTGTCGGAGGAGGATGCGCGTTTTGCGTTTGAGAACTGTTGTACTTCTTCCCGTTGGATTGAAGGCATGGTGGCGCGTCGTCCGTTTGTGTCCATCGCTCAATGTCAGGAAGTGGCATTAGAGGTTTGGAATGCGCTTGGTGAGGCGGACTTTTTGGAAGCGTTTGAAGGTCACCCGAAAATCGGTGATGTAAGCAGCCTTCGTCAAAAGTATGCGCATACCAAGAAGTTAGCGTCAGGTGAGCAGTCATCGGTTAATGAAGCGAATGAAGCAACCATTCAGGCGTTGGCGGATGGCAATACTCAGTACGAGCAGCAAAACGGCTTTATTTTTATCGTGTGTGCCACAGGTAAAAGCGCTGAAGAGATGCTGGATATTCTGCAGAGTCGTTTGCCAAATTCTCGCGAGCAAGAGCTGAAAACGGCGGCGGGAGAGCAAGCAAAGATTACCGCAATCCGTATCAATAAGTTGTTACCGACGGATGTGAATCCAGAAACTAAGGTTTCTGAACGATAAGCTGATTATGAATCTATAAGAGCGAATTTACCGAGGTAAAACGCTCTTTACTAGAAGGATGATTTAACGATGGCAAGCCCTATCACAACACACGTATTGGATACCAATTTAGGTGGCCCGGCTCAAGGTATGGCCGTAAAGCTGTACAAGCAAATTGATGGCGAGCTGGTTGAGATTGCGTCTGGCGAAACCAATGCCGATGGTCGTATTACCGACTGGTTGGATGGTCAGCAACGTGAAAAAGGAATCTACCGCATTGAGTTCGCGACCGATCCGTATTTTGAGAAGCAAGGTAAAACTTGTTTCTACCCGGTGGTGACCTTCGATTTCCGTATTGAGAAGCCGGAAGAGCATTATCATGTGCCGCTTCTGGTATCCGCTTACGGTATCTCGACGTATAGAGGTAGCTGAAGTCACTGCAGTGGCTTTAGTTCGGATCACATAGACGTTTTGTTACGCTGCATCAGGTGCTTCACACCGAAAGGACATCCATGTCCTCTGATGCTTCCGAGGCATCCATGCCTCTGCTTCACAAAACGTTATGTAATCCATTCTTGAATAGTTAGCGCCCTTTGAGTGTGTAAATAACAAGATAGAAACAGCATGACTAACTACAAATTAACACCGAAGCCATTAACCAAAGAGGCGTTTGCGCCCTTTGGTGATGTGGTTGAAATAGAAGATCAGGCTGGGAATGTATCCCAAGATAATCTGATCATGATTAATGGCGGCAATACTGAACGTTACGATTCCTTGGCTAAGGTGCAGTTGTCATCACCGGAAGATACGGCTGTGATCAATATCTTTCGTGCACAACCTCGTGTGATGCCGATGAACATCGAGATGATGGAGCGTCATCCGCGAGGCAGTCAGTCATTTCATCCCCTGTCTGGTGAAGATTACTTGGTGCTGGTGGCTGATCCGGTGGAAGCGCTAACGCCTGAGCATTTGCATTTGTTTTTGGCGAAGGGCACACAGGGGATCAATTACCACTTGAATACCTGGCATCACCCCGTCCTTGGACTGAATAAAGTGTGTGACTTCCTGGTTGTGGATCGCAAGGGCGAAGGCAATAACTGCGAAGAGTTTTTCTTCGATAAAGCACTGAACATAACGATAGATCTTTAGCCCTCTATGCGCTAAGGATCAACAAAAAAGCTGATTAGAGAGATTGAATCAAATGAATGCACAGAGCCCGACTGTTTATCGAGCCGCTATTCTGCACTTCCTGTCCGACCCGGATGTGGATGGTGAAAATGCCTACCAATTCTTTGAAGATGGCGCCTTACTGATTGAAAACGGTAAGGTGTCCCAAGTGGGTGAGGCCGAGGCCGTTTTGGCGTCATTGTCTTCGGACATTCCTGTGGTTGAGTACAAAAATCACCTGATCATTCCTGGCATGATTGATACTCATATCCATTTCCCGCAGGTAGAAGTGATTGCGTCTTACGGTGAGCAGTTGTTGGACTGGTTGAATAACTACACCTTCCCGGCTGAGCGTCAGTTTGAAGATAAAGAGTACGCATCCAACATTGCCAACTTTTTCCTGGATGAGTTGCTTAAAAACGGCACCACCACGGCGTTGGTGTTCGGCACGGTGCATAAGCAATCCGTAGAGGCCTTCTTTGAAGCGTCCGAGCAACGTAATACGCGCATGATTTGCGGTAAAGTGATGATGAATCGCAATGCCCCGGAATTCTTGTGCGATACGCCGGAAAGCAGTTATCAAGACAGCAAAGAGTTGATTGAAGCTTGGCATAACAAGGGTCGTCAGTTGTATGCGGTGACACCTCGCTTTGCCATTACCTCAACCGAAGAGCAGCTTCAAAAAGCCGGTCAGTTGATGGAAGAGTACCCGGATGTGTACATGCAAACGCACATTTCCGAAAACAAGGACGAAGTCGCTTTTGTTCAAGAGCTATTCCCAGACAGCAAAGACTATCTGGACGTTTATGACCAATTCGGTTTGTTGGGCAAACGCAGTGTCTTTGCGCATGGTATCCATCTGACGTCGCGTGAGCATCAGCGTTTCCGTGAAACGGGCTCGAGTGTCTCTTTCTGTCCGACCTCTAACTTGTTCCTGGGCAGCGGCTTGCTGGACATCAAAGAGCTGGAAGAAGAGCAGGTGGCTTACAGTGTGGCTACCGATGTGGGCGGTGGCACCAGTTTCTCTATGCTTCAAACTTTAAATGAAGCCTACAAAGTGACTCAGTTGAATGGCAACAAGCTGTCGGCGTTGAAGAGCTTGTATCTTGCCACCTTGGGTAATGCCAAGACGCTTCAATTAGAAGATAAGATTGGTTCCTTCAAAGAGGGTAACGAAGCCGACTTTGCGGTATTGGATTTCAACAGCACTCCATTGATGAGCTTAAAGCAGTCGAAGTGTAAGACCTTGGCTGAGAAGCTGTTCGCCATGATTATTCTAGGTGATGACCGTGCTGTACGTGCGACCTATGTGGCGGGTAACTGTGTTCATGATCGTGACAATTCATGTGTCTCGGAAGCTAACAAAAATAAAGAAGTAGGAGCGGCTTAATGGAAGCGTATCTATTAGAGTGGGCGAATTTATTCTTCCGCTGGTTTCATGTGATAGCGGGTATTGCTTGGATTGGTGCGTCCTTCTACTTTGTGTGGTTGGACAACAGTCTTGAAAATCCGCCGCAATGGAAGAAAGACAAAGGCATCGGTGGTGACCTGTGGGCCATCCATGGTGGGGGCTTCTATGAGGTGGCCAAGTACAAGTTAGGGCCTGAAAAAATGCCGGAAAACCTGCACTGGTTTAAGTGGGAGGCCTACACCACCTGGTTAACCGGGATGGTCATGCTGTGGATTGTTTACTACATCGGTGCAGAAAGCTTTTTGATTGATAACTCTCGTCTTGAGCTGACCCAATGGCAGGCTATTGGTCTGGGTATGGGCTACATTGCAGTGGGCTTTGCGGTGTATGAAATGCTGGTTAAAACCCCGCTTCGCCATAACGGTAAAGCCTTTGGCTTAGTATTGTTCTCTTTCTTAGTGTTTATGGCGTGGTTTGCCAGTGAAGTGTTCTCGCCGCGTGGTGCGTTTATTCATGTTGGTGCGTTGATCGGGACCATTATGGCGGGCAACGTGTTCCTGGGGATTATGCCTTCTCAGCGCGCGTTAGTAGAGGCGGTGCAACGTGGTGAAGCGCCGGACCCGAAATACGGGGCCTTTGCGAAACTGCGCTCAACCCATAACAACTATTTCACGCTGCCGCTGATCTTCATCATGATCAGTAATCACTACCCAATGACCTATTCACATGAGCTGAACTGGTTGGTGCTGTCGGCGATCTGCTTCATTCTGGCTTTTGCTCGTCACTTCTTTAACTTGCGTCATCGTGGTGAATTCAAACCATCCATTCTGGTGATTGCTGCGATCATGATGGCTGGTGTGGCTGTTTGGATAGCCCCAAAACCGGTGGAAGTAAATGAAGAGGTGGTTGCAGGGTTCACGGATCAACAAGGTATGGCGATTATTAAAGAACGTTGTGCAAGTTGTCATGCTGCAACGCCAACCCAAGCCGGATTTGCGTCACCTCCAGCAGGTGTTTCCTTGGAGACCATGGATCAAGTGATGGTGATCAAGCCAAAACTCATTGACGTGATTAACTCCAACTACATGCCGCTGGGTAATATCACTCAGATGACAGACGAAGAGCGTCAACAAGTGATTGGCTGGTTGTCGATGTAACTCGCGTTATGTCGTCAGTAAGAAGTTTTTACACTCCCTCCGAGTAATACAACGCAAGTTGTACCTTTTAAGGGGCCTGATGGTTCACCAAGGCTAGGTGTTGAGCCATCAACCACACAGCTTTCTGAAGCTATGAACTTACCAAGTTTATTGGCTGTGTGTGCCCCGTTTTTTATCTTTTCATTTCTATTCCAATCATATGCTACGAGTCTTTTAGGCAGTCGAATTAAATAGCGGGGTTGTACTGGTTAACCCAGTAGTGAAGAACTAAAACGCATAAAAAAACCGCTCCAAAGAGCGGCTGATGTAAGCAAAATTAACTGAATTATGCGGCTAACGAGGCAAGATATTCCTCTAGGTTGGTTTCGCCATCGTCATTACGGTCTAGGTCTGCATCCTCGTCATCTAATGGATTTAAGCTGTTGTCCACTTCCCAGCCGTCAGGCATGCCATCGTTATCTGAGTCAGAGTCTAAAGGATCAGTTGATGCATTGATTTCATCA
>JBFHTA010000086.1:0-13687 GCA_041590855.1 Pseudomonadales bacterium
GACTCCCGACTCCCGACTCCCGACTCCCGACTCCCGACTCCCGACTCCCGACTCCCGACTCCCGACTCCCGACTCCCGACTCCCGACTCCTTTTCTATTTTCTTCATACCTTCCCAGGCGTTGTTTTAGCAATTGAACGAAACTCCCGGGTCATGTGGGCTTGGTCACTGAAGCCAAAACGAAGTGCAGTGTCAGCTAAATCGGCGTTCGGATTGGTGCGAAGGTAGTTCATTGCTTTCTTTATTCGTAAGATTCTTTGGTAATACTTGGGTGTCATACCGAGCCAGGTTTTAAACTGTCGTTCAATCTGTCGTTGGCTTAGTGAAATATGACCGGTGAGCTGGCCAGGGGTGTTGTCCAGAGCAATATGATCGAGCGCTTTTTCCAGTGCATCCGGAATCACATGAGTAAAGTTCATGGATTGGGTGATCCAGTGGTGCAGGGTGTCTATGCGGGCATCACCTTCCTGGAGATGTATCTTTGAGTGAAGGCGATAGAGTTGATATAACTGGTCGCTCTGAGGTGAAAGCAACGTCGGCTTTTGATAATGTCGTCCTAGAATACCGTAACCGATAGCCGGGTGAAATCGTATGCCGGAAAGTACTGCGCCGGGTGGCAGGCAGATGGTTTCGGTGCGCTTCTTAACAGGTAACATAATGACGCCAATGGGCAACACATCCTCTGCCAAAACAATCTCATGGGACAGGTTAAACAGTATGCCGCTGCCAGCGTCCGAATGCATCGGTTTTTCAATCCAGTCTTTTTCACTGGATGAAACGGAAGCGGACCAGATACCTTGGACAAACGCAGACAACTGCCCCGAAGGTTGGAGCAGTCGAAAGTCAAATGCCGAAGGTGTATTTTGAGCGTTGGCTGGTGATTTATGATGGTTTATAGCTACCTACCTCTGGTTTAAAGGTTTTGGCAATGCGGTTCCAACTGTTTATGGCGTTGACGGCGAGGGTTAAATCTACCAGGGCTTGTTCACCCAATGCATTCGTCACCTGTTGATAACTTTGGTCATCTACCGCTCTTCCGTAGGTTTGCAATTCTGCCCAGTCTAATGCGGCACGTTCGATGTCGGTATAGAGAGGCATGTCTCGCCAGGCGTTCAAGCCGATGATTCGATCCGTTGTTTCTCCTTTACTTTGGGCCTCTTGGCTGTGCATATCAATACAAAAAGCGCATTGATTGATTTGAGATACCCTTAATTTCACTAATTCCCAGACGGGAATCGTTAAACTCTCTGATGCACTGAACTGTTGAGTTAAATAGGCTTCCTGTTTTAACAGGATTTGCATCGCTTCGTTTGCTAAACCAAAGTAGTTCGCACGTTGTGTCATCGTTTATCTCCTTAATAACGAAAGCAGACACAATATAGAATTGCCGGAAACGCGGATTGAAGATTTTCGACATCGGGAAATAATTTTACGGACCCCCGACGCTTGTCCTTCGCGTTATTTTTGCGCGCTCCAAATTTCATTTCTTAAATTCGTGCCTTTCTTGTGCAAATAACTGACTGATTCGTCAGGTGATATTGCTGAAATCCATGTCTGTGCACTTAGGTTGGGCAAGTCGAAGTAAAGAGGTGTTCAAATGGCTCATCAAACGGGCCGAAATGCGGTTTTATCTTCTGTAGGCCCTGAAAAATAAGGGGTTTAAAAGTTGGCACACTAGATGCTTTATAAGAAATGTATTACTTGAAGGCTGAAAGATAAAACTCAGACTTCATTGAGATGCACTTTGAATCGTCAATGGCGGTGATTCAAAGTTCATCTTCTAACAAAAGAGAATGTACAAAACAACAAACGTGCATTCTCCTACGTCTTCCTAAGCAACGGCGCTTAACAGAAGACAGAGCAAAGGCGCTCATTCGGAGGTTCCAGTTCTCGCTGGAGGCCCTCTGAGTGAGCGCCTTTTTTTGTGGTTTGGATTTGGTACTGAACACATCGGTACTGCTGATAACAACAATGGAATGAATAGCACTTCCAATAAGAACGAGCAATTAGATAGGAGCTAGCCATGAAAAAGTGGTTGAAACCGTTTAAGTTTGCAGCAATCGCTGCGTGTGTAAGCCTGGGTGCCACAGCGGTACACGCTGAGAAATTAGGTTATCCGGAGAAAGAAGAGCTGAAGTTCGGCTTCATTAAGCTCACCGACATGGCACCCATCGCGATTGCCTATGAAAATGGCTACTTCGAAGACGAAGGTCTGTACGTCACCATCGAAGCTCAGGCCAACTGGAAGGTACTACTTAACGGCGTGATTGATGGCAGCCTGGATGGTGCACACATGCTGGCAGGTCAGCCTATTGCAGCGACCATGGGCTTTGGTACTAAAGCCGACATTATCACCCCGTTTTCCATGGACTTGAACGGCAATGGCATCACGGTTTCCAATGAAATTTGGGAGCAAATGAAGCCAAACATTCCAAAAATGGCAGATGGTCGTCCGGTACACCCAATTAAGGCAGATGCTTTAAAGCCCGTTGTGGATAAGTACAACTCGGAAGGTAAGCCTTTCAATATGGGTATGGTATTCCCAGTATCTACGCATAACTACGAACTTCGCTATTGGCTAGCAGCGGGTGGTATCCACCCTGGTTACTATGCACCGCATAAAGGGGACACGTCAGGTCAGATTGATGCCGATGCTTTGCTTTCTGTAACACCGCCTCCTCAAATGCCAGCGACCCTGGAAGCAGGCACCATCTACGGATATTGCGTAGGTGAACCATGGAACCAGCAAGCGGTATTCAAAGGCATTGGTGTACCTGTAGTGACCGACTACGAGATCTGGAAAGACAACCCGGAAAAGGTGTTTGGTATTACCAAAGAGTTCGCCGAGAAATACCCAAATACCACCATTCGCTTAACCCGTGCTCTGATTCGTGCGGCCAAATGGTTGGATGAAAACAACAACGCCAACCGCCC
This sequence comes from Pseudomonadales bacterium, assembly GCA_041590855.1. Taxonomy (GTDB): domain Bacteria; phylum Pseudomonadota; class Gammaproteobacteria; order Pseudomonadales; family Litoribrevibacteraceae; genus Litoribrevibacter. Next base: position 2,934 of record JBFHTA010000086.1, read on the forward strand.
GGCAGCGGTGAAGATCTTGTCTCAACCTAACTATGTGGGTGCCGATTACGACGTGATCGCTAACTCTATGACAGGAACCTTCGAATACGAGAAAGGCGACAAGCGCGACGTGCCGGACTTCAACGTGTTCTTCCGCTACAACGCTACATACCCGTACTACTCAGATGCGATCTGGTATCTGACTCAAATGCGTCGCTGGGGTCAAATCAGCGAAGACAAGTCGGACGACTGGTACAAAGATATGGCTAAGAAAGTCTATCGCCCGGACATCTACGAGAAAGCAGCTAAGTCGCTTATCAAAGAAGGTCTGATGGCGTCGAAAGACTTCCCGGACTTCGCCTCTGAAGACGGCTTCCGTGACCCTCAAACCCACTTCATCGACAACATCGTTTATGACGGTACTAAGCCAAACGAATACATCAACAAATTCAGCATTGGTTTAAAAGCCGGAGACAAGTTGTAAGACAGTCACACGAGGCGTCCTGACGGATGCCTTAAGAGACGCGGTTCGGTGCACTGCGCCGAACCCCGAGCTCGAACATCAGGATTGAGACAGGAGTGAATGTTATGTCCAGCACGACATCATTAATCAAAAAAGTAGAAGAGCAGTTTGAACTGCCAAATGCCGCTCAGGAATTCATTAAGAAGAGCGTTCAGTACGTGGGTATCCCCATGTTAGGAATTTTGGTGTTCTTGTTTTTGTGGTCGGTTGCGGCGAAAAACATTGATACCTCACTCGGTAAGTTTCCGGGGCCATCGGTGGTGATGGAGCAGTTCGGTAGCTTATATGAAGAGCATCAGGCGTCACGAGAGAAGGAAGAAGCTTTCTACGAGCGTCAGGAAGCACGAAATGCCAAGCGTATGGAAGCTGATCCGGATTATGTGCCTAAGATTCGCGCCTATACCGGTAAAGAAACCTTTTTGGATCAGATTATTACCAGCTTGATTACGGTCATGAGTGGCTTTTTATTGGCAGCCATTATTGCGATTCCTCTGGGCATTGCCATTGGCCTAAATAAAACACTGAACACCGCAGTGAATCCGATTATCCAGATTTTTAAACCGGTATCCCCGTTAGCCTGGTTGCCACTTGTAACCATGGTGGTCAGTGCCCTGTACACCAGCTCTGATCCGCTAGTCGCTAAATCATTTCTTAACTCCATGATCACGGTAACTCTGTGCTGCCTGTGGCCAATGGTGATTAACACCTCGGTGGGTGTGGCTTCCATCGACAATGACTTGGTGAATGTGAGCCGTGTATTGCGTCTGCCAGCACTGAAACATGTACAAAAAATTGTATTGCCAGCGTCTATTCCAATGATTTTTACCGGTATGCGTTTGTCACTTGGTATCGCCTGGATGGTATTGATCGCAGCTGAAATGTTGGCGCAAAACCCAGGTCTTGGAAAGTTCGTGTGGGATGAATTCCAAAACGGCAGTTCAGACTCGCTGGGTCGCATCATGGCCGCTGTCATTGTGATTGGTTTCATTGGTTTCTTGTTGGATCGCGGCATGTTGCAACTGCAGCGTTGGGTGTCATGGGATAAGGCCTCGGCAGCCCGCTAACGCCTTTGAATCACTAAGCAGAAAATCAGAACGGAACTAATAAAGAGCATATACAGTACTTCGGCAGGTTGCACACGCATCACATTACAGTCTGCAACCTGTTCCAAAGCGTGGAGAGAAAAAGATGAGCGCAATACTAGACATCACCAAAATGGACATGGTGTTCGACACACCGAAAGGCCCTTTCACCGCATTGCAGGGTGTAGATCTAAAAATTGAAAAAGGTGAATTCGTATCGCTAATCGGTCACTCAGGTTGTGGTAAGTCAACCGTACTAAACGTGGTGGCCGGCTTGTATCAGGCGTCTAAAGGCGGCGTGGTTCTTAATGGCAAAGAAGTGAATGAACCGGGCCCGGAGCGGGCGGTGGTATTCCAGAACCATTCCTTATTGCCTTGGTTATCCGCCTACGAAAATGTCGAGCTTGCTGTGAAGCAAGTCTTCGGAAAGTCAAAAAGTAAAGCCGAAGTCAAAGAGTGGGTTGAGCATAACCTGAGACTGGTACACATGGATCACGCCATGCATAAGCGCCCCGATGAAATCTCCGGCGGTATGAAACAGCGTGTAGGGATTGCCCGCGCATTGGCTATGCAACCGGAAATTCTGTTGATGGATGAGCCGTTTGGTGCCTTGGACGCCTTGACCCGTTCACACATGCAGGACTCGCTCATGGAAATCCAAAACGAGCTGAACAACACCGTCATCATGATTACCCACGATGTAGACGAAGCGGTATTGCTGTCGGATCGCATTGTGATGATGACCAACGGCCCGGCGGCAACTGTGGGTGAAATTCTGGATGTGAAACTGGAACGACCTCGGGATCGCTTGTCGTTAGCGGAAGACCCGGAATACAACCGCTTGCGTTCTGAAGTTTTGAAGTTCCTGTATGAGAAGCAACGCAAGGTCGAGCCAATCAGTAAGGCTTCAGCAGCGAAGAAAAAGAAAGAAACAGAAGACGCCGTTGCCTAGAAACGATTTCGAATTAAAGGTGACCGGGAGCCGGTCACCCCGAAGAAACTAAGCATTCATAACAACATATTCACAACTACAAAAAACTAAAACATCAGCACTTGGAGAAGCGTAAATGAAAGCGTATTCAAACAATAAAGCAAAAGCGAATCTACTTAGCCTGGCTGTAGCAGCCGTGGTAGCAGGTCAGGCCAGTGTGGCCTCTGCAGACCTGGGCAGTGACATCACTGACGCACTAAAAGGTGGTAAAGCATACGGTGACTTCCGCTTGCGCTATGAAATGGTGGATCAGGACAATGCTACCAATGCCAATGGTGACAAGTTGAAAGACGCGGATGCTCTGACTCTGCGTTCGCGTCTGGGATACATCACCGGCGACGTGCATGGTGTTTCAGCGACCGTCGAGTTTGAAGACTCTCGCGTAGTCGCGGGTATGGACGATTACAACAATACCAATGGTCATAATGTTGATCACTCAGTGATTGCGGACCCCGAAACTACCGAGTTAGATCAAGGCTTCATTCAATATAAAAACGATCTGGTGACTGCCAAGTTTGGTCGTCAGGTGATCACTATGGATAACCACCGTTTTGTGGGGCATGTGGGTTGGAGACAAGATCGTCAGACGTTTGATGCAGGCTCTTTCAAACTGACGCCGATGAAAAACCTGACCGCAGATTACGCTTATCTGATGCAACGTAACCGTATCTTTGGTGAAGAGAAAGACATAGATTCAAAAGATCACTTGCTCAACATCGGTTACAAAACCCCATTCGGTAAAGCGACGGCGTACGCTTACTTGTTGGAAGAAGACAATTCATCTGAAAAATCCTACGACACTTATGGCCTTCGTTTTGCTGGCAAGGCTGAAATCAACTCAGACCTTAAAGCCTTGTACACCGTGGAATACGCACAACAGGATTTCTCAGCAGAAGGTGCGGAAGATCGCGATGCGGATTACATCAATCTGGAAGCCGGTGCCGAATTCATGGGCGTAACCGCCAAGCTGGGTTATGAAGTGTTGGGCTCAGACGACGGTGCTTATGGTTTCGCAACACCTCTTGCAACCTTGCACAAATTCAACGGTTGGGCAGACCAATTCCTTGGGACGCCTGCACAAGGCTTGGTGGATATGTCTGTCTCTGTGAGCGGTAAGTTAGCAGGTGTGAAACTGATGGCTGTTTACCACGAGTTTGAAGCGGATGAAGAGTCCAATGGTGTGGATGACCTGGGCAGCGAACTGGATTTGTTAGTCGCTAAGAAATTCAGCGAGAACTACTCCGCAGGCATCAAATACGCCATGTATTCCGAAGGCGATATCAAAACTGATACCGACAAAGGTTGGTTGTGGGTAAGTGCCAAGTTCTAAGACTGGCCATTGACTGTTAGCCCGAACACCTTGATCAGGGGATTGAGGTGTTCAGCTAGCCAGCTAATCCGTGAAGTTCGAAGAATTGATTAAGTTGTACTATCAAGTGGCTATGAGATAACTAAAAGCCAGCGAGCGAGTGCCACGTAAACTGGTTTCCGGTTGGTCACTTGGTAGGTTTTCAGGAATAACTAAAGCACGTTAGATGCTGAAAAGTGACCGTGATGAATAGCTCAAGTATATCGTTGAAAGATGTGGACGTTGTAACCCCTTCTGAGATCGAGTCTGGGAATATCAACGGAATTAACTCGCAAGAAGGCGTGAAACAATTTACAGATCGGGTGGTCGTGATAGGCTCAGGCCCGGTCGGAATGCGGTTCGTTAAAGAGCTGTTAAAAAAGCACCCATTGGCACACATTCAGCTTTATGGCAATGAGCCATTCCAACCTTATAACCGGGTTCAATTGTCTGCGCTATTGGCGGGTGAAGTCACACGGGATGACATTGATTTATCTCTTCCGGATGCCGATACGCATCCTAATTTCAAATACATCATTGCGACCGTTAAACAGGTCGATACTGAAAACAAGTTCATTACGGATGGCAATGGCGAATTAACGCCGTTCGATAAACTGGTTTTTGCGACGGGGGCTCGCGCTCATGTACCCAATATCCCTGGCGTGGATCAAACCGGCGTTTACACCTTCCGTAATTTAAAAGATACCGAATTTTTATATACCCGCGTTACCAGTGCTCGCCATGTTGTGGTGGTGGGTGGTGGTTTGTTGGGGTTAGAAGCTGCACGGGCCTTATCCCGATTGAATACCCAAGTCACTCTGGTGCAGCAAGCGTCGCGATTAATGAATCGTCAGTTGGATGAAACAGCGGCGGCCATGTTGCAACAGCAAGTCGAAGCGCTGGGCATTCGGGTTATTACCTCCTCCGGGGTTCGTTCCATTCATTCAGCCAAAGAGGTGGTGCCGGGTCGAAGCAGTGTCACCGGGGTGACCACGTATGCAGGCGAAGCCATCGAATGCGATACCGTGGTTCTGTGTGCGGGCATCAAACCGAATACCGAATTAGCAAGAGAATCCAAAATCAAGGTTGCCAATGGCATTGTGGTCAACGACGACCTTCAAACCTCTGATGATGCTGTTTATGCCATTGGTGAGTGTTGTGAACACCATGGCGAAACCTACGGCTTGGTGAATCCGGGGTTAGAACAAGCAGCCATTGCCGCTGATGTAGTGAGCGGTGGCAATGCCAAATACCTGGGTTCGTTGACGGTGAGCCGTTTAAAAGTGGTCGGTCAGAAGGTTTACAGCATGGGTGAAGTGGCAGACTTGGCGCGTCGTCCATTCCAAACCGAAGTGGTCTTTGAAGATAAGAAACAGGGGACTTACCGAAAGTGTGTGTTTTTGCGTGGCAAGCTCATCGGGGCGTTGGCGTTCGGTGAATGGCCGGAGTTAAACCGGGTACAAGAAGCCTTTAAACAAGGCAGAACTTTTTTTCCGTGGCAGTTACTCGTATTTCGGTTAACCGGCCGCTTGTGGCTGAACGCCCAGTCGGAAGATGTGACCCAGTGGCCCATCGAAACGGTAGTTTGTCAGTGCAATAACATTACTCAGGGAGAACTGACCCACCAATTGTCACTAGGTTGCGCGTCGGTTGTCGAACTTTCAAACACCACAGGAGCAGGCACGGTCTGTGGGTCATGTAAACCTTTGTTATCTCAGTTGGTTGAACAGCATTCGGGCAATGTAGCCGCACGTGAGAAAGAAAGCGGTTGGGCACCGGTATTGGTCGGCAGTGTGATGGCAATTTTGCTGGCGATCTTGCTTATTTTCCAACCGGAAGCCCAAGTGTCTGACAGCGTGCAAACCCAGGGTTGGTTTGAACACATCTGGAACGATGGCTTTTGGAAGCAAGTGACTGGGTTTAGCTTATTGGGGCTGACCTTAATCGGCTTGCTGATGTCGCTGCGTAAACGTGTCGGTTGGGCCTGGATGGGCAAGTTCTCCCATTGGCGCACGGTACATACGGTGTTGGGGATGTCTTGTGTGGCGCTGTTGATTTTTCATACCGGCTTTCACCTGGGCACCAATCTGAACCAACTTCTGATGATTAATTTTCTAGCTGTCATTGTTCTGGGGGCGGGGGCCGGCGCTGTGGTTGCGTTAAGCCACAAGCTGAGTGCCTCTTCGTCGATGATGGTTCGTAAAACCTGGACCTGGTTGCACATTCTGGTGACCTGGCCGTTGCCCGCCTTGTTAGCAACGCACATTTTATCTGTGTATTTCTTTTAAATTTGGCATCCGGATTCGGCGCCCTGATGTTAGTGGAGAAGATGAAATGAAAAAGCTGTTATGGATTTTCTGGCTGGCAGTTACCTTGGCCATTACAGGCTTCTACGGCTATAAGATGACTTTGGACGAGGACAAATCCGAGCTGTTGATTGGCGATGCTACACACGGTCATTTCCAGATCGAACTTGCGTGTGAATCTTGTCATACCGAGCCGTTCGGCGGACAGGAAATTCTGCAAAACGCCTGTGTGAACTGTCATCAACAAGAGCTGAAAGACGCCCACGATTCTCACCCGAAAAAGAAGTTTACTGATCCTCGTAATGCAGACCTGTTACAAATCATTGATGCCCGTTATTGCGTGAGCTGCCATACCGAACATCAGGAAGAACAAACCAATGCTATGGGTGTGACCCTGCCGGACGACTATTGCTTTCACTGTCATCAAACGGTAGGTGAAGAGCGTGAAAGCCATAAAGATCTGCCGTTTGATTCATGCGCCAGCTCGGGGTGTCATAACTACCACGATAATAAAGCCTTGTATGAATCCTTTCTGGTGAATAACAGCGGCGGTGAATGGTTGAAGCATCTGGATGAGATCAACGCCAATCGTGCGACTCCCTCGTATGCAGCTTCTCAAACCGTTAAGAAGGAAGACATTAGTACGTTAATGTCTGAGCTCTTTGCTCAAAAAATGGCAGCCCATCCGGACATCAATAACCACTGGCAAGCCAGTGCGCACGAGCAGGCCGGAATGTCATGCGGCGGTTGCCATCTTACCGGCGCCAGTGCCAACGATCCGGCGTCTTTGGCGGCTGCCTGGATAGAAAAGCCTGGCGTTGAACAGTGCCAGAGTTGTCACCAAAAAGAAGCGCAAGGGTTTCTGTCTGGAAAGCATGGCATGAAGTTGGCGCAGGGATACATCGCGAAGATATCAGAGATGACGTCTGAACATTCAGGCTTGTCATTTTCCGAGCTGGTGGACGATACCCAACATGGGTGCAATAGCTGTCATGGTGCGCACTCTTTTGATACTGAATACGCATCGACAGAAGCGTGTTTGTCTTGCCATACCGATGAGCATTCCCGGAACTTTACGTCTTCACCGCACGCCCTTTTGAAGGACAAAGTGCTGGAAGGCAGTCTGGCTGGGGCCTCCCAAGTTACCTGTGCCACTTGTCATATGCCAAGGGTAAAAGAGAAGCAAGCTGGCACGGAAGTTGTTCGTATAGAACATAACCAAAATCTGAATTTGCGACCTAATGAAAAGATGATTCGAAGTGTTTGTTTGGATTGCCACAACCTGGAATTTTCCATCGATGCCTTGGCGGATGATGAGCTGATTCGACACAACTTTAATGGCAAACCAAGTAAGCACATAGAGTCGATTGATTGGGCACTGAAACGGGAGACGGGAAGTAAATAACTGCTCCCGCGAGAGAAAGGTTAACGCGAATAAATCACAAAAAATAATAAGGGTAACCCATTACCCAATGCAGCAAGAAAAGAGGAACGCAGTTGAAGGTTCCCGTGGCTGCCGGAGTGAACACGGATTTCAACGAGCTCAAGCTCAAGAAATACCAATAACTGATTAGCACGATTATTAGAACGACAAATTTTTGCACTGATGAGGAAGCAATTATGAAGAAACTAATGAAAGGCAAGGCAATCAAGTTCGCACTCTCGGCCAGCGTTGCAGCGGCTGCACTGACAATCAGTGGTTGCGGTGAATCGGAAGCCAGTAAAGGCATCGAACCAAGCTTATACACTGACTCGCTGTTTGCCGTCATGAAAGCAGACCGCACCAACTACACCAAGTACATCATCAAGCGCTTAGGCCCTAAAGGTGCGAATGCCATTAAACCTGATGAGCATTGGCAGGACATCGAAAATGGTGCCTTGCTGCCTGCTCAGATGTTCCGTGCTGGGGCCGAAGCCGTGGCCGAAATGACCGACAAGTTTACCTACTCCTTGCAATCAAATTGGCCAATTAACTCGCAAAATGCACCAAAAACGCCAATGGAAAAAGAAGGCTTGGAGTTCATTGCTGCCAATCCCGGTGAGAACTTCTACGGTGAAGAAACCTTGGGTGACACAACATACTTTACGGCGGTTTATCCGGACGTAGCTGTATCGGAAGCCTGCACCAGTTGCCATAACGAACACAAAGATTCCCCGAAAACCGACTTTAAGATTGGTGAAGTGATGGGAGGGGTAGTGATCCGGGTGCCTCTTTAGCGAGTTCTGAGTTTGCCCTCTGGGTGGATTCAAAGATTGGAATGTATTAGAAGCGAGGCAATCACTTAACGGATTGCTTCCTTTGATAAATAGGAAAATCTCTTATGGAAACGACGGCCTTACGCCTACAACGAAAAATCATTGGAAGACTAGGGTTAGTAGGACTAACGACGCTTGTGTTGACTGCATGTGGAAACCCTGAGTTGGAGCTAGGTGAGCAAATTTACACCGGAACCTGTAAGGCCTGTCATGCTGGAGGCATTAACGGAGCCCCCATTTTAGGAAACAACAAAATGTGGGCTAAACGGGCGCCACAGGGTGTTCCTGTGTTGGTCGAGCACGCCAGTAACGGTTACGGCTTGATGCCCGCGAAAGGGGGCAATACGAGTTTGACTGAACAAGAGATTACAGCGGCGGTCAAGTTTATGCTGAGTCGTCTCGAACAGTGATGTTAATCATTAAGTTAGAGCCAAAGTGTTCTTAATAGAAGTACTTTAAATACGAATAATCAAAATCATGAAGAAGCGTCGAACACCGTGGCGCTTACTTCTGTAATAACTGATGAGGAATAGAGCTATGTCTGTTTATGAAAAAATTGGTGGCGAAGCCGCAGTCAATGCAGCAGTGGATATCTTTTATCGCAAAGTCCTGGCGGATGACCGCATCAGTGATTTCTTCGATACCGTAGATATGGAAGCACAACACGCTAAACAAAAAGCCTTCTTAACCATGGCGTTTGGCGGGCCGAATAGCTACACCGGAAAAGACATGCGAGAAGCGCATAAACACATGAACCTGACGGAAGAGCATTTTAATGCAGTGGCCGAAAACCTGGTTGGTACGCTTCAAGAGCTGGACGTACCGCAAGAATATATCGACGAAATTGTCGCAATCGCTGTCAGTGTGAAAGACGATGTATTGAACAAGTAAGTCATTTCGAAACGACTGAGGTTTGGGTTATGTCTCAGGTTCAATTTGAGGACCTAACGATTGAGTTAAACGATGGCGAAAGTGTGCTGGATGGCATGCTTCGCTCCGGGATTGATATTGCCTTCGGATGTAAATCCGGAGTGTGTCAATCGTGTTTGGTGGAAGTTAACGAAGGTTCCCCTCCTGCAAAGGCTCAGAAAGGCCTGAGTGATGCCCAAATGGCATTAGGCTACATGCTGAGTTGTCAGTGTCAGCCTACCGAGGCGTTGAGCGTCAAACGCATTGACGCTTCGGTCCAAATGATTCCAGCGGAAGTCATAGAAAAGCGTTGGCTGAACGACAATGTGTTGAGACTGCGACTCAAAACACCGTTAACCTATCGGGCAGGTCAATACGTCACCCTGTGGCGGGATGAAACCACCGCTCGGAGTTATTCTCTAGCGAGTCATCCGGAATCGGACGATTTCCTTGAATTCCATATTAAAGTCTTCCCTGAAGGACAATTAAGCCCGTGGTTGGCGAATGATGTTTCTGAAGGCGAGACAGTATCGCTGCAAGGTCCATTGGGAAAATGCTTTTTTACCGCAGCGACCCCGGAACAACCCATCCTGATGGCGGCGATTGGAACAGGCTTAGCACCCATCTATGGCATCTTAAAAGACGCTTTGTCGCAAGGGCATGTTGGTCCGATTGATCTGGTATTGGGTGCTAAAGACGCCAGTGGCTTCTATTATCTGGATGAACTGGCAGAACTTGCCAGGCAACACGATCACGTAACTATTCATGCCGTCAGTCAGCAAACCTCCGTTGACGATAATCAAGGAATCAATTCCGCACAGGCGGATATCTACGACTACTGCAACGAACTCTGGCCGAATCTAAAAGGCTATCGAATTTTCTTATGCGGTGCCGACAGTTTTGTGAAGAAACTTCGGAAACAAAGTTTCCTGGCGGGGGCAGGAATGGCCGACATCTCTGCTGATGTCTTTATTCCAGTTGGTGGATAATCAATCAATGGATATACGGCACACCCATTAACCATTCATGATTTCACTCCTTTGAGCCAATCGTTGAAATGTCTTGTTTCAATGCGCGGCTCCTTTTTTGTATCTCCTCCAGTATCTAGCGTGTCTTTTCAGCACGAGCCATTCCGATACCGCTTGTTCGACGTTCGTTGCCAAATAGCGCCGCACAGAAAAACGTGCGGTTCAGACAACGAACCGCGTTATCGGAACAGCTCGCACTTGACTGAGGGTTATGAGTACACACACTTCCCCGACTCCCGACTCCCGACTCCCGACTCCCGACTCCCGACTCCCGACTCCCGACTCCCGACTCCCGACTCCCGACTCCCGACTCCCGACTCCCGACTCCCGAC
>JBFHTA010000087.1:0-13618 GCA_041590855.1 Pseudomonadales bacterium
AAAACTATAAGCGGAAAAATATTGCCTTAACTGAGTGGCAAGATGTGTTGCAACTTCCCAATGTCGCCTGGATAAGTATCCAGTATGGTGACGTTCAGGCTGAGGTACAGCATTGTAAAGAGCAGTATGGTGTGTCGGTGCAGGTAGATGCGCTTGATTACTTCAACGATATTGAGTCTGTTGTGGCTCAGATTGCAGCTTTAGACCAGGTTGCCTGTATCTCTACTGCAAGTGCTCATATAGCCGGTGCTTTGGGCGTCCCTGCTGTGGTGATGGTGCCTTATTCTCCTCTGTGGTATTGGAATTTTGTAGATAATAATCAACAAAGTGTCTGGTATCCCTCCGTTAACTTAGTCTATAGAAAGCAAGCTAATATTGTTGATCCTCAGTTAGTTAAGTTAAAAGAAGCCTTGGCTCAATTGACGAAATAAGTTTGGCCCGCTCTTTGCTTGAACCTGTTATTACCTTTTAAACTTGAAGAGCATTATGAACGGCATTCTAGAAATTAAGCCCTTGTTAGATCAGTTGGAGCAAAGCTTTTCAGAGAAAAAGTTATCTGCATTTTCTGATGCTCTCTTGGCGTTAAAGCACGCATATGGCGAAAGAGTCTCTCCTGTTATTCTGGAAAACGATGTCAGAAAGTTGATTCTCGAACTGGGTTCTGAGCAAACTTTAAGCTTGGCAGAACAAGAATCGAATACGGTATCCAGATTAAGAAACAGCGGATTAATTCAGTTAGTCAGTGGGGACTTCAATGCTGCGTTATTAAGTTTTTCACAGTTTTTCGAATATGCGCCTAATGATCCTTACGTATGTTATTGGGCTGGCAAGGCCTGTGTGCAAAAAGGGTTGTATCAGGAGGCATTGCAGCTATTCCTATCGCCTGGTGATCAAATCCTGGTTGAAACCCATCTCTCAATTGCCAAATTATGCATGACGCTTGGGAAAGAAGATGAAGCCATTGAGCACTTTAAGTTGGCAGCAGTTCGGGAAAACACGGATATCGCCTGGCTGACGTATATATTTTCCCTTAAAAGTGTTTTGGATAACGGGAACCGGAATTGTCCGGAACTGGAAGGCGCCTATTTATCTTGTCTGTCTGATTTTAAATCCCGGAGCGATCGTTACGTTCCAGAAATATTAGCATTGGAAGCAGACACTGCACTATGGAATGGTGACTTGGTTCGGGCTGTCAGTTTGTATGTTGATGCGCTCTCTATAAACCCAACACTAAAGTCTGCTCGTCCAAGTTTAGGGTATTGCTTGCTGACTCTTGAGCACTTTGAAGAGGGTTTTCCGCTAATTGCTTATCGGGATGAGTTGGACCAACAAGAAGGTATCGCGTTATTAAAAAGTCACGCTCAAGAGTGGTTCGGAGAGGAACTCTCAGGAAAATCAATTCTGGTTTATGCCGAACAGGGCTTGGGGGATCAGGTCTTCTTGTGTCGCTATATCAGTAGATTAAGACATGCAGTGCCGGACTGCACAATTACTGTATATTGTGATGAACGATTAGCTAGTGTGTTTCGAAGAAGTCTTCAGGATCGGATTGAATACTGTTCCAACCTGAACTCTGCTGTGACACATAACTCCTTTGATTATTATGTCAGAACGGGTGAATTACAGGCTTACCTTGAGCAGTTTGATGATATAGATGCGTGCAGGTTAGACCGCTATCTCGTGCCGGATCAGGATAAATTGGCCTATATTAACCGGAAGTATGCAAATGAATTCGGAAAGGTTATCAAACTAGGGTTGTGCTGGAAGAGCTTTAGTCCATCGGCAGGTTCTCGGAAGAATGTTGAGTTATCGGAATTAAAGCCCTTGTTTCAGCTAGAGAATGTTCAGTGGATTTCTCTGCAGACCGATATCACTCAGGATGAAATTGACTACTTAAAAAATGAATACGGCATAACGCTCTACGTCGATTCGGAAGTACATACAAAGACGCACATTGATGACTTATGTACTCAGATCGAATCGTTAGATGGTGTTGTATCTGTGAGCAGTACCGTGGTTCATCTGGCTGGGGCCTTAGGGGTTAAGACGTTTTGTCTGTTACCTAAAAAGTCGTTTTGGTATTGGCACTCTGAAAGCAGAGACTCAAGATGGTACCGAAGTGTTTCTCTTTATCGGCAAGTAGAACGCTTCAGCTGGGCTGAACCGCTGGAGGATTTGATTCGAGACTTAAAAGCCGGATTTCATCTTAAGGTCATGGAGAAACTAACGACCGAAGCGCTTGTATCTCTGAATAATGCCTCAGAATTTTCAAAGGTGCTGGCTTATTACAAGTCCGGCCTTATCACCATGAATCGTGCAAATAGTTTATTGGTAGGGAAAGCGTTGCTTGAGTTGCATGAAAGTGACTTGGCTGGCGAAGTGATTCGACCCCTGCTGGAAAAAGATCTCAATGACCGTGACGCATCAATCCTGTTTGCTAAGGTTGCAATGCAAAAGGGGCTCCCGCAACAGGCGTATGTCATTATTAAAGAGGTTGAAAATTACCAGGATGATATTGATCTACTGTTGATGTTGATTGCTTCTTCCATTGAAGCAAAGATCGAGAGTGACCAGCAAATTGAAAGCTGGAGCCAGGTGGTTCGTAAAACAGAGAAAATTGCTGATATTAATAAGATCAGTGAATTTCTCGCTGATCAACGAAAAGAGCTGAATGAAAGGCGCGAGTTCAACGAAGTAAGACTTGCGTTTTTGCTTAAGGCGCTCCCCGTTTTCGGAGACAAATTCAATAAAGTAAATCCGGTGTTGGTTCCCGCTATTATGGGGGACTTATGCAATATTCAGGGTGATCCCGAAGCTGCAATCAATAAATTTAAAAAAGTGATTGAGCTTAAACCTGAGTTAAAAGAGAAAATGAACAGTAATATTGCCTGTTCTTTACTTACTTTAGGACGTTTTAACGAAGGATTTAAACTCAGTTCAAGCCGTTTGACAGATTCCCGTTTAAAAAGCCGGGAGGCTATGGCGTACGATGAGATTCCGCTGATAAATGACTTAAGTGATTACAAAGAGCGAACGGTTTTAGTGACGTCTGAACAAGGCTTGGGCGATCAGGTTTTATTTTGGCAGTTTTTGATTCAGGCCATTAAAGAGTTTTCTCTTCAGCGAGTTGTTTTTATGGTACCGCAGCGGTTGGTTGATATTGCCAAGCGGACATTTCCTGCATCGGTTGACGTCTATAATGATTTATATGCACTTCCCGAATCGAGGCTGGATGACATAGATGGCCAGCTGAGCTTGGGGGATGTGCCTGCCTCACTGTTTACTGATGAATATCACTTTGACCCCGTCTTTGCTTATCTCAAACCAAGGCTGGAGCTGATTGAACATTACCGGGCCAAATATCAGTCGCTTTTCCCAGGTAAGAAATTGTTGGGGCTTTCTTGGCGCAGTGCCAGTCCGACCTGGGGTGGGAGGAAGGATATTGCTCTGAAAGAATTTTCAGAATTAGTTGGGTTGGATGGTTGGCAGGCGATTTCCATTCAATACGATGCAACACAAGAAGAAATAGCGCATGGATTACACGGGCTATCTGACGCAGTGTATTTAGATGATTCTTTTGATTCTAAAAAGAATATTGAGCACTGTTTAGCACAAATAGCGGCGTTAGATCATGTGGTGACCGTGTCAAATGTAAACGCCCATTTCAGTGGTGCCATAGGAATTGATACTACTGTGCTCGTTAAGCGGTTAGCTTTATGGCATTGGGGGAAAGAAGAACAGTCTGTTTGGTACCCATCTGTGAATATTGTTCGTGAAGACGCGTTCGAAGATTGGGAACCAGTATTCAACAAGGTTAAAAAAGCACTGGTTTCATAACCAGTCACGATGATAGGGAGTTTTAGATGGCTAAGATTACTGAAGAATACAGAAAAATGCAGCAGGATTTGCATAAAAACAGGCCTGACTATGGAGTAGCTTCAGTAAGCTTTGCCCCTCAGGTTTCAAACATTATTAATAACAATAATATTTCTGAGCTACTGGATTATGGCGCTGGTAAAGGTCGCTTGGCTCAGAATTTAAAGGTTAATCATCAGGTTCAGATTCAGTTATATGATCCTGCAATACCTGAGTGGTCTGCCGATCCGGAACCCAAGGAAATGGTGTGCTGTATCGATGTGTTGGAACACATTGAACCTGAGTTGCTGGATAACGTTCTAGATGATCTGAAACGTGTCACTAAACGAGTAGGTTTCTTTACTGTGCATACAGGCCCGGCTATCAAGGTATTACCGGATGGCCGAAATGCTCATCTGATTCAGGAGCCACCTCGTTGGTGGTTACCTAAGTTCCTGGAGCGGTTTGACTTAATTTCGTTTAACAAGGTACCTAATGGGTTCCTGGTCATTGTCGAGCCATTAGCTGAGTAAGGAGGACGGGTATGTCAGAGCAAGAAATAAAACTCAATAAAGTGATATGGCAAGGCACAGACTTATATTACGAAGCAACGAATAAGGTAGTGACCTGGCGAGCTGAATCACTCTTCACTAAAGAACCGGATACTGTTCACTGGATTTCCCAGATCAAAGAAAACGACGTTTTCATTGATATTGGCGCTAATGTGGGTATGTATAGTGTGATGGCGGCCAAAGCAATGAAAGCCCAGGTCTATGCGTTTGAGCCCGAGTCCCAGAACTATGGTTTGCTGAACAGAAACATTGTTTACAACGGAATTCAGGATAACTGTGTCGCATTTTGTATGGCCCTGACGAATGAAACCAAGGTTGACCGCCTTTATCTTAGTCAATTTGGGCTAGGGGGATCCTGTCATACCTTTGGGGAGAACAAGGATTTTCATTTACAGGAAAGACAGAACTCCATCACTCAAGGATGTGTGTCTTTTCCGTTAGACAACTTAATCGAGAGTCAGGTTATACCGGCCCCGGATCATATTAAAATTGACGTTGATGGCCTTGAGCATCTGGTGATTCAGGGCGCTTTGAAAACCCTTGCTTCTCAGAAACTAAAATCCATTCTGATCGAGTTAAATACTCATTTGAGCCAGCATAGAGACATCATAAGTATGTTGGAATCGGAAGGATTCATCTTTGATCAACGTCAGGTAGATGTGGCAATCAGGCAGGAAGGTAACTTTCAGGGTATTGGTAATTATATTTTCTACAAGCCGGATTCAGGGATTTCCTTCGACGGTTTGGTTGCTGACATCCAGAAGAAAGAACAAGTTCAGGCTTCGCCCGCTTCCTTTTCGATTGGGCCTTCGGAAAGTGATAAGACAACACCGCTTGAATACACGATGAAGCGCTTCAATGATATGGAAATTAAGCATTCGCCATACCATCATTTCTTTGTAGACCGACTTTTTCCGGAAGACTATTACGCTCAGATGATGGAGATGAAGCCAACGGAAGACGAGATTGTGTCGATTGCTTCTACAGGCCGAACCACGAAAGGAGATTACGCAGATCGGTTTGTAATGCATCTTCAAGACGGATTGGCAAACATAAAGTCGGATGAAAAACGTAAGTTCTGGGATCAGCACCGTCAATGGTTTTGCTCTCAGGAGTTAATGATTACCTTGATTAAGCGCTTCCACACCCAATTGGCTGATGCCGGCGTACGTAATCTGAATGTTTTCCCTGAAGCCATGTTTATGAGGGATAAGAAAGGCTATTCCATCGGACCGCATACAGATAGCCCAAGACGATTAATTACCATGATGCTGTATTTACCAAGCGATACAGATCATTCGCATTTGGGTACATCTGTGTATGTTCCTGAAGGCGATGATCGACGATGCCAGGGAAATATGCACCACAAATTTGACGGGTTCAAAAATATTTATACTGCGCCGTATGTGCCTAACAGTGTTTTTGGATTCTTGAAGTCGGATAACTCTTTCCACGGGGTTGAGCCTATGGAAGAAGACTATATCAGGGATACCATGGTCTATATGATCAAGCACAAGTAATGTGTCCCGGGTACTTGGTACCCTGGGACGTCCTCTGGTCAGAGGTATGTAACTTTTTGTCAGCGAGCTAAAATTAACATAAAGATTCTGAAATCTGGGTCGATAAATATTAGGTATGCGTAACCAACTTTCAAAGGCAATTCACTATGATGGCTAACCCAAGATTACAACAATACAGTAAAGTTAATGCTCAAACTGGCATCGTAGACGCAGATCCACATCGCTTGATTCAACTTTTGTATCACGGTTTGCTGGAGAATCTGGCCAAGGCTAAGGGCTTGATAGAACGCAGGGATATCGAAGGTAAGAATAAGCACATTGTTAAGGCCTGCGATATTCTGAATGCGCTGAGGTCTTGTCTTGACCCGAAACACAACAAAGAGCTGGTAGAAAGCCTGGACTCTTTGTATGACTACTGCATTCGTCAGTTGTTGTTGGCAAACCTTAAAAACGACACTTCGATAGTAGATGAAGTGGTTGGTTTGATTACGCCTGTTAAGACTGCCTGGGACGAAATTCGTGACCAAGTAGTCCAGCCGGAACAACAGCCGACGTATAACGGTACGTCAGCGACGGCTTAATTTACAGGCGGCTTAGCGCATAGATTGTAATTTATATAACGTTAGGGAGAGTCAGAGATGTCTGATGTCATTCAACAAATTTCCGATGTTCAACAGGCAATGCGTCTGGCTCTTTCTACTGACGATTGGGAAGCTTTGAGTGAACTCGATTTAAAGTGTCGTGATCTGGTTCAGCAAGCGGTGGAGCAAGCCAGCGGGGATAAAATGATCGTACGGGATGCCATTTTACCTTTGTTGGAGCTTTATAAGCACGCGGTAGCTGCCTGTGAAAAACACAGGGACAGCCTGGCGGATGAGCTTCAAACTTTTAATCGTCATAGAGCTGGAGCAAAGGTGTACCAGAACTGTCAATTTTGATATTCCTGCCTTTTTTGCCCAATAAATCAACGAATTAGCTTTTTTTATCATTAAAGAGTGTCATATAGTTGACTCTTTGGGCGACCTCCGCTTTACTTTCCTGATACAAAAAATAGAATTTATTTTGGCGCTTAGCAGTATCCCGCGTGATGGAGTTGAGATCAGTGGGAAATCAGCGTTAATCTGAAGGGATGGATTTCATACTATGTGGCGCGAAGTGAATGTTCTTGTCATCGATAATAATGAAGAACGCCGCAATCAATTGGGTATCATTTTAAATTTCCTGGGTGAAGAATTTCAGTTAAGCGATGAGCAAGGCTGGTTGTCGGTTGCGAACGGCATTGAAAGCGATCAGGAATTAAGCTCTCCGGAAATCATTGCAATTCTGGGTCAGGTTTCTGACAAAGAAGCTATGTTGACCAACATTAAAGAATGGGATCAGTCTGTTCCTGTCATTTCGTTGGAAGAGCTCGAAGGTACGCCGGTGACGATTCAGAATGAATCGCTTCAACGGATGTGCGTAGGTGTTTTAACCTGGCCTACGACGTATAACAAACTCATGGATCAAATCCATCGGGCCCAGATCTATCGTGAGCAGTTTGATCTTCGCAGAGGGCAGCAACAGCGTCGCGAAGTGCAGTTGTTCCGAAGCCTGGTCGGCACCAGTAGAGCTATTCAGCAAGTGCGTGAGATGATGGCCCAGGTGGCCGATAAAGACGCCAGTGTATTGATTACAGGCCCAAGTGGTACGGGTAAAGAAGTTGTCGCCCGAAACTTACATCACAACTCGCCACGAAAAGATAAGCCTTTTGTACCAGTGAACTGTGGAGCCATTCCGGCCGAACTATTAGAAAGTGAATTATTCGGTCATGAGAAGGGGGCCTTTACCGGCGCAATTTCCAGTCGTTCAGGTCGCTTTGAGTTGGCCGAGGGCGGTACCCTGTTTCTTGATGAGATCGGTGATATGCCGCTCAACATGCAGGTTAAACAGCTCCGTGTTCTTCAGGAACGTACTTACGAGCGGGTAGGTGGCACAAAGATGATGAAGACAGATGTGCGCATCATCGCTGCAACGCACAAAGACCTGGAGTCGATGATTGAAGCTGCCGATTTCCGAGAAGATCTCTATTATCGTCTGAATGTATTTCCTATTGAGATGCCTCCTTTGAAAGAGCGCATTGAGGACATCCCATTACTTTTAAATGAATTAATAGCTCGTCTCGAAAATGAAAAACGAGGGTCGATTCGTTTTAACTCTGCTGCGATCATGTCGCTATGTCGTCATGAATGGCCAGGAAATGTCAGGGAACTTGCTAACTTGGTAGAGCGAATGGCGATTATGCACCCTTACGGCGTGGTAGGGGTTCAGGAGTTGCCGAATAAATTCCGACATATTGATGGATTTGAAGAAGATCATGAAATCAACTTGCCGGTTGAAGTACCAGCTACCACGTCTTCCAACGTGATGGACCCGGATGCTCCTGCCTTATTGCCGGTGAATGGCATTGATTTGAAAGATTATTTGGGGCGTTTGGAAAAGTCCCTGATTTCTCAGGCGTTGGATGATGCAAATGGTGTGGTTGCGCGTGCGGCTGAAAAGTTGTCGTTACGGCGAACTACCTTGGTTGAGAAAATGCGTAAACTTGGGCTGAGCAAAGATAAAGCTTAAGATTTTCGCTTTAGCAAGATCATAAAAAAGGCCGATCATTCATTGATCGGCCTTTTTTATGATTTTTCAGCACGCAATCTAATACGTCGGATTATTAACGAATCACACTGCCGACTTTACTCAAACCGCCATCCACATAGACAATTTCGCCTGTGATGCCGCTGGCCATGTCGGAGCACAAAAAGGTGGCTGTATTCCCCACTTCTTCAATGGTAACGCCACGGCCGAGCGGTGCAATTTCAGCGCTGTCAGAGAGCATCTTTCTGAAATTTTTAATACCGGCGGCAGCCAGTGTTTTAATGGGCCCGGCTGAGATACCGTTCACACGAACACTATTACCGCCTAAATCGCTGGCCAGATAACGCACGCTGGCTTCCAAACTGGCTTTGGCGAGGCCCATCACGTTGTAATTGGGAATGACTTGTTGAGAGCCATGGTAGCTTAGCGTCAGTAAACTGCCGCCAGGTCGAATCATAGGGGCAAGCGCACTGGCTAAGGCTGTAAAGCTGTAGCTGCTGATGTCGTGGGCAATTTTGAAATCTTCTCGCGAAGTGTGCTCAAGATAACTGCCGTCCAGGGCGGTGGCTGGGGCAAATCCAACGGAGTGAATCACGATGTCGAATTCCCCCCAGTGGGCTTTCAATCTGTCTGCTAACGTTGCGATGTCTTCATCACTGCCTAAATCACATTCCTGAACAAAGTTGCAATTCCAGTGGTCTGCAAATGCCTGAACGCGCGGGCCGAGTTTTTCACTCTGGTAGGTGACGGCCAATTCGGCACCGTGTTGGTGGAAGGCATCTGCAATGCCTTTTGCTATGGAGTGTTTACTGGCAAGCCCAACGATCAGGGCTCTTTTACCCTGTAGTAAACCAAGCGGGGCGTTTTGAGTATCACTCATCGTGTTTCCTCATAAAATGCGGCTTCCATTAAATCTTTGGTATAGGCATGTTCTGGATTGGCAAAGATGCTCTCAGCTGCGCCTTGTTCCACGACGTTGCCTTGTTTCAATACGATCAATTGGTGGCTGATGGCTTTTACCACCGCGAGGTCGTGGCTGATAAACAAGTAGGTGAGTTTGTACTTTTGTTGAAGATCTTTCAGCAAATCCAATACTTGCGACTGTACGGTGCGATCGAGTGCAGAAGTTGGCTCATCCAGAACCACTAGTTCCGGCTTCAGAATCATCGCGCGGGCAATGGCAATGCGTTGTCGTTGTCCGCCTGAGAATTCATGTGGGTAGCGATGGCGAATGACGGGATCTAACCCCACTTCTTCAAGAATACTGACAACACGAGCTTCACGCTCATTTTTCGTCAGGTGAGGTTCGTGGACTTCCAGACCTTCGGCAATGATCTCTTCGATGGACATACGCGGGCTGAGACTACCGTACGGGTCTTGAAAAACAATCTGCATTCTTTTTCGGAAAGGGAGTACCTGCTTTTGATTCATCTGATCAAGACGGTGTTGATCCAGTTCGATCTTTCCTTCACTGTTGAGCAGTCGAATGATAGCGTGACAGAGGGTGGTTTTACCTGAACCACTTTCTCCTACAATACCCAAGGTTTCGCCTTGGTGAACCTGTACGGATACTTGTTCAACTGCAGTAAAGTGATCTTTCACCCGATTCAGAATACCGCCTTTAATGGGAAACCTCACCGCCAATTGATTCGTTGTTAGCAAAGGTGTAGGTGTCTCGGGCAAAGTAACAGGTGTGCCGCTTGGATCGGCATTCAACAGTGTACGAGTGTATTCCTGGGTAGGCTGATTAAAAATTTGTTCTGTCGGGCCACTCTCGATCAGATCACCGTGGCGCATCACGCAGACCTCATCTGCATAACGATGAACGACGTTTAAGTCGTGAGTGATCAATAAGATCGACATGCCAAGTTTGTTTTGCAACTCTTTCAGCAGTTCCAAAATTTGTTTCTGGATGGTGACATCCAGGGCAGTAGTAGGCTCATCAGCCAGTAGAATATCCGGTTCGTTGGCCAATGCCATGGCAATCATCACCCGCTGCTTCTGGCCACCGGATAACTCGTGAGGATAGCTTTTCAGGCGCTGTTCCGGGTTTGGAATGCCGACCAAGTCGAGCAATTCCAAAACCCGGTTACGAGCCGCAGAATTTTTCATGCCTTTATGAAGATAGAGCACTTCAGAAATCTGCTTTTCTACAGTATGTAGTGGGTTGAGGGAGGTCATCGGCTCCTGAAAAATCATACTGATGTGGTTACCACGAATGCCTCTCAGTTGAGGTTCATTGAGTGTCAGGATGTTTTGACCGTTGAACAGAATCTCACCCTGATATTGAACAGACTCCGGATGCAGCTTTAATGCCGACAGAGCGGAAACCGACTTACCAGAGCCGCTTTCCCCGACCAATGCCAGGGTTTTTCCTGGATATAAGTCAAAAGATATGTTCTTTACCGCTTGTGTGCATTGCAGACCATTATGGAAGGAAACGGAAAGATTCTTGATCTGTAAAATTGGTTGATCAGTCATACTGGCCTCGCCTTACTTCTGTTTTCTTGGATCAAATGCATCACGCGCTGCCTCGCCAATAAAGACGAGCAAGGTTAGCATGACGGATAAGGTGACGAAGGCGGTAATGCCCAGCCATGGGGCTTGCAGGTTT
Organism: Pseudomonadales bacterium; assembly: GCA_041590855.1. Taxonomy (GTDB): domain Bacteria; phylum Pseudomonadota; class Gammaproteobacteria; order Pseudomonadales; family Litoribrevibacteraceae; genus Litoribrevibacter. Next base: position 11,187 of record JBFHTA010000087.1, read on the forward strand.
TCTTTAGCTTGTTTTACCAGTTCACCCAATGACGCTGACCCTGGTGGCATACCAAACCCAAGGAAGTCCAGAGAGGTTAGGGTGGTTACGGCACCGGTCAGGATAAAGGGTAAAAAGGTCAGGGTAGCAACCATGGCATTAGGCAGCATGTGTTTAAACATAATGCTGTTATTGCTTAGTCCTAATGCTCGGGCCGCCTTTACATACTCTAGGTTGCGGGCTTTTAAGAATTCAGCACGCACCAAGTCAACCAGTGCCATCCAGCTGAACAGTAACATAATACCCAGTAGCCACCAGAAGTTCGGAGTAACAAAGCTCGAAAGGATGATTAATAAGTAGAGTACTGGCAGACCGGACCATATTTCTATTAGTCGTTGGCCGATCAAATCAATCTTGCCGCCATAAAAGCCTTGAAGAGCGCCAACCAGGATGCCAATGGCGCTGCTGATGATGGTCAATGTTAGAGCAAAGAGCACGGAAATGCGGAAACCATAGATAACTCTGGCCAGTACATCTCTGGCCTGATCATCACTGCCTAGTAAGTTTTGACTGGACGGAGGTGCAGGGGCCGGCACGGGTAGATCGTAAATAACGGTGTCGTAGCTATAACGGATTAATGGCCAGACCATCCAACCACCGCTTTCGGTGATGAGCTCGGCAATGTAAGGGTCGGTGAAGTCAGTGGTAATGTCGAATTCACCACCGAATGTAGTTTCCGGATAGTCTTTAAGTACAGGAAAATACAGGCTGTTTTCATAGCCGACCATTACAGGTTTGTCGTTGGCAATAAACTCGGCAAAGAGGCTCAGGCCAAAAAGCACCAGAAATATCCAAAGAGACCAATAGCCTCGGCGGTTGGCTTTGAACTGTTCCAGCCGTCGTTGGTTAATCGGGCTTAACCGTGAGCTGTTGTTACTTTCCTCTTTAGAAGGCGATTGAGGATGACTGGATGACGCAGTAGCACTTTGAACATCAGTTTGGTTATCAGGAGATACATTGGTGTTCATTTCTAACCCTCCCTGCTTTCAAAGTCGATGCGCGGATCAACCAACACATAAGTGATGTCGGAGATGAGTTTTAACATCAAGCCGATCAGCGTAAAGATAAAGAGCGTTCCGAAGACTACCGGATAGTCACGATTCAAGGCGGATTCAAAACCAAGTAGGCCTAGTCCATCCAAGGAAAAGATTACTTCAATCAACAGGGAGCCAGTCAGGAAGATGCCGACCAGGGTGGCAGGTAAACCGGCGATAATGATCAGCATGGCGTTTCTGAATACGTGACCGTAGAGCACCTGATTGGGCGCCAGCCCTTTGGCTCTGGCTGTCAGTACGTATTGTTTGCCGACTTCCTCCAGAAAGGAGTTTTTAGTCAGCATGGTAATACCTGCGAAGCCTCCAATAGACATGGCGATAACGGGGAGCGTGATGTGCCAGAGGTAGTCGGTAATTTTCCCCCAAGTGGATAATTCTTCAAAGTTAGGGGAGGTGAGTCCTCTCAAAGGGAAGATATCTAAATAGGACCCTCCGGCAAACACAACGATCAGCATGATAGCAAACAGGAAGCCGGGAATGGCGTAGCCGATGATCACTAATGTGCTGGTCCAGACATCAAAGCGAGAACCGTGGGAAACGGCTTTTCTAATGCCCATAGGAATGGAAATCAGATAGATCAGTAGCGAAGACCAAAGTCCCAGAGTAATAGAGACAGGAAGTTTTTCGATAACCAGGTCGATCACGGCCTTATCTTTAAAAAAGCTGTCGCCAAAATCGAAGGTCACGTAACTCACCAGCATTTGCCAGAAGCGTTCATAGGCGGGCTTATCAAAGCCATACATTTTTTCGATGCGTTCGATTAATTCCGGATCAAGACCCTGTGCTCCCCGGTACTGGCTGCCGGAGCTTGAACTTGCTACCGATATTTCAGTGCTGGGGCCGCTGCCTGTTCGGGAACTAACGCCGGAATCCAACCCCTGAATTTGTGCGATCATCTGTTCAACGGGGCCGCCGGGGGCAGCTTGAATGATAATGAAATTGACCAGCATGATTCCCAGAAGTGTAGGGATCATGAGCAGGAGACGTCTGAGTATGTAGGCAGCCATTTGTTCTTCTTTTCTCGTTTGATATGCCAAAGACCTGGCGAATTGCCAGGCCATACTATCTTATTCTATGGTTGGTTTACTGGTTAGATGCAGCGCTGGGTGTTTGTTTTGCTCCGGCGCTTTTAGACCACCAGGTGTCAGTAGAGAAATAATGTGTTTTAGCATCTTTCGGGAAGTCAAACTTGTTCCAATAGATGACCCGATACGCCGGGAAATGCCATTGTGGGATCACGTAATGATTCCAGAGTAATACACGGTCCAGTGCACGTGTTCTGGCTACCAATGATTCGCGAGTTGGGGCTTTAATGATTAATTCGATAAGGTCGTCGAT
>JBFHTA010000088.1:0-13597 GCA_041590855.1 Pseudomonadales bacterium
GCTTCCACGGAATGAGTAATTCCATTTGCTCCAGAAACTTTTCTCGACGTGTTTTTCTGCGTTTAAGGTCGTGTTCAGCATCTGAAAAAGTCAGTTGGCTCATGATCTGGTTCCGAAAAAGATGTTTCCGGTATTTTACTAAAAGTGGCAGACTTGTTCAGAGTTTCCCTAAGAATAACAAGCACTGACAGCCTAAGCTATGAGCCTATGGCGTGTCAGTTTTCAGTGATTTGCGTGAAGAGAAAGCGTGAACAGAAAGCAAAGACTAAGGGGAATCCCCTTAGTCTTTATTGGTGCTTGATAGGTCTGTGTTTTCGCTGTCGATTTCAGCCTGTTTTTCCAGAAAGCCTGCGGCTTCGTCGTCACGGGCTAATCGTTGTTCGGTCGGGATGGCTCGGGTTTGTTGGTTTAGCTGGTGTATTTGCGAGGCGTTACCTAAGTCTCGTTCGCTGGTAATGGCAGCAATGGATTCCCTGTCTTTCAGGAAGCCGATGACGTCTTTCTTAATTTCCTGAAGTTCTTGTTCGTCCTTGTGCATTTCCAGAATGTAACGCGGGAATTCCAGATTTCGCATCCCTGTGGAGGCAAAGGTGGTGGAAACAATACGCGATACAATCACCCAAGGGGTGATGCTGCTGCGAACCAATACGTTTTCAGAGCGAGTGCTGTCGTGAATACCAGTACCGGTGGAGATTTTCGATTCGGTAAAGGTGCCTTCACACTTGAAGTAGATCAGCATGGATTCAAACTGCATTTCAGCAAAGAATAAATGGGCTGTGTTGCTGAGTAAGCCCGCAAACGATTTCACCAGTACGCCAATAACAAACAGGTGTAAGGACACCACAACTACATCCAGGGTGGATTGAATTTGATCGATGGAGAGATTTTTGATGCTATCCGCGACAGTCATGCCTTGTTGGTATACATCGATCAACGAGAAGGCCAGGAAGACGGATAGAATGGAGGCTAATACAAAAAGCACATTGCCCGTTAGCAAAGCAATAAAGCGGGTTTTTGTGAAGAGTTCGCCGAGTTCAAGCGGTTTCACTTTTGGCTGGACCTCCTGAATCATTTCACCCTTGAAGCCGCCTTTGCCATCCACCTGTTCGTTTAATTCAGGATCGAGTTCACGGTACACGCGGTTGGGTACCTCTTTGTAACGGCGATTGGCCATTACCAGGTTGTCCAGATTGATGAAGATTTCGTTTGGATGAACGGATTCTTGCCAGTTTTCTCTGAGTTCAGAAACTTCTGCCTTGCTGATGATGGCATTTAAGCGCTTTTTCAGCATGATCAATAACACGCTGCTGCAAGCGGCGGCGACGGTCAAAATGCCGACAAGGTAGGCACCGACATAAAAGCTCGGAATGATCTCTAACCAGCGGGAAATGTCTTCAGGTGTCAGTTGTGTTTGGTTAATGACCCAGGATACAGAGACGCCGATAAGCACAGGTAAAATCAAAGACATGCTGATAATTTTTACCAGGGCACCGCTGCCCAGGGACTCAATTTGTGTCTCTGCTTTGCGGGAAATGGCTTTACCGGCTGCTCGCCAGGTGAGCAACATGTAAATCATCAAGACTGCAGAATACACCGGGAAGATTAGTTCGCCGACGCTTCCGGCGAATCCGGCCAGTGAGATGAAAGCCACCAGACCGTATGCGCACAGTGCAACCAGTGTGCTGATCCAGGCACCGAATAATCGTTGCGCCATATTGCGAATCGGGTACGGCATAAAAAGCAGTTTGGGTAACAGGCTATGGAGCAAGCGGGCAAGGAACCCTTGTGGTTCTACAAAGGTGGTGTTTTTACGGCCGACCAGCATTTCTTCCAGGTCTTTGGCGGTGTAGGCAACGTAGGGCTTTTCTTCTGCTGCGGTTGAACTTTCGGATTTGCTGTAGTTGAGTGCCAGAGAGGTTGGGTGGTTACGGCCAACAAAGTACCTAAGGGTTGCATAAATGCCTGATGAAAGTGATTTAATACCCAAGCCTAAAATGACCACGCCAAACAACATTAATATCCAGCCGCTGGCGGCGTCGTCTTTTACTTTTCCTGCTGCCAGGATTAATAAGAAGACGCCCAGTCCACTTTGGATAAGCCCGCGCAGTGCAGTGACGTACCCCTCTGTTTTAAAAGGGTTTCTGAGCCCCAGATCAATTGATCCGTAATCAAACGCCATACCTTCTCCTTGATGAGATTTATTCTGAATGAAGGGTTTTAACCGTATTAAATGGTATTGTAAACCCAGGCTTGTGATTATTTACAGCTCCGTAATGTTTCCTGCACAGCTCACGGTGTTGTAAGTGTTGCTTAACAAGTTGCCACTTTCTGCTTTGACTAAATCGTATTGCTTGATTTGTTCAACCAATGTCGGGTCTGTCACCTTGATCAGGCTGCGCTTGGGTTTCACCTCTTCGACGGTGGCCTCCCCCAGTAGCCTGCTGTGGTGCTTCCCTAAGTTGCCAATACGCCGGATTTGGAGCGTTTGGCCCGTTTGGAATCCGGCAGCGGTGCCTCCGGAGATTTCAAAGATATGCTCTTTGCCATCGCTGAAGTAATTGAGAATATAGCCCGTTGGCGTCAGGAAACGCTGCAGAGCAATGCCACCGCAATCCCCAATCTGTTCAAGAATGTCTTTGCGCATCTGCTTGTAAAGATTCTTGGCATTATGATGGCTTCGACTTGGGCAGTTGTAGCCTTCCAGGTCGTCGCTTTCTTCGGATTCCAGCCAGAAGGATTTCAGCGTTCGGTACTCTGGCAGTGGTTTGATGTTGATGTCGAGATGCGCTTCCATCTCGTAATCGCAACTGCCCGGGCGCTTGGGGTCCATGAAGGGAATGTAAGCTGGTGCTGAATAGGTGTCTTCAAAGGTGGAGCGATTTACTTTTACTTCCACGATGTAATCCACGGTTTGACGGCCCAGATATTCGCCTGAGCTGCTGTAACCGGCTTGTTGGATCAGTTCTTTGAGTGTGCTTTGGCTGGGCGAGCGCTTGCCGTAGATTTTTCCCAGGTAGCCCATCGAATCTTTCGGTGGACTGTGCAAGGTGATGCCGCTTTTACGCATGGCTTCGGCCCAGCGGCTAAGGATTTCATCTTCAATCTGGAGTTTGTCGGTTCTGTGATTACTTTCGATGTAGACCCATACATTGGTCGAGTTGCCTGCTAACTCAGCATCGGTAGGGATGTGTTCCGCCTTCGGAAGAGGGCGCTCCCCTAATTTTATGAGGTGATCGAATTGACCGTTAGCTGCAGGCAGGCAGCCAGTGAGCAAGGTTATCAACAGCAGATTTGCTATACATCTGATAAGCACGGGTTACTCCTGAAAAAAGACGCGCGATTACGCGTCTTTGAGTCGTTGAATGATGTCTTCTTTCTTAAGCAGCTTGATCAGCTCCTGGTAGCTTTTTTGTTTGGCTTCCGAGGTGGATGAAACCGATACCCCTTTGGCGTTCAGGCTGATGCTGCTAAGGGCTTGGCCTTTGTGGGATTTTAGCACCAGAGTCAGAGTGGAGTCTGCATAGTGGTCACCTTGGAGGCGTTGGGTTTGGCTTTTAAGTTTGGCGTGCAATTCAGGGCGAGAGCTGAACTGACGAACGCGTTTGGCTTCGATGCCGTGTTGAGTTAGTTGACCTTGCAGGGTATTGGTCAGGCCTGGAATGGGGGTGTCGTCATTGATTGCCAATACCAAGCCGTTTTTAGCTTGGTTATACGCCTGGTTCAGATCACTTAACAGAGCAGCTGCCTGTTCATTCTTCGGGGTGAATAAGCTGTTGTAAATCAGTGTTTGGTCCGCTAACGCGTTAAAACTGCTGGATTGGGTTTCATACTGCCACCACTGCTCGAACGGGTTTTTCAGTGTTTTGATGGTGGTCAGTCGGGTTTGATTATCCTGAATCAGGGTGCTTAGGTTGGTTTCTAAAAAGGATTTTAAGGTCGCTTTGCTTAGTTGTACTTCTGCGAAGTAGGTACCGTCTAACTTGGTGGCTCTGTGGTTGCGGACGTCCGGCAGCGGAATGTCATTAAAACTGCTGTTGCTTAGACGTTCGGTGTACGTTCTGTGGAACGCCCCGTCGGCAATCGACAATACCGTTAATTCATTACTGACATGGCTCAGCAGTTGGGCCGCCAACGCCTGTTTTGCATTGGCCTGGGCTTCTTTTAGGGAAACACCTTCACCGACGGCGCTTAGATATTGGTTCTCTTGAACCGGATTGGTCACCCAGTCTGGCAGAGTGGTTTGTTGGGTTTGACAGGCGCTCAGTAGGATTACGAACAGGGGGGCAAATAGCCTCTTTAATGTCGACATGCTTGATCCTTCAAGTTGTTGGTTTTCCGTAAATGCAACGTGGAAATTTATGAAGAAACACCTTAGATGTTCTTCTTAAATCGAAAGTGCCAGTAAATGATAAAACAAAGACTGTGAAGGTTATAGTGTTCGACCACAAACCAGTTCTCATAAAGAGACAAAGAAAGAACCAAAACTGTTGTGGGATACCCATTGATGTATCGCAGCAAAAAAGCGAAAATACGCGCATTTTTTGGTTCTTAAATTAACCCAGTGGATAATGGCTTTGGCTAAGTCATTCATCCTAACGTGAACATACACTGTTCAGGAGTCTCTTAATGGCAACTCGTACCGAACGCGCTAATGCAATTCGCGCATTAAGCATGGACGCAGTTCAAAAAGCTAAATCAGGTCATCCAGGTGCCCCGATGGGCATGGCAGATATTGCTGAAGTTCTTTGGAATGATTTCCTTTCGCACAACCCAGCGAACCCAGAGTGGATGAACCGCGACCGCTTCGTTCTTTCAAACGGTCATGGTTCTATGCTGATTTATTCTTTGCTGCATCTGACCGGTTACGATGTGTCTATCGACGACCTGAAAAACTTCCGTCAATTGCATTCCAGAACGCCAGGTCACCCGGAATACGGGTATACCGCTGGTGTTGAAACAACCACGGGCCCACTGGGTCAAGGTATTGCGAATGCGGTTGGTATGGCCTTGGCAGAAAAGATTCTTGCCGATCAATTTAACCGTGAAAACCACGAAGTTGTAGATCACTTTACATATGCTTTCCTTGGCGATGGCTGCATGATGGAAGGTATTTCTCATGAAGTATGTTCTTTGGCAGGTACGCTCGGTCTGGGCAAACTGGTTGCGTTCTATGACGACAACGGCATCTCGATCGACGGTGAAGTAGAAGGTTGGTTCACTGACGATACTGTGAAACGTTTCGAGTCTTACGGATGGCAAGTGATCCCAGCGGTTGATGGTCATAATCCGGAAGCCATTGAAGCGGCGATCAAGGCAGCAAAAGCGAATCCGGATCAACCAACCCTGATTTGCTGTAAAACCATCATTGGTTTTGGTTCGCCAAACAAGGAAGGTAAAGAAGAGTGTCACGGTGCGCCACTGGGTGACGACGAAATTAAATTAACGCGTGAGCGCCTGGGTTGGACTCATGGCCCATTCGAAGTGCCGGCTGACATTGCAGCTGAATGGAATGCGCGTGAAAAAGGGGCAGCAGCAGAAGCCGCCTGGAATGAAAAGTTCGCGGCGTATGAAGCAGCTTATCCTGAATTAGCGGCTGAGCTTAAGCGTCGTGTGGCGGGTGAACTGCCAGCAGATTTCTCTGAGAAAGCCGCTGCGTACGTGAAAGAAGTAAACGACAAAGCTGAAAAAGTGGCCTCACGTAAAGCGTCTCAAAACAGTATCGAAGCGTACGCAAAGCTCTTGCCTGAGTTGTTGGGCGGTTCTGCGGACTTGGCTGGTTCTAACCTGACGCTTTGGAGTGGTTCAAAAGGTGTTGAAGCGAAAGATGCGTCTGGTAACTACGTATTCTACGGCGTTCGTGAGTTTGGTATGACTGCGATCATGAACGGTCTGAGTTTACACGGCGGTTTCCGTCCTTACGGTGCAACTTTCCTGATCTTCATGGAATACGCACGTAACGCTGTTCGTATGTCAGCGTTGATGAAGCAGCCAGTGATCCATGTGTATACGCACGATTCTATTGGTTTGGGTGAAGATGGCCCAACGCACCAACCGATCGAGCAGTTGCCTAGCCTTCGTGGCACGCCAAACATGCACGCTTGGCGTCCATGTGATGCGGTGGAATCAGCAGTAGCCTGGAAATCCGCAATTGAGCGCACTGACGGCCCAACTGCAATGGCGTTCTCTCGTCAGGGCTTGCCTCATCAAACACGTACTGATGAGCAAATCGCGAACATCGAGAAAGGTGCTTACTCCTTGGTTGATTGCACAGGCACGCCTGATGTGATTCTTCTTGCAACCGGTTCAGAAGTTGAGTTGGCTCGTCAGGCGGCTGAAGCGCTAACTGCGAAAGGTAAAGCGGTTCGTGTTGTATCTATGCCGTGTGCTGAAATCTTTGAGAAGCAATCTGCCGAATACCGTGAATCTGTATTGCCTTCGTCAGTAACAGCTCGTGTTGCAGTCGAAGCGTCACACAAAGATTACTGGTACAAGTGGGTGGGTCTGAACGGTGACATCGTGGGCATGAGCACCTTTGGTGAGTCGGCTCCGATCGATGATTTGATGAAAGAGTTTGGTTTCACGGTAGACAATGTGGTAGCCGTAGCGGAAAAGGTTGCTGGTTAATCACTATTCAATGAAAGGGTCTCAAACGAGGCCCTTTATTTGTCCGGGGCACGGAAGTAAGAGTCAACTCGAATGCTAAGAATTGCGGTTAATGGATATGGACGAATAGGGCGAGGCGTAGTCCGGGCCTTGTTTGAAAATGGCTACAATGATCGAATTCAATTGGTAGCAATCAATGAATTGGCCGATCTTGAAACCGTGTGTTATCTCACTCGTTATGACAGTACACATGGTCGCTTTCCCGCGCCCGTTGAGAGCCACAGTGAGCATGGGCTGAATTGGTTGTCCATCGACGGACAGGCCATTCGGGTGTTGAACCAACCGGATGTGGATAAGCTGGATTGGTCAGAACTGAATGTGGATATGGTACTGGAATGCACAGGCGCGTTTTCTGATCGTGAGACTGCCCAGTGGCATATCAAGAACGGTGCCAAGCAGGTGTTGTTTTCCCAGCCTGCGTCCTCTGATGTGGATGCAACGGTAGTTTACGGTGTCAATCATCATGAACTGACCGGGCAGGAAGTCATTGTTTCCAATGCGTCTTGTACCACCAATTGCGTGATTCCTGTACTGACGGTCTTGGATCAGGTGTATGGAATCAAGCGTGGTACCATCACCACGATCCATTCTGCGATGAACGATCAGCCGGTGATTGATGCCTATCACAGTGACTTACGCAGAACCCGAAGTGCCGGGCAATCCATTATCCCGGTGGATACCGGTCTGGCGGCCGGGATCGAGCGGGTGTTACCAAAATTTAAAGATGCGTTTGTTGCCTTGCACATGCGTGTTCCGACCCAGAACGTCTCTTTGATGGATTTAACTCTGGAACTAAACCAGACGGTGGCGGCCGATGAAGTGAATGCGCTGCTTCGAAAGGCTTCCAATAACGGTTTGTCCGGGGTGCTGGGGTATACCGAGGAACCGCATGCGTCCATCGACTTTAACCATGATGCGCGTTCCGGCATTGTGGATGGAACACAAACCCGGGTTGTGGCGACAAGTGTGGCAGCAAGTGTGGATAAAACCGATGACGTAGAGGCCTGTGGAAATCCGACTACACTTAGCTCGATGGTTAAGCTGGTGGTGTGGTTTGATAACGAATGGGCGTTTGCTAATAGAATGTTGGATACGGCACTGGTACTGGCCCCAAAAGAGCCTGTAACAGGTGTTGATCAATAAGTTATTAACTTTTAACTGATAGATGAGATAGAACTATGTCTGTAATTCGAATGACTGATTTGGACTTGGCGGGTAAGCGCGTACTTATTCGTGAAGATCTGAACGTGCCAGTAAAGGACGGAAAAGTAACTTCAGATGCACGTATCCGTGCTTCGTTACCTACGATTCAACATGCGCTGGATGCAGGCGCGAAAGTCATCGTGATGTCTCATTTAGGTCGTCCGACCGAAGGTGAATACGCCGAAGAATTCTCTATGCAGCCAGTGGCAAACTATTTGTCTGAACTGCTGGGTCGTGATGTACCTGTGGTTAAAGACTTTAACGACGGTATCGAAGTGAACGATGGTGAATTAGTGTTGTTGGAGAACGTTCGCTTCAACAAGGGCGAGAAAAAAGACGAAGACGAGCTGGCGAAAGCCTACGCGTCTTTGTGTGATGTTTTCGTAATGGACGCCTTTGGTACGGCTCACCGTGCACAGGCTTCAACTCATGGTGTTGCCAAATTTGCGCCTGTGGCGTGTGCGGGCCCTTTGTTGTCTGCTGAATTGGATGCACTGGGCAAAGCCCTGGACAACCCTGCACGTCCGTTGATTGCGATTGTTGGCGGGTCAAAAGTGTCTACTAAGCTGGAAGTGCTGGAAAGCTTGTCTGATATTTGTGATCAGATCATTGTTGGTGGCGGCATTGCTAACACCTTCCTTGCTGCGGCAGGTAAACCTGTGGGTAAATCCTTGTATGAAGCAGACTTGGTTGCGAATGCCAAAGCCTTGATGGAAAAAGTCACCATTCCTGTACCGACCGATGTAGTGTGTGGTAAGGAATTCTCCGAGTCTGCCGAAGCGACGTTGAAAGCAGCAGAAGATGTGCAAGACGACGATATGATTTTTGATATCGGTCCGGATTCAGCAGCCGCTTTGGCTGACGCGCTGAAAGAAGCGAAAACCATCATTTGGAATGGCCCGGTTGGTGTATTCGAGTTTGATCAGTTCGGCGAAGGCACCAAAGCACTTTCTTTGGCAATTGCGGATTCCGAAGGTTTCTCGATTGCGGGAGGTGGTGACACGCTTGCTGCTGTGGATAAGTATGAGATTGCTGACAAGGTGTCTTATATCTCTACCGGTGGTGGTGCCTTCCTTGAGTTTGTTGAAGGTAAAACGCTTCCGGCCGTTGCGATTTTAGAAGAGCGCGCTAAGTAATTTGGTAAGACATTAGATGTGAGACGTGAGATGTAGGATTGAGTGTGATTTTTATCTTACGCTTTCATCTAAATAGTAGGTTTCTTCATTGCCTTTAATGCTCTTGTTAAGAGTGAAGAATTGAAAGAATAATTATGTGGTATGTGACATGTTGAGATAGTTGTTGATCTCACGTCTCCCATCTCACATCCATCGAATAAACAGAGGAAAAACACATGGCACTTATTTCAATGCGCCAAATGTTGGATCACGCAGCCGAGTTCGGATATGGCGTTCCTGCATTTAACGTAAACAACCTGGAACAAATGCGCGCTATCATGATGGCGGCGGACAAGACCGATTCTCCAGTAATCGTTCAGGCGTCTGCGGGTGCCCGTAAGTACGCGGGTGCGCCTTTCTTGCGTCACTTGATTCTGGCGGCGATTGAAGAGTTTCCACATATTCCTGTATGTATGCACCAGGACCACGGTACCTCTCCTGCGGTGTGTCAGCGTTCAATCCAGCTAGGTTTCTCATCGGTGATGATGGACGGTTCTTTAGGTGAAGACGGTAAGACACCAACCTCCTATGAGTACAACGTTGATGTGACCAAGCGTACTGTTGATATGGCACATGCCTGTGGTGTGTCGGTTGAAGGTGAGCTGGGTTGTCTTGGTTCTTTGGAAACCGGTGAAGCGGGTGAAGAAGACGGTATTGGTGCAGTAGGTAAACTGACTCATGATCAGATGCTGACTGACCCTGAAGAAGCGGCAGACTTCGTTAAGAAAACCGGTGTTGATGCCTTGGCCATTGCCTGTGGTACGTCTCACGGCGCTTACAAGTTTACTCGTCCACCAACCGGTGACATTCTGGCGATTGATCGCATCAAAGAGATCCACAAGCGCATTCCAGACACCCACTTGGTAATGCACGGCTCGTCTTCGGTACCGCAAGAGTGGTTGGCTGTGATCAACGAGTTCGGTGGTGAGATTCCTGAAACTTACGGTGTGCCGGTAGAGCAGATCGTAGAAGGCATCAAATACGGTGTTCGTAAAGTGAACATCGATACCGATTTGCGTTTGGCATCTACAGGCGCAATTCGTCGTTTCCTGGCGAACAACACGGCAGAGTTCGATCCACGTAAATATTTGGCAGAATCTGTGAAGGCCATGTCTGAGATCTGTATTGCGCGTTACGAAGCCTTCGGCACAGCGGGTAATGCATCCAAGATCAAACCAATTTCTTTGGATGACATGTTCGTTAAGTACGAATCTGGTGAGCTTGCTCCTAAAATTGGCTAATCATTAATTGCTGAATTAATGTTATTTGCCAGTATGAAAATGCGGCCTTCCTTGATGGGAAGGCCGCATTTTTTTGTCTCTAAACCCTTGTCTTTGTAAGGGTTTGTCCTGAATTTCCACTTCGATTGCTTGCCAAGAATTGACTCGTTGAAAAACTTTTTCTGATCGTTTGATGTACATCAACAGAGCCTGATTCTGGGTGTGACAATTTGACGCACCCTATAGATACTCAAATTCACGGATTTTCAGTGTGAGTTTGAAGTATGGGCTTAGGACAAGATAAATCGTCATTATTCGATGTATGGGGTGTTTTTATTGCCCTGTTAATGGTCGTGGTGTCTTTTTCTGTAGGGGCTGCCGGATTAACGGTCAGTCCGGCAAAACCTGCCGAGCCTTTCATTAAGGAAGCCTTCCCGGACGCAACGGATTACGGCGTGAAAGAAGGCGAGCCGTTAGCCTGGACTATCAAGCGAAACGGCGATGTTCTGGGCTATGCCTTTGAAACCAATGACATTGCACGAATTCCAGCGTATTCGGGGGAACCAGTGAATGTGTTGGTGGCGATTGATCCAGAAGGCAAGATACTGTCAGCGAAGGTATTGGAACATCACGAACCCATCTTGCTGGTGGGCATTCCCGAACAGAAACTGCAAATCTTTACCGATCAATATCAGGGGTTGCACGTCTCCGATAAGGTCAAAATTGGTGGCTTGCAAGAAGAGGGTGTGGTGCATGTGGACGGTCTGTCGGGCGCGACCGTGACTGTCATGGTGGAAAACCTGGCGATCATGCGAGCGGCCAAAAAAGTCGCTAAAGCCAAAGGCATTATTGATTATGACGAAACCGCAGCCTCGGCTATGGCCACCATCAAAGAGGATGTTTATCAGCAAAGCGATTGGCTGACCTTGACCGGGGATGGTTCAATTCGTCGTTTGTCTCTGAATAATCAACAGGTCGAAGATTCGTTCGCAGGCACCGAAGCGGCCAGCGACCAACCGCTGTCTCAAGAAGAAGCCAATGGTTCGTTCATTGAGCTCTATTACACCTTATTGGATATCCCGACCATCGGCCGTTCCTTGTTAGGAGATAGTGAGTTTCAGTGGCTAAAAGACACTTTACAGCCAGGTGAGCACGCCATTGGTTTGATGGGGAATGGCTTTTCGTTCAAAGGGTCCGGCTATGTGCGCGGTGGTATTTTTGACCGTATTCAGATTCATCAAGGCGATAACGTTTTCAGCTTTCGCGATCTGGATCATTACCGGGTAAATGACCTCTACGCGGAAGGTACTCCTTACTTTAAAGAAATGTCGATCTTTATCGTCCGCGAACACCATAACTTTAATCCGGGTGAAGAGTGGCAAGTAGAGTTGTTGGTGCGCCGTCAGACTGGTCCGGTAGATAGCCTGTTCAGCAGTTTTAAGGCCGATTATCTGCCCTTGGATAAGTATGTTGATCGTCCGGAACCTGTGGTTGAAGGAAGCCTGGAAGACCAACCTTTGTGGAAGCAGGTGTGGGCGGAAAAAGAAACCTCGGTCATTATCTTATTGATCAGTATGGTTGTGCTCGTATTGGTAATTTTCTTCCAGGATTGGCTGGTGCGATACCCGAACTTCCTGCATCAATTCCGTCGTGCGTTCTTACTTTATACAGTGCTCTTCATTGGTTGGTACTCCATGGGGCAGATCTCTGTGGTAAACGTCTTCACCTTCATGCAGTCCTTAATGAGTGAATTTCATTGGGAAACCTTCCTGCTTGACCCTGTGATCTTCTGTATGTGGGTGTTTGTGGCGGTCACCATTTTGCTGTGGGGCAGAGGCATCTTCTGTGGCTGGATGTGCCCGTTTGGAGCCTTGCAGGAACTGGCTGGGGAATTGGCCGAGAAATTGAAAATCCCGCAATACGTGGTGCCCTTTGCTCTTCATGAGCGTCTGTGGGCGGTGAAATACCTGATCTTGTTGGCGCTCTTTGGATTGTCTCTGGAATCTTTGCAAACCGCAGAACAGTACGCCGAAGTGGAGCCGTTCAAAACTGTCTTCCTACTGCGTTTCGATCGCGACTGGCCGTTCATCACGTACGCCCTGATCTTGATTGTGATCTCTCTGTTTAGCCGAAAAGTCTATTGTCGCTACATTTGCCCGCTGGGCGCAGCGTTGGCGATTCCGTCCGGTGTGCGTTTGTTTGATTGGTTGAAGCGTCGTAAGGATTGCGGTCAGCCGTGTCAGCTGTGTGCGGTGGAATGTGAGATAGGTGCGATTGAGAAGAACGGTGAGATTAACTTGCGTGAATGCCATCACTGCTTGGACTGCCAGGTGACCTATTGGAACGACGACAAGTGTCCACCGTTAGTGAACAAGAAGCGCAAGCGTGGCAAGAAAGCGGCTAAACAGCCTGATTTAGCGAAGGACGCAGTGACAGTCGATCCGATCAAGATCATCGAACCCAGTTAAATACAACAAATTCTGAACAAAAATAGCCGTATTAACGGCCAATAAATAAGCAAGCCAGGAGCATCACTATGAATAAGCATCAAGGTGAAGATAACAATCGCTCTCCACAAGAAGAGCAAACCTCAGGTGGCATGAGCCGTCGTAGTTTCTTGGGCGCAGGCGCGCTCGCAGGGGCAGCGGGTGCAGTAGCAGCGCCGATGACGGCAGCTATGTTTGCAGCAACGGCCAAAGCTCAAGCGGCGGAAATGGCCAACTCGCCGTTTGTTCATCCGGGCGATCTGGATGAGTACTATGGATTCTGGAGCGGTGGTCACTCGGGTGAAGTCCGTATCTTGGGTATTCCGTCCATGCGTGAATTGATGCGAATCCCGGTATTTAACGTGGATAGCGCTACTGGCTGGGGTCTAACCAATGAGAGTAAGCGTATTAAAGGCGACAGTGCTCATATCATGGCAGGGGATTCCCACCACCCGCATATGTCGATGACCGACGGCCGGTACAATGGCAAGTATGTGTTCATCAACGATAAGGCCAATACCCGGGTAGCACGTATTCGTTGTGATGTGATGAAGACGGATAAAATCATCACGATTCCAAACTGTCAGGCCATTCACGGTTTGCGTGTTCAAAAGGTGCCATACACCAAGTATGTGATTTGTAATGGTGAGTTCGAAGTACCTATCGTCAACGACGGCAAAGCATCGCTGGAAGATACCTCCACCTATCGTTCACTGTTCAACGTGATTGACGCAGAAAAGATGGAAGTGGCATTCCAGGTAATGGTCGACGGCAACCTGGATAACACCGATGCGGATTACGACGGTAAGTACTTCGCGTCTACCTGTTATAACTCTGAAATGGGTATGAA
>JBFHTA010000089.1:0-13399 GCA_041590855.1 Pseudomonadales bacterium
AGGAGCACAGGCTAGTCAAAAAGGTTTAAGTCTGATCGAAGTGCCATTAATGACCGGATTAAACTTCGGAGGAGGCTCGGAGTTTACGGCAATGGGGCTATGGACTTCACCACCTCATATTCTTTTAATCGTCACCATGTCGATGCTGGTAAACAGCCGTCACATTTTAATGGGCGCTGCACTTGCCCCCTACCTGAAACATCTCCCAAAGAAACAAGCCTTTCCGGCATTGTTCTTCATGTGTGATGAAAGCTGGGCCATGGCCTTATCAGATGCGAAAAAGCGTAGGGTATCTATAATCAGCCTACCCTATTATCTTGGATCGGCCGCTGGTTTGTACCTGACCTGGGTGAGTTTTACAGCACTAGGCGCCTACCTAGGACCAGAGTTGGGAGATCTTAATCAATACGGCTTTGATATGGCCTTTACTGCTGTATTCCTGGTATTACTGAAAGGTATGTGGAACGGAGTCAGTACCTGCCGGCCCTGGTTAGCCAGTTTACTTGTTGCAGCTCTGACCTATTTATTGGTTCCGGGGGCCTGGTATGTGGCTACCGGTACACTAGCTGGGTTGTTTGTATCCTACAAGCAAGCTAATCATTTACCTGTGAGTGCCCCTTTGTGATTGATAAGCTCACTCTGATCACTATATTGTTAATGGCGTTGACTACCTACATAACCCGAATACTCGGGTATATGGCGGTGCATAACAGGACCTTGAGTCCACGCTTTATGGCTGTTTTAGAGAACGTGCCCGGGTGCGTGTTGATTTCAGTCATTGCCCCCAGCTTTGTCTCTGATAGACCGTCAGATTTATTAGCGCTATTGATCACCTTGCTTTGTGCTTTGCGTCTGTCATTGCTGCCTACAGTGATCATCGGCGTTTTTTCTGCAGGTGTGTTAAGGCACCTTCTTTAAAATTTCAAAAAACCGGGAGCCTTTGGAAAAGGCTAGCGCTGCGGGGCCCTGTCTGCCCGAACGGGTTAGACCAAGACGAGCTCCCTGGCCAATATCTGTACCATTTATCAGAAGATAACTCACAAAAGGTGACATTGATTCCAATAACTGACTAACTACTCAACAGTAAATGTACAAACAGACACATTCTGATTCATAATTCAGAAACTTTGGGTAATCACTGAATACGTCCGCTGCGTATACTAAATATATGAACACAGGCCATTCGCTTTTCACACTGTTACTACTGACACTTACCTGTTTGCCTCTGACGGCCAACGCGCAGGAGGTACATTTCGCTGTGGGTGAATGGTCGCCTTATCTTTCAGAAAAAGACCCTACCTCACCACTGGAAGTGATCGTTCGAGAAGCATACGCCTATGAAGGCATTAAAGTTAAGTACAGTTACTTTCCCTGGAAACGCAGTTACGGCTACGCCAAAAAAGGCCGTTTTCACGGCACCTTTCCCTGGACAAAGTTAAGAAGCAGGACGGAAGACTTCACCTTTAACCCTACACCAATTCTCCGTGACCCTTCTGTATATTTTCACCTGAAACACACGGATTTTGAGTGGGCCACGCTGACCAGTCTCAAGCAATACAAGGTGGGTGTCACGGTGGGATATAAAAATCAGGAGATATACAAGCGCCTTGATATTCCCGCTGAAGTTGTCCCCTATGAAGAGCTCAACTTTAAAATGCTATTGCAAGGCCGCATAGACGTTTACGGCGCGTCCAAGCGTGTCGGCTACGCCATTATTGATGAACTTTTCAACACTGAAGATGCGAATCAATTCACTCACCACCCCGAGCCCTACACCATTGATGTCTATCACATCATGTTCAGCAAGGCAGCCAAAGATTCCGACAAATATCTTGAGGCTTTTGAAAAAGGCTTTTCAAAACTGAAAGCATCTGGCCGATATGAAGAGATTTTAAAGCAGACTGAAAAGTAAGCTGATTAAAACCTTATGAAGCCTTACGAGATGAACATGTGGCACGTGCAGTTCTGCACGATAACCCTTGTAACTGATACAGCGTCAAGAACGGAACGCTAGGCAAAGCACGGTTTCTGGCAAAATCTGCTGCACTCAAATATAGGTTTAACCACGTAAAGAAACGGTCTGAATCGGACTCAATCACCTCCCCTGCGTTCGGGTCAAAGAAATGATGAACCCCTTCTTTATCCAGGTAATAAACAAATTGATGGCCTGAGGTGGTCTCAACCACTTCTGTATCAGATTCAGTGAAGCCTTCAGACAGGATGGACATCCCACTAACAGGTTTGTCTTCCTTAATGTCGATTGTAGAATCACGCCCAAAACGGAACACCCCCAATACGGCGGAGCTAGGCATCATTTCCTGGGCAGAGCGCATGCCTGTTTCTTTATGCGAGGCCGTGATATGCGATGCCGAGGAACCTTGAAATGTGGCTTGATTTACAAAGTCTGGCATAGACGAAAATCTAATGATATTCGCATCTTCAAAGTCATAATTACTTGAAAGATCGTAGAGCACATAATTACCCTGGTATTCTTGTTGAACCAGGCGTGTAATGCCCTGCCAATCGCTGGTGCCATATTTAGAAACAAATAACTTCAAATCTGCCTGATTAGGTGTGTAGTCTTTAGGAAAGTCCGGGTAATAACTGAGCTTCTGTAAGCGGTGTATTTCATCCAGTAAAAAACCAAAATATGGCAAGGAGTGCTCTGTTTCCAAATCATTCAATAGTGATTGATTCTCCAGCTTTTTGATCAGCCACACATAACATAAGCCCGAACAAAGATTGCCTGGGTCCCAGACATAGACATGATTACGCCATCTCGTTTGAGAAAACGCCTTTACATGTTGTACTCCAAGGTGATTTGCAAGTTGAGTAAAACGACTGGCTCTCACAGAAAATCCCTCTACTGACCGCTTTTCTACATCATCTCTAAACTAATAAGAGATCTAAAAAATAACAATTACACACGCTTACACCGTCCCCTCAACGGGTAAGTTATTTACCACTGTAATTCGGTGTAATTTTTTAATCGCCTAGGCTTGTCTATAACTCAATATGAAGAATTAACTCTGGTAAGCAGGTATGAGTGTGTATGCAAGTTCAGGGACTATCTGATGAGGAGATAACACCCGAAACACACAGGCGGTTACCACGTTTGAGTGAGCCAAGGTTAATGCTTTCACTCACCCAAAAAAAAGAAGATGGAATCTCATGAGAATACAACACACAGATTGGACCATGGAACACCTCCATGATCATCTGCAAGCTGCAGTGGATTTGGAGTTGTGGACTATCCCGTTTTATATGTCCGCCATGTACTCAATCAAAAACCGTGATGAACAAGCCTATCAACTCATTCGTACTGTCCTTAACCAGGAAATGCTCCACTTACAGTGCGCAGCCAATATGGCAAACGCTTTCGGGCTCTCCCCGACCATTACTCCGCCGGTCTATCAGGGTAAAAAAATTCCGCATCTGGATTTCAGTCTTGACCCAAGCGTAGAAACCGAACCTTACCACCCTTACACCGCTGAAATCGGGCCGTTGGATTTACAGCACGTCAATGCCATGTGCTTAGTGGAATTACCAGAGTTCGGAGCTACCCGAAAAGAGGTGCTATTGCAGTCATCGGTAGGAGAATACGGCACCATTGGCGAGTTCTACGATGCACTGCGTTTCGGAGCGAGACTGCTACAGAACAACATCCAAGGCGGAGTCAGACAAGTAGATTTCTTTTCTGCCTTCTACCGAAACATGCCTAATATGCTTATTACAGAATCAGGAGCTGCTGGATTTGACCAGGTATCCTTGCTAATCGACCTGATTACAGATCAGGGTGAAGGCCAATGTAAGAAAGACCAAACCGTCCCTCCGGTCTTTCAGAACACCGCCGATGATATCGAACCCAGTGGAGATCATTTCGAGAAATTCAATCAAATTAAGGATGCAGGAGGCCCGGACGGAGGCAAACTGCCAGCCACCTTCTCCACCAAGTCACCGGATGACTACACCCTGGAAGATGTAAACCTACAGAACATTCTGATCAAACAATTCGGTCAGCTAAGTCAGGCACTTGAAGCCCTGTTCAAAGGGGAAAGTCCGGACAACTTCTTCCCGGTAATGGCCAGTGTGGGAGGCGCCATTCGCAACTGTTGGGAAAACGGTGTCACGCCGCAATTCAGCAAACCAGGTACACCACCCGGCAACAATAACGCGAACTCGCTTTAAGGAATGTTCTGATCATGACTAACAAAACCGTATTCAGAGTACACCCCAGTGTTAACTTTGCCCGTTTTGGCACCAGTGAAGATTACATTCTTTCACCGGAAACCAGCGCCGGGCTACCACTGGAAGGCACCCAGGTAACCGGTGGCCTGCCCATCAAAAAGGGGACTCAAAGTACCCCGGTCACCAGCAACGACTTACGAGATGACGAAGGCAATTTAAAGAAACAAGCGGCACGCTTTCGCATTTACGCTTACGACTTAGACGGTGAAGATTGCTACCCCAGCAGTGCAGGCACCGAAATCGTCATCGGAACCAAGCTAGCGGATGGCAGGATCGTTACCGACCTGATTTGGTCTAGCCACCTTGCCAACAAAAAAGCCGCCGCCTATAACGTGGTCAATAACAAAGGGATTGAAGCCTATGCAGATAACCAGGTGCCGCAAATGCGCAATCCGGAAGTTCACGGGGGCATCGACAGCGTCAATCGATTAAATCAATTAATGATAGATGCGGGCCCAAGAGCCATCTCTGCCTGCATGAAAGAAACCGCCCAATTTAATCGATGCTCAGAAGCCAAGTGCGTCAAAGCGCATGGTGAAATTGTTCCGTTGCCGGATTACCCCATCCGTTTTCCAGAAGATACTAACGACGAGCTATTTGAACCCAGCGGCCCATTGGACACACTAGGAGAGATGCTCACCGACAATGAAGGCCGATTATTAGTGCTTGCCAGTTCCGGCAACGCCGTTGGCCAATACGATGAATATGGCGTTCCTATTCAAATGACGGGCGATCTTAACAATGTCGGCTGGTTTGACTCCGCTGCTGATGGCCCGGTTAACGTAACCTTGGTCTTTGATGATGGTTCCACCGAAGAAGCCTTTGGCGCCTGGGTCGTGTGTGGTGATCCGGCTTACGCACCACAAATTCGAAATGTGGTTTCCGTCTGGGATGATGTCTACAACATGTTTGTCAGAGACTTAGGGTTACAGCCCGATCTGTACGGCATGAACGCCAAAAAAGACACATGCAGTTATAACCCTACCTTCAAGCCCAATTTCACACAGGACATTCAACCCATTTTCATTGCCTGCAATCTGCAACGCTGGACGGCAAACCTTCCCCCATTAGCATTGCGGGCACATACCGCCGTGGAGTCGATCTCTGAAAACGACGATCCAAATGAAACCATCATGGCGGCTTTGAACTTCATTCGTAATCCCAACAAAGACGAAACCAACATTGGGGCACCATTGATGCCGCTTTCATTGGGTGCCGCAGGAACCTCATTCCTGACCGTCACCAAGACTCAGTATTTTATGCTGGAGCAATGGAGCAAAAACCAATTTGAGAAAGGCAGCCCAACCCAACTCGGGCCAGGTGAAATGCTGGACATGGCCTCAATGGCCAACTGCCTTGGCGGCCGCTATGTTCCCGGCATCGAAGTCAGTTACACCATTATGGAAAAAGACATTTACCATCAGGATTGGAAAACCTCCGGCTCCGGTCCCTTCAGAATCAAGCACTACCCGTTAAGTTATGAAGGGCTGGACAAGTCCACACCTTACTTAACCAGCGGCTGGATTCCCCTCCATAACATGACAGACGGTTTACAACCCGGCGATGTTTCCAAATTCATGGCCATTCCCTGGCAAACGGACTACAACTCTTGTTCTATTCACGCCACCGCCATTAATACCGATGGCGTGAATAAGAGCAACGGCGCGGAATCCACTTTATATTGGTCCTGGCCTTCTCAGCGTCCGGATGCAGTGTACGTAGCAGAGGAAGTCTATAACAACGTATTACCTAAGCAGAAATGGTCTATCCGGGGCAAAGGCACTTATGCGGTGAACCCGGCTTCTGCTGCGACTTTCCAAGATCCGCTTCAGTCGGTTCAGGATTGGGACAAAATCGGCATTATCGTCCAAGGCACTAATGTGGACAGTGAGACCCAGACATATGCGCCTGAGCTTTATCTCGAAGTACAAAGCCAACTCACAAACCCCGGTGACGCCACTGATCCGGTGGCAGCCTGGCCATTCAATGCCAACCCACCCAAGAAAAAAAGAGGATGCCCGCACTAGGATGACTCACCTACTACCCTCTTATGATGTGGTGATCCTCGGAGGTGGCCCCGCTGGTTTAGCGGCGGCCATCGCCATTCGCAACACCACAAGCGCATCTGTATTACTGGTAGAACGACAATCCCCCGGGCAAGTTCGCTTGGGGGAGAATTGCCCACCAAACATCCTACCCTTGTTAAAAAAATTGGGAGTAGAAGCCGAATTTTATCAGGCAAGCCATGAACCATGCCCAGGTTTCGCTTCAGTCTGGGGACGATCCAGCCCAGGCTATAATGACTTTATCGTCAATCCCATGGGGCCTTCCTGGCGGTTAAACCGGGTTGAGTTTGACGCCATGCTGGCAAGAAAAGCTGAGGTACTTGGAGTCCAACTCGCCTGGAACACCCGTTTTATTGGAACAGCACCTAACTCGTGCTCTCAGAACGATGTCTTCTCCTCAAAGCAACACAGGTTACATCTTAAACAAGCCTCACAACCATTACCTTCTGTTATCAATGCAGGCTTTGTAATAGACGCCACTGGCAGTAAGGCCCGATTTGCCCGGTCATTGGACATACACAAAAAAATTGATGATCAACTCGTTGCAACCGTACGTTTTGCAACCGTCGCGCAAGGCAAGGGATCTAAGCAAATACAGTTAGAAGCCACCCCGCAAGGCTGGTATTACCAGGCACTACTGCCCGAGCGAAAGGTCGTCAGTATGATTGTTTCAGAACGTGAGCTGATGCCCGAACTGAGAGAACACCATCACCAAGGCTTTGAAAACGCATTAACAAACACTACGTTTGTGGGGCCCAGCGCTCGAAAGCTCACGCTGGAAGAACTCAACTACCGAAGCTGTGCGATTCTTTCAGGAATACTACCGGTACTGGAAGGACAGAATTGGATGGCCATTGGCGACGCAGCCGCCAGCTTTGACCCGATCAGCGCACAGGGCATCTACAAAGGCCTCAGCCATGGCTTACTGGCCGCTGAAAAAGTAGCGGCCTGGCATAACGGAGCCTCAATTAACGAGGACTATACCAAGCAAGTAGAGGCGCAATTTGCCACCTACCAACATAATCGAGCCCACATGTACAGCCTCGAGCAACGCTGGCCTGATGCTGATTTTTGGAAGCGTCGAATGAGGTGACAAACCGTGCACATCAGCGTCAGTGTGACGGTTGATTGGTAGAGGCCAGAATAATTAACAAACTTCCGTTGTCATTCTTCGGTACACCAATCCAACCATTAACAAGAAAACTAAAACCATTTCGAAATAACTAAATGTTCCGCCCCCATAACCTGGACGGTACTGAACTTGAGCTAACTCCGGTCTGTCTTTGACCTTCTGCTGAAAACGGGTGAGTTGATGCCCTAAGTTAACCACCATATCATCGGCCGCCTCCTGATACCCTTTGGCGCTGTCCGCACGAAGTTCTTCGGTGAGGTTCACAGGCGTTGATTGGCCTTTAATAACACTGGTTCCCGGCGCTCTAAAAAGCATTTTTCGACTCTTAATATCGAATACAGAGGTATCCAGCATGGTGCTTGTATCGTTTTTCTCACCTGAAACGACATATGCCCCCACTAATGTCCAATAACTTAATGACAACCATCCTGCATCTGTAAATTGAACCTGGTCATAAGATACCAACGCCATCACATCCACACCATACATGGTGCTAATTTGATCCAGGTTTCTGAAACCTCCTTCTTCGGTCAGATACGGTGAAGGAATCACTTCAATTTCACTTACAAATTCCAGTTGTCTGAAGTGATCAGCAACACTTTCTAGAATGACGGTCTTTTTGTATTCGCTCAATCCACCTTGCGACAAAAAGTGGTTCGACCGATTGCGAGGCCCGCCTACCGTCATATCTGACCAAAAGTTTCGACCTGCCCTGCCAGACAGTTTCTTGGGAACAAATGCAATCCCAACCTTTAGTGGCAAGGTTAACACCGGCACACTTGGCTGAACCGCATTATCCAAGCCATTTGGATACAAATAATCTACAACACTGCTGCTGTTTCGGATTTGTTGACCCGAGCATCCTGTTAAGTAAATCGAGATTATGACCATGGCGATTGCTGCCAATCGTTTTAGTTGTCTGTTCATTTCGCATCCTTAAATAAATGTCTGACGTTTTAATTCTGAAACGCAAAACACTCTATTTTTAGGGTGCTGAACACACAATTGGCTTAACAAAAGTATTACCTCCCGCTACCGGCCTTCAAGCGAGTTAATACTTTTCTCTGTCATTAATCGATTACAAATATCCCGATGGTCTGATTCGCTAGTTCAAACGCAGGCTGTGCCCCATTAATCCATGCTGATTTTCCAGACTGACCCCGCCGATGATTTCTACCGGATTTGGGCTGAAACGGACTTCGCCTGGTCGTCGCTCGATGATTTGAGGCAGGTGATCTGCATCCGGATACGCTTCCACAAACTGTTTTCTGAAACGATAGATCTGAATATTGATGTGATTACCACCCAAGCCCAACATCTTGCCAAGCAGGTCTTTATCTATCCAGCCGGATTCAGAATCCGCAACTCCTGAAGATTTGTCAGATAAATACTTGCGGGCCAACAACAACACCAGGTAGTGATGATTACGAATATCCAGGTCTAGAGTTTGTTCATCAACGTTAACTAACAAAGAGACGTGTTCTTCGTTCTGGCTGACTTCAAATCGGAACAAGAGCTGCTTTTCTTCTGAAGGCATCTTATTGCGGATTACTTCGGTTTGGATACTGGCTTGTGCACACACAAACCGCCATTGCTTGTCCGCCGTACCTACCCTATCTCCGGTTTTAAGCTCGTAGACAGAAGCAGCGGTTTCACACATCCAAACTCCACGATGCGTCCGGTATATAGAGATCTGGGGATCGTTTTCTGAAGGCAATGCAGTAATTTCACCCAGTGTAATGGTCGGTAAGCCCAGGGTGATAGGGATCAGCAGGCTATCTGGTGGAGATACATCGTGCACTGTCCAGGTGTCTGCCTGATCACTGCCAAACTGAATCTGGTCATTCACATTCAAAACTTGTTGAGCGCCACGCGCCAGATATTGACCATTGATGTAGGTGCCGTTTGAACTGGTATCCTTTATCAACCAGACCTCGCCATCCCAAATCACCACCGCATGAGTACGCGATGCCTGTGCATTGGTTAATGGAGTCGCTGCAGTAGGATGACGGCCAAAAACATGTTGAGGCTGCAGCTCGACCTTCACCCCGGTACGTTCGCCAATAATTATTGCCATAAGATCACCTGATAAAAGAAACCTGTGTATATAAAGTACAACAGCGAGAATTTTTTGCTATTACATACCATTACGTACCCAGATAGTTCTTATATTGAGAGAGCTCTCATATATACAAAGGTTGCGGATTCAGTTCTGACTCTAGCAGAGGTTCCGTTCTCAATCCCATAGTGACCGGCGCTTGATACAATCGGGTGTTCGCCAGTTGCGGCCAGATATGACATAACCCCGGCACAAATACCTTGGCTGTTCGTAAAGGAATGTGTGAACGGGAATAATCCAGCACTAAGGTTTCAAGATTCATGGCCTTTAGCCTGTCAACAAGGGCCATTACATCGTCTCGAATGTCGGTATGCAGCCCGAACTCTGTACCATCCTGACCTTCCTTCAGAGGGGGTTCACTCTGCCCCAAGTTCAACGAGGCATTAGATGAATACTGACTCAATTCGGCTTCGTCGGAAACGTCCGTCTTAGGATAAAGGTAATCCCCCGCTTCTACCGCATCAAAATCGAAAGGCGCACCGTGTTGATACCGGATAGGTATAAGCTGGCATAGCTCTGTTAAGGCTCTTTGTGCAGCTATCTCTGCATTGAAATGACAACCAAACCCCATTACAAACCCTGGAGAATCAGGATACCTACCAATGGCAGCCATAACGGGGACCCCAATGTCAGAGGTTAAATCAAGAACCCAGAAGTCATAGCCTGTGGGCTCAACTTTCGATGAGTCTGCGGTATGTGCCCCAGAGTGCTTTTCTGTAGGAGCCGGGTTTTGCCCTGCCGACAGAAGTGTTTCTTTCAGTTTGGCAAGATTGTCCTGATCCAGGTTTGTCAGATCATATTCCGAACGACTGAGCCGGTTATACCACCATATCGCCACCGCATCCCGCTCAATCAATTCAAACAGCCCTTGTAAAATCGCCTCTTCGAGAGTGTTTCCGGCTGCACAGCCATTGGAATGCCAGCGGCCGAACTCCTCTTCTTTAAATGGAATGCCACTAAAACACTGACTTAACGGCACATACACTGACTGCTTATGAGTTAACGACCAGGTTGGCAACCAATGAATCGGTGTGTTGTCAAATCGCAGTGCCGCCTGCTTTAAACGAGAATCAGGGTGAGCCGGATCACTGAACGCCTGATATTGGCGATCACTGTACGGCACTAATGCTTGGTACCCTAGCCAACGCTTACCTTGCTCTGCCAGCTCACTCGGTCTTGCAGTCATCAAGGGTACGTCGCTCTGATATATGGCGCAAAAGCGCTCAACAGCTTCACATAAGGCGCTGGCCTGAGATTGGATGGGAGAAACGCCCTTCCCCATACAAATCTGGACGAAACCTTGCTCCATCACATCCGGTGTTAAACGCGCAGGGGTTTTAAAAAAACCGGTTCGATAGACTTTTACTGGCGGGTTATTGGGCAGCTCTACCTCCCGAAAGTGATTGATAACCCCAGTAATCGGGCTGACCAAAGCGCGCAATTTCTCTACTGTCGCTTGTGGTGACACAGAACGTGATCCGCCATCCTCATTGAACCGGTTTGCACATGCGCTAAGTTCTACAGGTCGCTGCAACTGTTGCTCAAAGTCTTCTCTTTGCGACAAGTCCGAATTCACCGGGTGATAGGCTTTATGATGATCAGCTTTATGGTAAGTTAACAAAGAATGCGCCGACGTTGACTGCAACTGTGCAATCAGCAATTGAGTAATGTCCGCCAACTGTCGTTCAGTGAAACAGGTGTTACAATCCACGGGGTATGCATGCAGGCGATTTGGCCAATGGGACATTGCTGCCTTACGGACAGGCTGATTGTCGAGAATACGTTTCTGTAAATGCGGAAAATTCGAGAAACTTTGCTCTGTATACAAAGGGCTAATCCAGATTTGCTCGCCCGAAATTTTAATCACCAGAATGTCGCCTGAAAGACTCTGATTCACAATTCTGGGATCAAGAAAATCATCCACTAAAATGAAACTTAACTTGGCATTAGCTGCCTTCGTTACAACACTCAGTTTGTATGCGGCAATGGTCTGGGAGGCATCCATCAACACTGATTCAATGCCTTTTCGTTCCGCTAACAGTGACAAATTAATCACTTGAATCTTCAACGACTGAAAGGTCAGCGTAAAGTTACTCGACTTGCTCTGAACCGTAAAATCCGGTTGAAGATACAGCGGTTTATTGTCCGCCTGAATCAAGATTTCAGACGCGATCAATTGATTAATTTGACCATAAAACACCTTCTGTTGCTCTTCAGACTCCACCGCTGCGTTCAAAACAGCCTGACAGGTTTTAACACCGTCCAACCGATGCACATGCGGGAATTGAGCTTCCGGTAATAACCATTGCTGGTTTTCTGATATTAGCAGCACATCCTGATTGTCAAAGAGATAGACATTGAACGCTGGATGCCACGTCAGTCGCTCGTTCGCCATCGATTCTTTTGATGTTGCAAGTTGCATCACTCTTTCCTTAGCACTTTAATAAATCACCATAACCCTATGATTTATAATTATTTAAACACTTGAAACTTGACTTTAATTGTCAATAAAATCTAACCAAACCGAGCTCTGATCATTCCATTACCAGCAGGCTAGCATCGTCAGAGATATGACTACTTTTCAATGTGGCCTCACCAAAAAAAACGTGTGCATTGTTTGATAAGACATCTTGTAACTGGGTTTGATTAAAAACCTCAAGTTGATTGGCAATATCCTCCGTCGTGAAATGCATATGATCCGGATGCGGAAAATCTGAACCGTACAGCAATTTTTGATGGCCTATCGTGCTTACCACCTCAGACAGGCAAGGCTCGCCTAATTCAATAGCCACCCAACATTGACGTTTAAAATACTCCGAAGGCAACATCTTGATGTTGTCTTCCACCAACGAAGGAAACTCTGGATAACAGATAGTATCCAACCGCCATAACCAATGAGGCACCCAGGAAGCACCTGCCTCCAGGAAAGCAAACTTCAGTTGCGGGTGGCGCTCCAACACTCCGGATTCCAATAAGGCGACAAAAGCCATTTGGGATTCCATCGGATGAGAACAGGCATGCATTGCAAAACGAGATTCAAACCGCTGGGTACCAGCAGTGGGAGCATGGAGATTGGTTCCACCATGAAAGACGATGGAAATTTTATGCTGCTCACACTTGGCCCAAAATGCCTGGTAATCAGGGTGACCGAAATCTTTGCCCGCAATCACCTCCGGACGCAAACTCACCGCAGTCCAACCATATTCAATAATCTGCTCTAATTGATCACACAAGGTTAACGGATCATGTCTGCTTAACAGGCCAACGCCCTTTAAACGGTTTGGATCGGCTGAACAATAATCGTAAAGCCAACGGTTGTAGGCACCTGAATACGCTAATGACACCTCAGTAGGAAGGCCTTCATGATTGACAACAAAGCCAGCAAAGGTCGGAAACAAATAGGCGACAGAGATATCGCTTTCATCCATCGATCTGAGCTGTGATTCCGGGTGCATTGCATCAATACGAGATGAGCGATTGCCTTTCTCTGTCATGGCACTGGCAATTTGAACTTGCTCGGACCAGTTTCTTAGAATTGGCAATTCACCCACTACAAACGTAGGCGGCAAAGCCAGATCGCCTTTAGCTCCTAACCGTTCAATACGGTCTTGTCGTGCCAGAGGATTATCCTGAACCACTTTAATGGGATAGGCGCGTTGTATTTCTGGCGGGAGATACTTTGCCCAAATATCGAGCGGCTCCATGACATGGCGATCCGCATCAATGATAGATAAACGCATGTTTACATCCTTTTAATTGTCGACGTCCTTACTCCTTGAAAGGCGTCTGTATAACGGTTCTCAAAGACTGTCTCGGGCATCCAACCGGATACCC
>JBFHTA010000090.1:0-13389 GCA_041590855.1 Pseudomonadales bacterium
GAGAAGGAAGAAGCCGCTTATACTAAGCTGTTTGAGTCTCTAGCAATGATGATGAAGTACGTCCCGAATTTCATTCTTCACCAAATCATTCCCAGATACGTTGAACCTGCCATTGCTGCTAAGATCACACATCACCTGAACAGCAAACAAATCATCGGCGTGGCCTCCGGCCTGGACGTGGAATACATCAGCGAAGCCTCTACCCACATGAACGAACAAACCGCAGCCAAGGTGTTGGAAGGTTTGAAAAGCAAATTAGCATCGAAAGTGATTGAGCATGCTGTGCTGAACTACCCGCTTTCAGTACTGGATATTTTGCCGCACACCTCTCCACGCTTTCGAAAAGAGGCCACGCAACACTATCAACGAATAGAGATAGATCACGGCCAACTTTGTTCAAGGCGGATGGAAATTTACCAATCCCTGAGCATAACAAGCTAACGGGCAGGAGACGTTATGAGTATTCATTCTTACATCCTGCAAGCGGTGTCCAGACGCCTGATCAAACGTCATAACCTAACGCAGCAACAAACCGTTCAGCATCTAAGACGGGTATTTAATCATGCACCGGCCATTCCCTTATTACCCAGAGGCGTAAATATCCGAAAGATTGATCGACCGGAATTTGTGGGAGAGCGCGTGTCTGTGCCACACCCGAAACTGACCGTCTTGTATTTTCATGGCGGTGCCTTTGTCGGCGGTGTCACCCGCACCTACCACAACCTGGCCGCTCGCTTGGCAAAACGACTGAACGCCGAAGTTTTTTTGGCCACCTACCCGTTTGCACCAGAACAGCCCTACCCGGCCGCGCCCAACCGCTGTCTGGAAGCCTACAACTACTTACTCTCGTTGGATAAGCGACCAGAGCGAATCATTCTGGCCGGAGACTCCGCCGGAGGAAGTTTGGCTCTGACCACCCTGATGCAGATACGGGATCAACAAATCCCCCAGCCGCGTTGCGCTGTACTGTTCTCACCAGCAACCAACGCACAGCCGGATGAACAACAGCTTCAAACCCAATGCCCAACCGACGTTATGCTGTCAGCTGATCTGGTGAAACAGATCATCAATCTTTATTTGCCCGAAGAGAAAGACCGAACTCATCCCTATGCGTCGCCAGTGAATGGTGATTTTGCTGGCTTGCCCCCAATGATGATTACCGCCAGCTCGGATGAAATTCTCTACACCGACGCGCAACAAGCGAGAAATAAAGCCCAAGCCGCCGGAGTACAGGTGGAGTGGTTGGAGCGTTCCGGCGTGTGCCACGTTTGGCCGATCATGGTGCCATTCTTGCCAGAAGCAAACCGCGATTTAGCCAAGGTGGTTCGTTTCATTCGACATTGCCGACCTTGCCCTAGAGAAGACAGCCCAAGCGCGCCCTCTCTTAAAGAAAATACACATTACCAATCGGCCTGGACAAGAGCTCTAACTTAGCACTTTCGTTAACCCCAGAAAACCGACCTATAACTATACAAACCAAAGAGAATACTCATGAAAGATTTCAACAACAAAGTCGCCGCCATTACTGGCGCAGCCTCCGGTATAGGCCGTGCGCTGGCCATCTCACTTGCTCAACGTGGTTGCAACCTGGCACTCAGTGACCGGGATTTAGACGGTTTAAAAGCCACACAAAAGGAGATAGCTCCAACCGGCGTCAAAGTCACCATTACAGAAGTGAACGTTGCAGACAAAGACAGCATGCATCAATGGGCCGATCGGGTGATGAAAGATCACAAAAAGATTCACCTAGTCTTCAACAACGCGGGGGTTGCCATGGGTAGTACCGTTGAAGATACCAGCTATGAAGACTATGAATGGATCATGGGCGTGAACGTCAATGGCGTACTCTATGGCACCAAAGCCTTTTTACCGCACATGCGCACAACAGGTGAAGAAGGCCACATCATCAATATATCTAGCGTCTTCGGTTTGTTCGCTCAACCCACCCAAAGCGGATACAACATGTCTAAATTTGCGGTTCGTGGTTTTACAGAGTCACTGCGCCAAGAACTGGATCTTGAAGGCGGTTTAATCTCAGCCACCTGCGTTCACCCGGGTGGCATCCAAACCAACATTGCCAAGAACGCCAAAATGGCAGAAAGCGTGGAAAAACTAACGGGTTCCGCATCGGCTGAAAACGTTCGAGACAAGTTCGAATCGCTGTTCATGACCAGCTCTCAAAAAGCCGCTGAAACCATTATTCGTGGCGTTCATAAAAATAAGCGTCGTGTGTTGATTGGTCCAGACGCAAAAGCGTTGGATTTAATGCAGCGTTGTTTGCCGGTGAACTATCAGAGAATCGTTTGCTCGGCGTTTAAATGGGCCAGTGCCTAATATCCTGAACGAATACATCTGAACTTATGTATCTAAATAACCAGGCGTAGAATGCAGAAAGCCACCGATTCGGTGGCTTTCTTATAGAATTTTTTAATAAATTTGCAACGGCTCAATCACCAGCTCTCATCAGGATAGTACAACCAAGTACTACCGTAAAAATCGGATTCAAACCTTATGCCTTTTTCAGTCAACGACGTTTCATAAGGAGGATCGACATCTGCTTTAGCTATCTTATCTCCCGATAAGGAATATAGAAAACACTCTATCTCACCTGTTTCTAAAACATATTCTCCATGCCTATCAAACGACCAAAAGAGAGCAACTGAATTAACATCAATAAGTTTCTGTTCTCGCGTTGATACCCTAGCACTAATGCTCCCACATCCTATGAATAAAACACCTGACTCAGGGATATATAAAATGTCCTGAGATACACCAGATGAGCAGTGTTCCCAAAACACATGAATAGTAAGGTAATCGTTAAAAGTGATGGTTGACACAGTGTTGTTTTCAACACTAGAAGATTCAATAAAGATATTCTTGTGCCTATACGAATCAGGATCAACACATGGTTCATGCCTCACCTCAATTTCAGCATCACCGATCAGCACTTTACTTGAAATCATAAATTCTTTAGGAGCTATGAATCACTCCTCACCACCAGACTGCTTCTCTTTCTCCATGCCCTTAATGATCGACTCAAGGCGGTCGCCGAGGAAGTGGTTGGCGGCTTTTTCCATCGCTCTGGCCAGCTCGGCATGAACGGCCATTTCAGCCAGTGGACGTAAACGCCAGATTAAATCAGCAAGTGCAGGCAAGTCTTCACTCGGCGGGATGCCATCGCCGTCATAGTCACTTAGCACATGAGTGGACACCAATTTCACCAGTTCATTGGCGACACGTTCCACATTACCACGCAGCATTTGGATGATGTCTAACAAGTCATTGAACGGAATTCCGGTAGCAACAAGCTCGGCCCCGGCTTTGAGCGTTCTCATGCTACGAACCTGGACGTGCTCCATGTCTTCTTCGAAGCGGACCAAATCCAATTCCAGCACTTTGTTGATGGATTCCAGCTCGATCTTATTATTGAACATTTCATAAAGTTCTTTGATCGGCATCACCACCGGGGTTTCGTCGGTCCAGGGGCTGGTTAAGGCCGACTCGACACCCACAAAAGCTCGTAAGTCCATGCCTTGTTCGAGAGCATTCAACAGGTCGGCGATGGTTGATAAGGTATAGCCGCGTTCCAAAAGATCAGAAATCAAACGCAGTCTTGAGTAGTGAATATTGGAATAAATGCCCTTTCGGCCCCTTAGCGCTGGGGGTGGTAATACCCCTTTCTCTTGGTAAGCCCGAATGTTACGACTGGTTGTGCCGGTTGCCCTTGCCAGCTCGTCAATGGAATACTCGCGATCGGGTTGCAGTAAACTGTCCTTGTCATCGTTTTTAAGATGCTTCCCATACTGAGCAACAAAGCTAAGCATTGAGTTCTTATAGTCTGGCATATTTCCTCACAACTGATCGAAAAGCACTTGGCGGGTTATCATCAAAAACGTCCGTTGTGTCTTTGATAATCTCTTTAGGCACCGCCATTCGTTAACAATCCCAACATTGTACAACGAACCGATTTGATAAACACAATTATATAAAACCGCTCTGCAGCTAAGCCAGGCACATACAATGATTTATCAACCAACAAAAACCACCAGAAATCAGTAGAAGCCACGAAAAAGCCCCGGAACCTTCATTAGAATGAAAGCGCCGGGGCTAAAGTGCAGTTATTTCTTAATTAATAGGCTATTTGAGAAGCCTTGAACTTTTAACTGGTGAGCATTAAGGGCACACCATGTTATCGCGTATAGTGATGGTGCCGCCGATGCCGTCACAAGCGACTACTTGATCACGTATAGCATCTACCTTACTGGTACAAAGCGCACCGTTCGCAGATACCTGGAAGTTCTGGCCCACTCCACATAGCGCAGGTAAGTCAAAATCCACCAGCGAGGTGTTATCCACCAATACATCACCGGTCACGCGAGCTAGAGATCTCAGGCCAAGGTGATCCAATGCTCCGCCACGGATGTCCAGATCATCACTTGCGCCTGTACCGATTTGCATCAGATTCCCCGAACCACTCAAATCCAACAACTGGTTGTTGCCGGATAGTTTAAGCGACCCTTTGATCTCTGTAACAGACAGCATGCCATCCAGATTTACCAAAGCATTGTTCAGGCGAATGGTCGTTTCGCCCACGCTGGTTAATTGATTAAAGCCATCCAAATGAGTTAGCTGATTGTTTCGCTCAACGTCAAAATCACCGGTCACCGTTTGCAGTTGAGGCGCACCAGAGGTACTGAACATCGCATCATTATTAATAATCGCCAGACGCCCGTTCACTTGGGTTAAAGCGTCCAACCCAGCCAAGCTCGACAAGGCCGCGTTGTTCTCCAACTGCAATAAACTGGTGGTGGTTAAGCCGTTCAGCCCCTGAAGATTAACCAATACCGGGTTATTCTTGAGAATAATCTTGGTGGCACTCGGTACTGCAGCCAGCCCGGCCAGGTTTTGCAAATCGTCGTTGCTATCAATGGTCACTGTAGAGAGCCCGGTAGAAACATTATCCATCCCCGTGAAATCTCGTAAGCTGTCGTTGTTTCGGACCGTTAAATTACCGGAAAGGCTGGTCAGATTGCTCAACGCAGTTAGATCGGACAACATTGGGTTATCCAACAAAGTAATACCATTGAAAATACTGTTAAGGCCGCTAAGACCAGTTAGAGCCTGAAGACGCTGATGATTCTGAAGCGTTAAGGACGTCACTACATTAAGCTGCTCAAGCCCCTGCAGAGAGATCAGGTTATAGTTGTAAGCCAGGCCAACATTAGTCGCCGACGTCAAACCGCTTAACCCTACTAAATTCTCCAACCCGTCGTTCCCGGAAATACTGATAACCGAAGCCTGAGTTAATTGCTCCAACCCAGTCAGATTGGTTAACCCGTCATTATCGGTGATTTCCAGGTAAAGGCCATTTTCCAAAGCGGTAAACGCAGGCAGAACAGTCAGCTCTGGTAAAGTCTGCAACTTCAGTTTGTTGATAATGCGGATATGAGTCAGTGCATTCAGATCGGTCAGGGCAAACATTGAAGAAACATCCACTTCATGCGCCTGGCTCACACCACCAATACCATTCAGGGAGGTTAATTGATCGTTGTTGGAAATGCTGATGTTCGATACCGAGGTCAAACCGGATAACCCGGAAATGCTGGTTAAGACCGGATTGTCCGAAATGATCAAATTAGCAGAAATGGTTTTTAAGCCGCTCAAGCCATCAAGATTGGTTAAATCCGGATTCGACAGAACGGTTAATCCGCCCACCGTATTCAAACATTCCAACCCGGCAACATCCGTTAAACCTGTGCTTTGACCACCTATGGACAAGGTACCTGTGACTGAGGTGTAACCCGCCAGCGCTTGTATATCCTGAGCAGAGGTCACACGATAATTGCCCTGCCACGGCTGTTCCAGACAATTAGACTCTGACACGCTCACGGTATAATCCTGAACCGAGTTATCGTAGGCCGTCACACGATAAGTAAGATCGGAGGTATAGTTATTAGCCGTAACGCCACTGTACTGCTCTATTCCGTTTACGGTAACAAACTGCCCGGTCGTTTCGAATCTCGCAATCAATGATGAAAGATCGGTATCTTGAGCAACTGTTAATTGAATTCGGTGAGTGCTGCTGTCTATTTCACCGATGGCGTCTTGTTCAAAACCGGAATTGTCCTGCATTGCAAACCTGAAACTGGTCAGTGCTTTTGCCTGATAATCCACCTGCGAAACCGTCACGCCATAACGCTGGGTTGATCCATCTTCAGCCCGGACCTGATACATGACAGTACTGGTGAAATTATTGACGGTTTCCGAACTGGTTTGGCTGGCACCATTCACAGTAACGTCAACACCCGTACTTTCAAAGTTGGCCACCAAGGTTTGTAAATTAACCCCTGTAGGTACGGCTAAGTGAACCGCCCGGTTGCTTTCATTAATGGTTGCCGTAATATCAGACGGCAAAGACGGGTTATCCTGCTGTAAAAACCTGAATGAAACCAGCGACTTCTCAGTACTTAGCGGCTCCTCTACAAAGACGGCAGAAACAGATTTATCGCCAGATGTTCTGGACAGTTTTACACTGCATGAACCACTGCCGGAACAATCGCCGCTCCAATGACTAAAACGAAACCCCGGATCGGCTGCCGCATAGAGTTCTTCGGTATAGCTGAGTTTGCTGCCCGCATAATCGGAGTAATCGACATCGCACTGAGTGCCTTTGGTACCGCAATTGATCAGACCGGATTTCGAGGTGACATTTCCTCGCCCGCCTTCGGTGGCGACATGTAATTTACAGCCTCCCAGTACAAGTACCAAGAGCAGTAGTACACCTCTTCCATACAGGTTTGACATGATATTCCCCTTTCTGAATTTTGATTATTTTTTTAATAACAGTAAGGACTATTCAGGCTGAACTCGATTTTTCTCAGAGAAACCCAAGACGTGAAAGGATTACGAGGCCGTTCATTCCTGCCAGAATGAACGCTTAAAGCTCTCTAAGGAACAGCACTTTGTTTGTTATTATTTTTATGTTCACTCTTCATTGTCTCAGTCAATGGCATGAGGAAAAACTCACCAAACGACACTCAACGCTTTATGTGTCGCTTTTTCATAATAAAAATCGTGCACAGTTGGCAAAACGTATAAGTGATCCGAAATGGGCTTTACAACGTATATCCACCCTTGGACGCTAATCGGCCATAGCCATGGCAAAAATTGTGTTAAACAAGAATAACCAGCTAACAAAAGAGACGCACTATGATTCAACTTCATCACTTAAATAACTCCCGTTCACAACGCCTGCTTTGGGCATTGGAAGAATTAGCCTTGGACTATGAGATCGTCCGCTATGAGCGCGACCCTAAAACGATGTTTGCCCCGGACTCACTCAAAAAAATTCACCCGCTAGGCAAAGCCCCTGTGCTGGTCGATGGCAAGGTTACACTGGCTGAATCCGGTGCCATTATTGAGT
This sequence comes from Pseudomonadales bacterium, assembly GCA_041590855.1. Lineage (GTDB taxonomy): Bacteria > Pseudomonadota > Gammaproteobacteria > Pseudomonadales > Litoribrevibacteraceae > Litoribrevibacter. The sequence continues at coordinate 7,424 of JBFHTA010000090.1, forward strand.
ACTTGCTGCAAATGTACGGCCCCCAGTTCCTGCCGGAAAAACAAAGCGATCATTATCAGGATTACCTTTATTGGCTTCATTACGCAGAAGGCTCATTAATGCCCTATTTGTTACTGAAGCTGGTATTTGACAAGGTTAAGAGCAGCCCTATGCCCTTTGTTGTTAAACCCATTGCCAAAACTATTGCCAATAAAGCCACGGATACCTTCATCGGTCCTAACATTAGTAATCACATGGCGTTCATCAACTCTCATCTTTCCAAGAACTCGTGGTTCGCTGGCGATCAGTTAACAGGTGCCGATTTCCAGATGAGTTTTCCGCTTGAAGCCTGTGTCGCCAGAGGCATCGCCACCAAACAAGAGCACCCGCATATCGTTGACTACGTTTCTCGCTTCCAAAACCGTCCGGCCTATCAAAAGGCCTTAGCGAAAGGCGGAAAGTACGATTATGCTTAGAAATCAATTCCATAACCAAGAACAACCCTGTGAGGGAATCTCATGCTGAGATGCAAGCTAGTCTGCGAGCACTCCGACATCCAAGTGGGCGGAGAAGAATTAATCGATGTCTGGCGTGAAACTCCGGATTCAAGAATCTGGATCGATGTGCAAATCGACGACGTTGATCGTGTTAAGCGCTTTTTGAATCAAATGGGCTGTCATCCGTTAGCGATTACGGACGCTTTGAGAAAGCGACATCCGCCCAAGTTCGAACCCTTCGACGAGCATCTTTTTATACTCTACAGGGGCATTCTCAACGTGTCAGACAACCTTGTGTTTGAACACCAGACCGTCGCCTTTTTCATCACTGAACGCTCAGTGATTTCAGTCCACCCCGGTAAATCCATCGGGGTTGAATATATTTGGGAACATCAAAAGCAGCCGTTACTGAAAGGCACTTACGAAGTCGCGTTACAGGTCATGCATTACTCTGCAGGCATTTACCTCGACACTATTTTGCAGTTTGAAGCCGAGCTCAGCGACCTGGAAGATGCTGTTCAGGACCACGGCAACGATGAAATGCTGGCTCAATTAACCTCTTACCGAGCCAAGCTACTGAGATTAAAGCGGGTCTTCAACTATCATGAAACTGTGTCTAAAAAGCTGCTATCCACCACCGACAGTTATGCAGGCGTACGTATTTCTGATGATAGATACACCCATTTAGCCAACGATGTACATGACCGATTTGAACGACTGCACAGTCTGACACAAATGCATTATGAAATTTGCGGGGACTTAATCGAAGGCTATCTGTCCATCGCGTCCCATCAATTGAACGTCACTATGCGTATTCTTACCGTGATCACCGCTGTGTTTGTCCCACTTAGTTTCATGGCGGGACTGTACGGCATGAACTTTGAACACATGCCAGAATTAAAAGTGCATTACGGGTACTACTATTTATTAGGCGCCATGCTGACCTGTGCGGCCGGGCTCATCTATTTCTTTAAACGTCGTCGTTGGTTTTAGGGAACCTGGGAGTAACTATGACTTGGCTCGAACTGGATTCCACCCTCATTAAATTCGGGGAATATTCCGTTTCATACGCGCAACTTCTTACCGCTGTGTTGGTGATTCTGGCAACCTATGTTATCTCGGCGCTGGTTCGCCGTGGCCTGATGCGGATTGGCCGTGGTGACAGAGAAATCACCAACGCTCAAATCTACGCTATTAGCCGCATTCTGCACTATGTAATTCTGGTGGTTGGTTTCGTGGTCGCTATTTCCAGCCTTGGTATTCCGGTCGGAAAGCTGGCGCTACTGGCCAGCGCATTAGGCATCGGGATTGGCCTGGGTTTACAGGGCATCGTCAATAACTTTGTCTGCGGGCTCGCAATTCTGTTGGAAAAGAGCTTAAAAATCGGTGACTTCATTGAACTCAGCTCTGGCGTAACCGGTGAAGTGAAAGCCATACATATGCGAGCCACTCTGGTACGCACCAACGATAACGTGGATATTCTGATTCCCAACGCAGAACTGGTAAACAGTAATGTCACCAACTGGACTCTGGAAGAAAATGTACGACGCTTTCGTATTCCCTTTGGTGTAGCCTACGGTACCGATAAAACCCTGGTTAAAAAAGCTGTGTTGGAAGCCGCAAACAGCGTGCCTTATACCTTAAAAACACCCGGTCGCGAACCCGCTGTCTGGATGACAGGATTCGGCGATAGCAGTCTCGACTTTGTGCTCGGCGTCTGGGTGTCTGCAGATCAGGTCAAACGCCCAACGGCATTATCTTCTGATTATCTATGGGCCATAGATGATGCCTTCCGTAAATATCAAATCGAAATTCCTTTCCCACAACGCGACCTGCATTTCAGATCCCGATCGTTTGATGTGGACGCTGAAAGCTAAATTCAGACCTGAATTCAGATAAGAAGCGCCACACTCGGGCCAGAGAATGACCTCTGGCCTGCGCAAGACGTGTTCAAGTATGAGATCTATCCATGTAAGAGACGTGTTCAGGTAACAGCTATCTAGTGATGAATCGGCAGCTCCACATAATTCGAATAGATAAAGTCTCTGTGTTTAATCAAGGTGTCCGATAGTGCATCGGCCAAAGGCTGATCCAAATAACCAAACACGGCTCGCATCGGTGGGAACATTTTGCACTGGTTTTCTGGCAAGGGCTTTAAGTTGCTGATGCTTGCAGCCAGATAAAAATCTGCCGCCGTCAGAGAATCGCCCACCAAGAAGTGACTGCCCTGTGCTTGCTGAGTTTCCAAACGATCTGTAAACAGATTTAGTAAGGTAATGATCTTACTATGATAGCCTTCTACCTCGTCAGACTGATAACCGTATTTGGACGCCAGATATTGCGCAATCGGCTTATCAAAACCACCCTCTTCGCCCTTTAAGCCTTTATCAATGATATTGAGCCGACGATACCAGTTAAGACCTTCCGGGTCGCACACCAGCTTGCAAAACTCCAAGGTCTTTTCTTTATCTGCTTCACTTTCTGGTAAGAGATTGACTGTAGGGTTTAGTCGCTCTGCCAGCGTCAGAATATCCTGCCAATGAGACACAGGCGCTTCCTGATCATGCACTACCGACGGAGCACTGGAGGAGGCAAACCATTCAGCCATTTCCTGATTGAAAGGGTCGTGATAGACAGCCTGCCACGGCAACTGCTTAACAAAAAAGATGTTACGGACTGCTTCTCCCCATGGGTTTGGCACGCCCTTCACCACCGTCATTCTCAGACCGTCCGCTGTTTTTGCCGTTTCAAAATCAATGCTATTGAGTGCCATGGGCATGTCTCCCTTCGTTAGTGAAGGGAAAACAATACGTGCAACCGCCGGAAGTTCAGAGGGTGAATAAAGACACTAAAAGGGGCAAACCCGCTGGGGTTATTCTAATAAACTCACTTGAGCATCTTCGATCGCAAATCGGATGTAATCGTTTGCGGGTGTGATCGACGACAAGAAGGCCTTTGCTTCTGGCTGGTTATTTTTGTACGTTCCAATCACGTTCACAATGCGTCTTTGTCCGGTTTGTGACACCTTGTAATACTCCTGTTGGATGATCGGCAACGCCTTGGCGCCAACATTCGTCATGGCTTGAATGGCGGCTTCCTGAACGTGCTTGGTTTTTCCGTCTAATCCCCAGATCATCAGACGATAAGCCTGATCCGACGACGCCTGAATATTGTCCAGAACCTGAATCAAGTAAGAGGTTACATACCGAGGCTCTTCAAATTTCGTCAACGCTCGCACGCGCGTCAATTTTTTAATGACCTGCGCTTCTACTGCTTTGGCTCGCTCACCGTAGGCTGCCAGGTATTCTGCTGCATCCTGCTGGGTTCGTTTGTTGTCATCAAACAAAAGTTCAGCACATTCTTGCACGGTACACGCTGGCGAATCCGGCAAATCGAATCGAATGTACCAGAGGTTTTTCTCTTTCTTATTCGTTCGCATCTGGTCGATGGCTTTCGACATTTTGGTTTTGTCCGCCGTCATGATCTCCAGCAAGGCATTCTGTTGGAAGATTTTATCCGGCTTTTGGGCTTCCCGATCCAGGCGTTGAATCACCCCGTGTAAGGAGCGTGACACCTGCTGGTTCACTTCTACGTCCTTAAAATGATTCACGTAAAGTGCCAGACTGCGTTCATCCATGCGCTTATTAAAGGTACTGGCAAACACTTTACTTAACTTTTGATGATCCTGCACATCCATCACCGGTTGCATCTTAGGGTAATAGTAGAAAGCCACTTTCAGTTGATGCGCGGGCAACGCAGACAACGCCCTCAAAGCGAACTCTGACGCTAACAATTTATCTTCAGTGCCTAAACGGTAGTTTTTCGCCATGGTGAACAAACGATCGAGCTTGTCGACCAACTCATCTTTCGATTGCTTACGGTCATTCACTTCGGCGCTGTAGCGAGACAAGCCTTCGGCCTCTTCATCGCGAGTATGGTTGATTAATAACGTGGTAACGGTTGAAGCGGTTCTTTTGTCTGTGCTCGGTAAGATATCCAGCACCTTGTCCCACTCTTCATCGGATAACGCACTGATGCGCAATGCATAGCGAAGTACATTGACCAGTAAATCCCCCTGAAACGAGGTCGACTCTTTTTCTGCCTGTTCAAAAATGTACTTACGATACTCTGGGTCATCCATATCAGCCAAACGGAACTGAGTCATCGCTGACAACTGCCAGCTATAACACTCCTCATCAATGGGGTTAGCTAGCGCCAGTTCGACCAGGGCTTCGACCTTCTCTTTGCGATGCATGTTCTTGATTAAATCAAACGCTTGCTCTTCTTTTGCTTCGCAAGGATCTTTAACCGCAACCTGGGGCTGTTGAACCATACGCTGAATCTGCTGCCCGACCTGATCAGTATCAACAATGATTTCTGCTCTTATGTAGAAGGTTTCACCGTTCCACTTTTCATCCAAAATCACTGACTTGGTGAGAGCCTTGGCATAAGTGCCATAATGGGCCTGCACATCACGGGTTAATTCGTCATTGGAAACGTGATCCTGAACTTCAAACGACGACCGAACCTGCACACCCACTTCCTGAATCACCATGACCTGCAATTGCTGCAATGCCGCTTTACGGGCAGAGACTTTGGAATCGTTCTCGCTTGCGTTGTAGGTGTATTCCCTAACGAAGGTTTCTACGGCCGCCATGGCGGTCAGGGGGAGTAACGAAAGAAGCGTTAAAAGAGATAAAAGAATGGTTCTCACAAATACTGTCCTTGAATTCATGGGATTAATACAGACAAAAATTACAAGCGCGATAAAAAGCACGCAGATAACACGATCCGGATGTAAAAACTGGCCATGGAGTATACCAGAGCCAACACCACAATCTATTTAACCGGTCAGGAATTTAGTCAATATGAGACTTGATTCCTCAGAGGTTCAACCCCTTATAGACTTAACCAACTGAACGAACGGCGCAGAAAGGTTTGAGCCTCGCTTTCGATCATTTCACCATGAGCCATCACCAATCGCTTAGGCTACCAAGCCAGAACACTGCTCAGGTGCTCTCTGATCTCAGCCTTACTGAACATGAAGGTTAAACGCCAGTCCAACGGCATCTTGCCATTAGGTGCGAGTATACCTACACCTTGGGCAATCCAGCGTTGCCAGGGTTTGAAATACTCAGGGCGGAAGTTTTCAACCAAGTCAGTAACGATCAACGTCCGGGACGCATTATGAAAAAACACGCACTCTTCCATCACTTTAGAGCCAGTCACCAGTCGTTGTGTAATATCCGAAGACCAGGGAAATTGACAGCCCGTCGCGAGAAAACCATCAAAACTTAAATCCGACCGTTTCTTTACTACTTCTGACGTGCCGAAGGTCTGAGCATTCGTGTAAGCCTGTTGCCACTCCCCAATGAATAAGTGATGAAGATGATTAGGCGCAATGAGAAATTTCACCTCACCCAATGTTTCTAAGTCTGCTCGGACCTGATCTGTGAGTCGGATGGGGCTGTGTACCCACAGAGAATGATC
>JBFHTA010000091.1:0-13257 GCA_041590855.1 Pseudomonadales bacterium
ATCGCTTCATTCATTACCTGAGCAACAGCCTCTTCATGTGACGCTGCTACCCCGGTGAATTCCTGAGTTGCTCCCGGCATCATGACTAATCCATTAAACTGCCAAGTGTCATCCACGGACGGATAGATTCGAACCGCAACGCTATTTTTCAACTGATACTGTTCGGTCGCCAAAGCAATATCTTCCTGAAACAAGCCCCATAAAGCGGAAGCCGACAACACGCGCTGATCTTTATCATCAAACTCGGGGAAAGTCAGTTCAATGCCTCTGCCATGAGCAACCCGTTTCAAAATTTCCCGCTGTGCGTCCGAATCTTCTCCCTGCGAAGTAACCAATGTCCTCAAGCCCAAATCCGATTCCTGAGCCAACCACACCATTAACTGCGGACGAGGCAATGGCCAAATCGGGGCTCCTGCATTGAACATCGCAAGTTCTACCGCCTTATGGTCGAATCGCAACTTCAGGCGCCATTTGGCTTGTTGACTTTGCTCAAACTCGGACACAATCTCCAAATCTGATTCAGCTAACGGTACGTAACGGAATTCCAGCAAAAATTTATCCGCCTGAGCAATCAGTGGAGCAACCTGCGGAAACTCGGAAACCCTTGAATTTCCTGACATGATAGTCAGGTATTCAGAAAAACCACTTCGTACCGAGGCGTTAAATTCATCCTTATTTTGACTAACAACCTTGCGAATGATGGTCTGAGTACCTAACTCTTGTCCCAAAACCGGCGTCAACGAAGCAACCAAGCCGAAAAATAAAACTAAAAAAGTCTTTAAAATCTGATACATAGACATTGCTTCCATGCTCTTACAATATTTATCTTGGTCGTCCTTACGGGTGCTGATAAAATAGCGCCCCATTCAAGTGAGCTGAAACCATAAACTGTGGTAACAACGAATTGGACTTTGGACTTGAACCTGTGTGCGCGGCAATTGTAATACATTCGATGGGACGAGTCTCATACGTATTACACTTAAAACAGTTTCACACCTGACACTCAAAACTCCAAACCATCAGACCTTCAGTCACAGCAAGAAATTTCTTTTCTAACACACTTTTATGATCGGGCGAGAACACATGACAGATCAGACATCCATTAGCTATAAAGACGCGGGCGTTGATATTGATGCAGGCAATGCATTGGTAGAGCGAATCAAAGGAGTTGCGAAACGTACCAGTCGTCCTGGCGTAATGGCAGGCCTTGGCGGGTTTGGCGCTTTATTCGAAATTCCTAAAGGCTATGAAGAACCTGTGCTTGTATCTGGCACCGATGGTGTGGGCACCAAGCTACGTCTGGCAATGGATCTTAACCTGCACAACACTATCGGTATCGATTTAGTTGCAATGTGTGTTAATGATTTGGTCGTTGCAGGTGCAGAGCCTCTTTTCTTCCTTGACTACTACGCAACAGGCAAATTGAATGTTGATGTTGCTGCCTCTGTAGTGGAAGGCATTGGTACAGGCTGCGAACAAGCAGGTGCAGCTCTTGTTGGCGGTGAAACCGCTGAAATGCCAGGCATGTACGAAGGCGAAGACTACGATTTGGCAGGCTTCTGCGTAGGCGTAGTTGAAAAGTCAAAAATCATTGACGGTTCTAAAGTTGCCGTAGGCGACACCCTGATCGGTTTACCTTCTTCCGGCCCTCATTCAAACGGCTACTCCCTAATCCGTAAAATTCTTGAAGTCAAAAACATCGACATCAAACAGGATTTCGGCGGTAAGACTCTAGGTGAAGTGCTACTTGAACCAACCCGTATTTACGTAAAACCGCTTTTGGCTCTTCTTAAAGAAGTAACCGTAAACTCGCTTTCGCACATTACCGGCGGCGGTTTGTATGAGAACTTGCCTCGGGTACTGCCTGAAAATGCCAAAGCAGTAATTGATGCCAAAAGCTGGAATCGCCCTGCCGTTTTCGATTGGCTACAAGAGCAAGGTAACGTTGAAGACCGCGAAATGCTTCGTACCCTTAACTGCGGAATCGGTATGGTCGTCGTTGTACCAGCAGACGAAGCCGACAAAGCCGTTGAGCTTCTGAAAGCAGAAGGCGAATCACCAGTTGTGATCGGCTCGATCGAAGCTGCAAGCGCTGACGAAGAACAGGTTGAAGTTAAAAACCTGTAACAGACTTTCGTTCTGATAGGCACCAGGGTTAAAGCATATGTTTTCAAATGCTTTAACCCTTTATTTTATTAGCACCATTCGTTTCCACTTATACAGACCAATACTCCTCTTATTATGAATGTCGTTGTACTCATTTCCGGTGGTGGCACCAATTTACAAGCTCTGATCGATGGCCAACTTGACCAGACACTTCCGATCCGCATTCAATCCGTCATCAGCAACAAAGCCGATGCTTATGGACTGGAACGCGCCAAACAGGCAGGCATTAACACCGACGTTCTCGATCATAAAGCATTTGAAAGCCGCGAAGCCTTTGATCAGGCGATGATCAAAATTATCGACCAATACCAGCCCGAGCTGGTTGTTTTGGCTGGTTTCATGAGAATTTTAACACCAGAATTCACGCGTCATTATCTGGGCAAAATGATCAACATCCATCCATCTTTACTGCCAAAATATCAAGGGCTGCATACTCATAAGCGCGCAATTGAAGCAGGGGATGACATTCATGGCTGCTCAGTGCATTTTGTTACCGAAGAGTTAGACGGTGGCCCGGTAGCTATGCAGGCCATTGTTCCTATCAAGCCAGAAGACACGCCGGAAACCTTAGCCGCGCGCGTACTCACTCAGGAACACATTATATTCCCGGAAACCGTTAAACTCTTTGCTGAAGGTCGACTGACCATGGGTGAAGAAACTGCGATTCTTGATGGTGAAGCATTGCCAGGCCATGGCATTCAGATTAATAACTTCACTTAAGAATACGCTCATACAAAAAACCATAAAAAAGGGAGCCATTTATCAGCTCCCTTTTTATTTCTTAACTGACACAAGATTCAATTCATCAAGTGCTTATCGACCAGTGCCAGCACAGCCAACTTAAATCCAGTCAACATCATTTCCCGCAAGTCTTCACTTGGACGAATCAATAGCAACTTCCTGAACACCGAATCACCCAACTCGACCACAGCTTCGGAGATCAAATCAAGACGTTGTTCTTCCTGTTCCGGAAAACGTCGCTTAAGCAACCTCGCCAACCATTGAGCCAAGCGACGATTATTGGCTGCCACCAACTCCCGAAAGTCCGGATGAACATGCATGCTGTTCATGATATTAACCATACCCGGCACTTTCTCGTAGGCGGTACTCATGGAAAATACGGCCTGCCCCATTAATTCATCCATCGACAGGTTATCCATCGATTCAGAAAAGAACGGCTCGAAGTGCGAGTCCAACTCATGCAGTTGTCGTTCAAACAACGCATAAAGAATCGACTCTTTATTTGGAAAGAACTGATAAATCGTGCCAATGGGCACACCGACTTTTTCGGCAATCAGGTTGGTGGTAATCCAATCGGTACCACCAGACTCAACCAACTCAGCAACCTGATCGAGAATGCGATTATACTTCTCGATCGAACGGGCCTGAGTTGGCTTTTTACGCAGGCTAACTCTGGGAGTAGAAGAATCTTTCATCAGGTCTTCGGAAGCGTTACACCAGTCTGCCCCTGATACTTACCACCTCGGTCTTTATAAGAGGTATCACAGGCTTCGTCAGATTGTAAAAACAGCATCTGAGCCACACCTTCATTGGCATAGATCTTAGCTGGCAGGTTCGTGGTGTTTGAGAATTCCAGAGTTACATGCCCTTCCCACTCTGGTTCCAAAGGCGTTACGTTTACAATAATTCCGCAACGCGCATAAGTGGATTTACCCAAACAAATGGTTAGCACATCACGCGGGATGCGAAAATACTCAACCGTTCTGGCCAAGGCAAATGAGTTGGGTGGAATCACACAGACATCGCCTACCACATCCACAAAACTCTTTTCGTCGAAGTTTTTCGGATCAACCGTCGCAGAATGAATATTAGTAAATACTTTAAACTCGTTTGAACAACGCACATCGTAGCCATAGCTAGACGTACCGTATGAAATCAAACGATCATTATTCTCACCATAGCGCACCTGGCCAGCCTCAAACGGCTCAATCATGCCTTGCTCTTGCGCCATACGACGGATCCACTTATCCGACTTAATTGACATTTATTCACTCCTTACACAGACCAATCAATGGCCATTCACAATTCTTTTGCACATCATACCTGTGTCCTGATTAAAAACCTACGCGCCAACCAGAACACTTACACGACCGACAGAACAATACTAAAATGCCGCGATTAATCATCACTCATTTGAATGATCGGCATCTCTTCCTGCGCTTGATTTTGCTGAGCCAAACGCGCCATTGCACGACGAGCAATCTCAATGTACATCAACGCAATCGGGCTTTCAGGATCATCCGCAACATGCGGCTTACCTGCATCGGCTTTTTCCCGAATACTTAACGAAAGCGGCAATTCACCGATCAACGAAGTGCCAAATTCTTTAGCAATCTTATCGCCACCGCCTTCACCAAAGATCGGTTCTTCATGGCCGCAGTTGGTACAAATGTGCGTGCTCATATTTTCAATAACACCCAGCACAGGCACATTCACCTTACGGAACATCTCAATGCCCTTTTTGGCATCCAACAGCGCAAGATCCTGAGGCGTCGTGACAATCACAGCCGCCGTGACTGGCACTTTTTGCGATAGCGTCAATTGAATATCCCCCGTACCAGGCGGAAGGTCGATAACCAAATAATCCAGGTCATCCCACAAGGTTTGGGTCAGTAACTGCTGAAGTGCACCACTGACCATAGGCCCACGCCACACCATTGGGGTGTTTTCCGTCACAAGAAACGCCATCGACATCACCTGCAATCCATGCGCTTCAATCGGTAAAAAGAACTTTTCGTCTTTCACTTCCGGGCGAACGTCATCAACAACACCCAGCATTAACCCCTGACTGGGGCCATAGATATCCGCATCCAACAAGCCTACTCGGGCACCTTCGTACGACAGCGCTAACGCCAGATTGGCTGAGGTGGTAGATTTACCCACCCCCCCTTTACCGGAAGCAACAGCAATAATGTTCTTAACGCCTTTTAATCCTGGAAGATTGTTAGCCGCCTTTTGCGCATCCACCTTCCAATCGACGGTTACAGTCACCTGGTGCTCTTCAAACTCCGACGACAAGCCACTTTGAATCAACTGCTGTACGCCGCCCCCGAAAAAACCCGCTGCATACGGTAAGGTGATGTTCACCTCTATGGATTGGTCACTGATCTCGATACACTTAACAGCGCCACTTTCCACGTAGTTTTGTTCAAGATAAGGGTCAGTAATACGGGCGATAACTTCTTCGACTTGAGTACGATCAATCATACAGCGACTCCAGAATGGGTTAACGTATCAGAACGTCTGAAAATATGGCGCGTATTAAACCATATTCACTGCCCCTGATTCACACCTTTTATGCAACAATTTTGCCCAACAACAACCTAACGAAAAGGTGAAAAACTTTGCCAAAGCGAGTAACATTGCGCACCACGTTTAAGGCTTAATGTCTTTAGCCTATTCAACATTCGGATAATCACACGAACTGATCAACCACTAACGAGCTGAGTTTCAACAATGACCGACGTTCAACCGCGTAAAATTCTTGTAACAAGCGCCTTGCCGTATGCCAATGGTCCGATTCATCTGGGCCACCTTTTAGAATACATTCAGACCGACATCTGGTCCCGCTTCCAGAAATCCCGTGGTCACGAGTGTTACTACGTTTGTGCTGATGATGCACACGGCACCGCCATCATGTTACGCGCAGAACGCGAAGGCATTACTCCAGAGCAATTGATCGCCCGTATCTCGGAAGAACACCAAGCGGATTTTGCGGACTTCAAAATCAAGTTCGACAACTATCACTCGACTCACTCCGATGAAAACCGTGAGCTATCGTCGTACATCTACAAGCAGTGTCGAGACAAAGGTCATATTGCGACTCGCATGATCACTCAAGCCTTCGACCCGGAACAAAACCTGTTTCTGGCCGATCGCTATATCAAAGGCGAATGCCCTAAGTGTGGCGCCGATGATCAATACGGTGATAACTGTGAAGCCTGTGGTGCAACCTATTCTCCGGCTGACCTTAAAAATCCAAAATCTGTCATTTCTGGTGCAACGCCGATCCAGAAAGATTCCGAACACTATTTCTTTAAATTGACAGATTTCGAAGACTTTCTGAAAGACTGGACCAAAGCCGGTCACCTGCAAGATTCCGTATCCAACAAGCTACAAGAATGGTTAGAAGGCGGTCTTCAGGATTGGGACATCAGTCGTGATGCGCCGTATTTCGGTTTTGAAATTCCGGACGCACCTGGCAAATATTTCTACGTATGGCTGGACGCGCCAATCGGTTACATGGCGAGCTTTAAAAATCTGTGTGACCGTGAAGGCATTAACTTTGATGAATTCTGGAGCAAGGATTCCGAAGCCGAGCTGTACCACTTTATAGGTAAAGACATCATCAACTTCCACGCCTTATTCTGGCCTGCGATGTTGAGTTGCTCAGGATTCCGCACACCTACAGCTGTTAACGCTCACGGCTTTGTAACGGTCGATGGCGCCAAGATGTCAAAATCGCGCGGCACCTTTATTAAAGCCAGAACGTTCTTAAACCACGTTAACCCGGAAGCCTTGCGTTATTACTTTGCTGCCAAGCTGGGCAGCGGTGTTGACGACTTCGATCTGAACTTTGAAGACTTCGTTCAACGTGTAAACGCAGACCTAGTGAATAAGTACGTTAACATCGCCTCTCGTTGTGCAGGTTTCATCAAAAAAGCTGGCGGCAATCTGTCCGATAATATTGCCGAACCGGAAATGATGAACAGTTTCATTGAAGCCGGTGAGCAAATCGCAGAATTCTACGAAGCGCGTGAATTTGGTAAAGCCACCAAGTTGATCATGGAATTGGCGGATCGTGCTAACGAGTACATCCAAACCAAAGAACCATGGGCACTGGCCAAACAGGAAGGTACAGAGCAGGAAGTTCTGGACATCTGCTCCATGGGTATCAACCTGTTCCGCCAGATCACCATTTATCTGGCACCGGTACTTCCGGAAATGGCGGAAAAAGTTCAAGCCTTTATGAACCTTGAGACCCTGTCTTGGGAAAGCCGTAAAGAAGTCTTGAAAGGCCACAGCATTAATAAATTCAAACCATTGATGCAGCGTGTGGAAGGCGCTCAAATCGAGAAAATGAAAGAAGCAACGCTAGCAGACCTGGAAGCCGAAAAAGCACTTGCTGCAAACAGTGCACCTAAAGCAGCTTCAGAAGAGACCAGCAGCAAGCATTGGGAAGACAACCCACTGGCCGAGCAAATCACTTTCGATGATTTCGTGAAAGTCGACATGCGCGTTGCCCTGATTGAAAATGCACAACACGTAGAAGGCGCTGGTAAGCTACTTCAGCTAACCCTGGATCTAGGCGGCGAAAAACGTAATGTCTTCGCAGGCATCAAATCCGCCTACAAACCGGAAGACCTGATCGGTCGTAAAACCATCATGGTTGCTAACCTGGCTCCACGTAAGATGAAGTTTGGTGTATCCGAAGGCATGGTGATGGCTGCAGGCCCGGGCGGCAAAGAAATTTACCTGTTCTCGCCAGACGACGGTGCAGAGCCAGGTATGCGCGTGTTTTAAGCTGCCTGCCAGTTGCTAAGTTTTTCTTAGTTACCTCTCAAAAGGCCGGATTCATTCCGGCCTTTTTTGTGCTTATTAGTTAACGACGCTATAGGTTTCACACCTTCAACCGATTGAGCCAGTCCTTTCTCTTGTTCACAGTATTGTCATGTTCTCCGCAGCATTGAACCGTAAAAACCACTAAAGATTATCCAACATCTTACAAATACCAAAAAAGGGATTGGCTATGGCAAATCGCCTGACTCTCGGCAAACATTGGGAAAACTTCATTCAACAAGAAGTTGAAAGTGGACGATACACATCCGTCGCTGAAGTCATACGCGATGGACTAAGAGCCTTGGAAGCACGACGAAACGCCTCTCTAGGTGACGACTTTGACCAAAATCCTCACTCCGATTCCCTCGCCCACAGACTTAAAGCAAGTGACCTGGGAAAACATCTTTGCATTGATCACATCATTAACGAATAACCGCTTATCCAAAAATCCGAACGCATCCAAAAATATTATTCACTTAACCGATAATGGTTATAGACAATTCTCTTAATGACAAAGTCATTACAACTTGATTGGCAAAGCCCGCTGCCAGATAATACGCGCGCCGAAGGAACCAGATTTTGCCGTTTAAGAACCTCTGAAGGGGTCATTATTTCCCTGTTTTGTTGACCAAGGTCGTTATCACTGCTCAACAAAACTGATATAAGCACTGGCTCCCGAGCACCTTTTATTTAGCGGATAAAGTGATAAAGCTGATGGTTGATTATCTACTGATTCTGGTCAGTACCATTTTGGTGAACAATTTTGTACTTGTTCAGTTTCTTGGTCTGTGCCCATTTATGGGGGTTTCCAACAAGCTGGAAACAGCAATGGGCATGTCACTGGCTACCACCTTCGTGCTCACACTGTCGTCCGTCTGCAGTTATTTAACTTACGAGTTCATTCTTGAACCGCTCGACATCACCTATTTAAAGACCATCTCCTTTATTCTGGTGATTGCTGTGGTCGTGCAGTTCACCGAGATGTTTGTTCGCAAAGCCAGTCCGGTTCTTTATAAGGTATTGGGGGTTTTCCTCCCCTTAATTACCACCAACTGTGCAGTGTTAGGTGTTGCGCTACTGAACATTAAAAAAGAAAACGACTTTATCGAATCTGTTTTTTACGGATTTGGCGCAGCCGTCGGTTTCTCATTAGTACTAGTGCTTTTCGCTGCAATGCGTGAGCGCATTGCCGTTTCTGATGTGCCCGTTCCTTTTCAAGGCGCTGCCATCGGCATGATTACCGCAGGTCTTATGTCATTGGCATTTATGGGCTTCACTGGCCTGGTTACACTTTAAGGAGGCGTCATGACATTATTAACCGCTATCCTTGCTTTAGTCGGATTGGCCCTGATCTTTGGAGCCATTCTGGGGTTTGCTTCTATCCGCTATAAAGTGGAAGGCAACCCGATCGTCGATCAGATTGATGCCCTGCTCCCTCAGACCCAGTGTGGTCAATGCAGCTACCCAGGCTGTAAACCCTACGCAGAAGCCATTGCCAATGGTGAAAAAATCAATAAATGCCCACCCGGTGGTGAGAGCACCATTAATGCGCTCGCCGATTTATTAGGCGTGGAGCCTGAACCTCTGGATGCAGAGCACGGTGAAGAATCCGTCACCAAAGTGGCTGTTATCCGCGAAGATGAGTGCATCGGGTGTACCAAGTGCATTCAGGCCTGCCCGGTTGATGCCATCCTGGGTGCGGCAAAACAGATGCATACGGTGATTGCCAGCGAATGTACGGGGTGCGATCTTTGTGTTGAACCCTGCCCGGTCGACTGTATTGATATGGTACCAGTGGCCCCTACCGTTCAAACCTGGAGCTGGGAACAACCGGTTACCCCTGCTGAATTAGTACAGGCAAAGAACGACAACCTGATTATCACGGATAAAGGCCGAGGAGAAGCTGCCTAATGAGTCAAGCAATAAAACTCTGGGACATTCATGGCGGCATCCACCCGGCAGAAAATAAAGAGCAATCGTCTCAAAAACCGATTCGTCAGGCTGCACTGCCAAAAAAGCTTTATTTACCGCTACAACAACACATTGGTAGCCCTTCGGAACTGTCGGTAAAGGTCGGAGATCATGTCTTAAAAGGACAACGCATTGCGGAAGCTAACGGCTTCATCAGTGCATCTTTGCACGCACCTACGTCAGGTACGGTAGTGGCCATTGAGAACCGAGCCATCCCTCACCCATCCGGTTTATCGGCAGAAACACTGATTATTGAAACCGACGGTGAAGAAACCTGGTGCGAACGAGAAATCATTGAAGATTATCGTCACACCGACTCACGAGTTTTGCTGGACCACATTCGCAACCATGGCATTACCGGAATGGGTGGTGCGGGCTTCCCGACCTCTGTAAAGCTAACATCGAAAGACGATGATCATATTGATACCCTGATTATCAACGGCGCGGAATGTGAGCCATACATTACCGCTGACCACCTGTTAATGCGTGAACGAGCCGATCAAATCATTGAAGGCATTGGTATCCTTGGGCACATTCTAAAGCCCCGTCGCTGCATTATTGGTGTTGAAGATAACAAGATGGACGCTGTCGAAGCGTTAAAAGCCTCTGTAGCGTCTCATCCAAAAACACTGCCGTTTGAAGTGGTGGTTGCAGCAATCCCGACCAAGTATCCGTCGGGTGGCGAAAAGCAGCTGATTCAGATTCTGACTGGTAAAGAAGTTCCACACGGCGGTATTCCTGCAGACCTTGGCATTGTTTGTCAGAACGTAGGAACTGTGGCAGCGGTTGCCAAAGCCATCCTTGAAGGGGAGCCTCTGATCAGCCGGATCACCACAGTAACGGGTAATGCCGTCGCCGATAAAGGTAATTTCGAAACCCTGATTGGTACTCCGATTGCCGACCTGCTCTATCAATGCGCCTTGGACGAAGACGACCTGCACCGTTTGATCATGGGTGGTCCTATGATGGGTTTTGCCTTGCAAACGACGGACCTGCCGGTCATCAAAACTACCAACTGTATTCTCGCAGCAACCGAAGCGGAATTCCCGAATCCTGCAACGGCTCAGGACTGCATTCGCTGTGGCATGTGCGCCGAAGCCTGTCCGGCTGAACTATTGCCTCAGCAACTTTACTGGTTCTCACGTTCCAAAGAATTTGAGAAGGCCAAACACTTTAATTTATTTGACTGCATTGAGTGCGGTGCCTGTTCATTCGTCTGCCCAAGTCACATTCCTTTGGTGCAATATTTCCGTTTTGCTAAAGGCGGTATCCGTGCGGAAGAGCAAGCGCACATTAAGTCGGATCGGGCCAAGATGCGTTTCGAAGCGCGTCAGGAACGCTTAGCCAAAGAAGAAGCAGAAAAAGAAGCTCGTCGTCAGGCTCGTGCTGAAGCCGCTGCAAAAGCAAAAGCAGAGAAAGAAAAAGCCGCTGCTCAGTCTGCCGAATCAAATGAAGATTCAATCACCAGCACCGACAACGCAGAAGCTGACAAGAAAGCAGCCATTGCCGCTGCAGTGGCACGTGCCAAAACCAAAAAAGGTGTGGAAGCCTCTGCTCCGGCGGCTGACTTAAAAGCACTGAAAGTGGCCTCTTCACAAGCTCGTGCAGCGTATCTTAAAGCACAACGTACGTTTGACGCGGCCAAAGAAGCGGGTGAACTGACGCCGGAACAAATGACAGAGCAAGAAGCCGAAGTCGTTAAGCTAAAAGCAGCGTACGACAAAGCCAAAGCGGATATGGATGCAGCCCGAAGCGGTGGTTCCGGTACTACCTCAGCGCCTTCGGCACCCTCAGTAGATAACGGATCACAAACTGCTGATTCCGGCCCGGATTTAAAAGCACTGAAAGTCGCCTCTTCCCAAGCACGTGCTGCGCATCTGAAAGCACAACGCGCTTTGGATGCCGCGAAAGAAGCCGGTGAACTGTCTGCAGAAGAGGCATCAATCCAAGAAGCAGAGGTTGCCAAGTTATTGGCCACCTATGAAGCCGCTAAGAAAGCGCTGGACGATGCCAAAAACGGCGTTAGTACTACAGTTTCTAATACAACAACGACTTCCAATACAACAGCGACGTCCAACACCACTGCAGCGGCTAATGATGCACCTGCTGTGGACATCAAAGCGCTTAAAGTGGCCTCGTCCCAAGCGCGTGCTGCCCATCTGAAAGCACAACGGGCTTTGGATGCCGCGAAAGAAGCCGGTGAACTGTCTGCAGAAGAGACATCAGCCCAAGAAGCAGACGTTGCCAAATTACTAGCAGCCTATGAAGCCGCTAAAAAAGCATTAGACGATGCCAAGAATGGCGTCACACAAAATGCAGATGCAGCTAATACAGGTACAGCCAAAGCAGCAGAAATAACAAAACCCGCTGCGGAAACACCTGCACCTAAAACGCTTGACCAGAAATACAAAGAAATGAAGGTTCAGGCGTCGCAAGCACGTGCAGCGGCCAAACAAGCTCAAAAAGCCGTCGATGAGGCGAAAGAGGCCAATGAAAGCGCAGATCAAATCAAAGCACTGGAAGACGCCTTGGCAACAGCAGTACAGAACTATGAAAAACTCAATGCCAAGAAGCTGGTACTGCAAGAAAAGGTAAAACTCCAAAAGGAAGCTCCGGCAGCTAAACCGGCCGTTTCCGATGCTGAGCCGACGAAACAAACAACGGAAACAGAGACCGTTGATCCCGCCCAACGTGCTAAAGAACTGAAAGTGGCGGCGTCTCAAGCCAAAGCGGCTTGGCGAAAACTGGAGCGTGAACTTGCAGCCGCACAAGAAGCTGGCGAAACAACCGCCGAACTGGAAACCAAAGTTTCAGACGCAAAAGCTAAGTATGACCAGGCCAACGAAGCCAAAACGGCTGCAATGGACGCCCTGAAAGGATAAGAACCCCATGTCATTATTGAGTATTACCTCCCCTCATATGAACAAATCCAACGTGCGCAGCGTTGGATGGGTGATGACCCAGGTTGTGCTGGCGACTGTGCCTGCCATTCTTGCTATGACCTGGTTCTATGGCTGGGGCACCCTGATTAACATCACATTGGCCATCACTGTCGCGCTGGTTTCTGAAGCTCTGGTATTAAAACTTCGTCATCGCCCTGTTGGTTTTTATCTTAAAGACGGCTCCGCCATCGTCACAGCGCTTCTCTTGGCTTTGGCCTTACCCGCTTTTGCCCCTTGGTGGTTAACCACTGTCGGCGTTGCCTTTGCCATTATCGTCGCTAAGCACATGTACGGCGGGATGGGCTACAACCCCTTCAACCCGGCCATGGTTGCTTACGCATTGTTATTGGTGTCCTTCCCGGTAGATATGACGCAATGGTCGTTCCCGAATCATAATTTCGTATTGAGTTTCTCAGACACCTTTAACCATATTTTCGGTCTTGCGGTAACGCACGACGGCCTAACCAGTGCTACACCTCTGGACGCCTTCAAACACAGTACAGGCCAAACCATTCAGGAAGTTTTTGCGTCATCAGCCGCCTTGCAAGCTGACACCTTTGAAGCCTATCAACTGATTTCGGTTGCTTTCCTGTTAGGA
>JBFHTA010000092.1:0-13216 GCA_041590855.1 Pseudomonadales bacterium
ACTGAATGACGGCTTCAGTCACAACGACTACAACCAAGGTGCCTCTGAATCCGGAACGTATAAGCCTTGCATTACACCTTATGCTCTTACACATTTTTCAACTATGAAATCTGACGCCAGTTCTTCACCGCGACCTTTTCTTTGACCACATCGATTGTTTGAACACACATATTTCGGGTTAACTGATGCAGTCTCGGGTTTTCTTCACTGAAGGTCGAAAGCAAGGAGCCGATAATGGCGTCCATATCCGGTTCTTTACCATCAGTAGCAATATCTGTAATTAAGCCATCCATGACTTTCCAAACCACATCCGCCACTACCCGTTGCACTTCCTGGCTGATCTTATCACCAATCACAGGTAACTTTTCCAACGTCTGCAATTCGGCTTGCCCTTCCACGGCAGACTCCACACGATCCCGGATGTTTTGCTCAATTCTGTTTTTGTTTTGTTCGTAATGTTCTGAAATAAACTCTTCAATACCCGCTGATAACCATCGAACCAGTTCTTCTTTATTCGGAAGAAACACGTTTTCCATGATTTTCTTGCCAATCGGATAATCCTGGTGAAACTCCGCCTGTACACCGTTCAACACATTCAACACCACTTTATCCGACACTTCCTCTACCAGAATGTCGTGGTATTTAATGAAACGACGGTAGAAATAATTTTCCTTCAGGTTAATCACGCCCATCCGGTGTAAACGTAGCAAGACCGAAATCACACGAAGTAAACGCAACCAACGGAACTCTGCTAACGGAATACACCCCAACAAATCGTACCAATGAAACAACGGGAAGAAGAAAATGCCCGGATATTCATTGCGCCTTAAGCTGATCATCCAGCGGACGCAGAATTCCGTTAGGAAGAAGGCAACAAAAGCGCCGTCAATCAAATAGAAATTCGGAGTTATGGACTCCAGATACCAGTCATGTGCCTCAGGTGACAAAGACTGCCAGAACGAGGTCAAACCACCCCAAGTCAGCAGCCAATCGAGAACCAGAAACGACAGGTTGGAAATCAACACCAGAATCATGATGACATCCCAGGCCACATACCTACGATCCGTTGTACTGCTTTCCTTGAATTTTTCTAAATGTATATGTTCTGACAAATCATTTCCCCTGACGTTTGAAACGGGTAGAATCCCTCTGCTCTTCACGGATGAACAGGTTCCCGGCTCATGAAGTTGTACTTCAGATTGTTGTTACTTTGGTTGCGTTTAAAGAAACTCGGCGCAATCGCTGAAAATGATACCTCAGTCTTCCATTCACGGGTATGGCCCACCGATCTTGATTTCAACGGGCACATGACCAACACCCGCTACGGAAACTTGTTCGATTTGAGCCACATTCAACTGTTTGGCCAGTTAGGGTTGATCCCTATCTTTAAACAACAGAAGTGGACTGCTGTCATCAATGCCCGCACCATCAGTTATTTCAAGGAACTAGCCCCCTTCGAGGCATTCAAAGTCACCTCCAGGCTAATCTATTGGGATCGCAGCTATTTCTATATGGAACAGCGAATTGTAAACAAAACCGGCAAGACATCCGCCATATGTTACAGTCGCGGTTTGATCATTGAGAAACATAAATCATCAGCAAAAGGTATTATTTCGATCAAGCAGGCTATCCTGGAAGCAGTTTCAAAAGGCATCAATCAAGCCATTCCCTATTCAAGCACACTCGATTCGCCTGAGATTCCGGAACACATCCAACACTGGAAAGACACTCTGACCATTCAAAAGAAAACGGCAAAGAACAGCGGCTAAGAGTATGTCTTAATGATAGAGATACATGCCTCTAGAATCTTAGGGCGATAGGCGTCATCTTCAACTCCTATACTCGTGTGTCAGGTTGATCCATCAAACACCATCGAAGAAATACAAAGCACGCCAATCAAACCTTCAAAGACAACAGCCCCCATATTTCTGGCCGAAAACGAATTGGAAAATACACTGACTAGTCGGACAACAGCCGCTGCTAACCATCCTACGCCAATAACTCCAAACACCGACGGTAATTGCACAACAAGCGCGTAGACAGAAATACCCACAAAGAAGCCGCCATAGGTTGCTTTCACCTCCGACTCGCCCTCCAGGCTGACAGCTTGAATACCCACGAAAGTCTGAATCATTTTCGGTTTAAAGATTGCCAGGCAACCTAAAATTACGCTGAGTGACACGCCTATATTTGAAAGCAGTAATCCAATATCCATTTGACGTTCTTATCCTATCTACTGTCGAACCAATTCGCTTGTCAGCCGATTAAAATCCAAAGTATTCATCCTCTGCTGAACGCTGCTGCAATATTCGCCACTGGTCCTGAGTGAGCAGATTACAACTCTCGGAGTCTTCATCAAACACAATCAAAACACTACCACTCTTCAGTTGCTGGAGAAGCTGAGCCTTTTTGTCAGAAAGCGAGCATTCCACTTCACCATAGTCGGTGCCTTCACGGGAGATATAGGCTTCCATCAGCCCATCCAACGCATCACTGGATATCTGTTGCCAAGGTACTTCAATGGCCATCGGGTCTTCCTAATAGTGAAAAAATAAGAGTGAAAGAAATATAAATTAGAAGAAGGTTCGACTGAACCAACCCCGCTCAAGGTCGGCTTTACACGTCTTATATTGGCGAAGGTATTGTGAGGCTCGACGTTGCACTTTGTCTGACACCTTCAACAACCATTTTTTCTTGTTGTAGGTGCGACGCTCATAGCCACCATGACCTTCGTGATACGCCAAATATAGATGCTTGGCATTCCACTTGGAAATACCATTTCGCTTATGACTGGTGTAGTTGTACCAACCGATGAAATCCACTGCATCATCGAAGTCGTCACGGTCAGCACCATAGTTTTTGGTTTTACTGATGTAGTGATCCCAGGTTTCATCCAGCGCCTGAGCATAACCATAAGCGCTGGAAGGCCTAGGCCCTGGGAAAATCCAAAGAAAAGTCGTCCTGGGTGGCTGAGCATCGCTGACGAATTTGGACTCCTGGTGGATAAACGCCATGGTCACATGAATCGGCACCCCCCACTTCTTCTGGACATCGGCGGCCGCTTCATACCAATCGTAATTCTCATCAAAAATCGAACACACATTATTGATGTTCTTGGGTTGTGAGGAACACCCGCTGATCAATAACGAAATGACAAGAAAAAACAACGGCAAGCGCGTCATAGCAACATCCAAATCCAACAGCAAACGGTGAAAGTATTTAATGATCCCGACGTAAATTCAAGCAAAAGCGGACTTATTCAGAGGCCCGCTAAAGCTCAATGCCGTGACTAGCCAACATCTCGACGAACTGATCCTCATCCAGCACCTGAACTCCCAGCTCTTGAGCCTTGGTCAGCTTGGAACCAGCCCCTGGGCCAGCAACCACGCAGTGCGTTTTCTTGGACACACTTCCGGCCACCTTTGCCCCCAAGGCTTGAAGCTTTTCTTTACCCTCAGTTCGAGACATCTTTTCAAGCGTTCCGGTTAATACCCAGGTTTGGCCGTTCAGCGGCAGCTCATCCGGGCTAATCACCTCGATGTTTTCCCAGGTCACTCCCTGCCCAATTAAATCGGCCACGACATCCCGATTCGATTCATTTTCGAAGAAATGAAGAATGTGCTCTGCCACAATAGGACCAATGTCTTCAACCGCTGTTAGTTGCTCCATGGAGGCACTCATAATCTCGTCCAGATTACCAAAGGCCTTAGCCAGATTTTGAGCCGTCGCTTCCCCTACTTCCCGAATGCCCAAGGAATAAAGGAACTTCGGTAACGTGGTTTGCTTGCAGGCTTCCAGCGATTTAATCAGTTTCTCTGCTGATTTCTCTCCCATCCGATCAAGGGCTGCCAATTCGTCTGCGGTTAATCGGAACAAATCACCCAAGCGAGTAACCATGTCTTTCTCAACCAACACATCAATCAGCTTTTCACCCAAACCGTCGATATCCATGGCTTTACGAGAGGCAAAATGAATGAACGCCTGCTTACGTTGCGCTGCACAAATCAGCCCACCGGTACAACGAGCAACGGCTTCGCCCTCGACACGTTCAATATCAGAATGACAAACCGGGCAATCGTCAGGCAAGGATACAGCCACTGCATTCTCTGGGCGTCTGTCTTCAACCACCTTAACCACCTGCGGAATCACATCACCCGCACGACGAACAATCACAGAATCCCCGATCATCAGCCCCAGGCGTTCAATTTCATCCATATTATGAAGCGTCACATTAGAGACGGTCACACCACCGACAAACACTGGTTCCAGACGTCCGACCGGGGTAATCGCTCCGGTTCGCCCCACCTGGAATTCAACGTCCTGTAACAGAGTGATTTTTTCTTGTGCAGGAAACTTATGAGCCACTGCCCAACGTGGCGCACGAGACACAAACCCCAGGCGTTTCTGCAGATCGAATCGATTTACTTTGAACACAATACCATCGATTTCATAAGCCAGTGCCGGACGCTTTTTCTCCAGCACCTGATAGTAGTTAAGGCAAGCATCGATTCCCTGAACACAGGCCATTTCTTTATTCGTTAAGAACCCCCACTCCCGGAACTGATTAAGTACATCAAAGTGGCTTTCAGGCAAAGCGCCACCTTCCACAATCCCTGCCGAGTAACAACAAAATTCCAACGGACGCTTAGCTGTTAGCTTAGGGTCTAACTGCCGCAAACTGCCTGCCGCTGCATTCCTTGGGTTCACAAAGGTTTTTTCGCCTGCAGCAATCGCCGCTTCATTCAGGCGTTCAAAGCCTTTCTTTGGCATGTACACTTCGCCACGCACTTCCAAACGGGCCGGATAGCCCTCACCTTCCAGCTTTAAAGGCACAGAAGGAATAGTACGAACATTCAAGGTGATGTCTTCACCTTGAGTACCGTCACCACGCGTCGCGCCGCGTACTAAAACACCATCCTCATACAGCAAGCTGACCGCAATACCATCCAATTTGGGTTCGCAAGCGTATTCCACCAGGTCTTCTGCACCAAGCCCCAGTAATTTCTTAATACGCTGATCAAAAGCTCGGAACTCCTGCTCGTCAAAGACATTATCCAGCGATAACATCGGCATCTCGTGACTAACGGTTTCAAAGGCCGCCAACGGTTGATCACCCACTCTCTGGGTTGGCGAGTCTGAGGTGATTAATTCCGGATGTTCGGTTTCCAGTGCTTTCAGTTCATGAAACAAACGATCATATTCACTGTCCGGGACGGTAGGATCATCCAAGACATAATATTGGTAGTTGTATTTGTGCAATAACTTATGCAGTTCTGCAACACGTTGTGATATGTCTGCAATGGAAGGAGCATCATTGGATTGATTACTTTCTGATTCACCAAACAAGCCGATTTGTTCAGACATAAGAAATACCTTAACACTTAAAAACAATTCAAAAATACATAGAGGATAAACACTAAAAAGGCTCCGATTGGAGCCTTAACGAACCTCTGAATAAGAAAGTCTAGAGAACCTCTAACAGGTCCACTCTAGCTCAGCGGGCGCTAGAGGTTCCCTAGCCTGCGTTCTGAGCTAGTCTGCGTTTGCGCTCATAATCCAGAATTTCCTGACGTATGTGCTCAGCGGTTTGCGTGGTCATAACACTGTGCTGCTCATCACGCACTTCACCGTTCATGTTTTTGGCAATCACTTTTGCCATTTCATACATGTAGTCAAACGCCTGAATGTTATTGGTCGGGCCAGGCAAGCTCATGAAGAAGGTCACACCCGGCGTCCACTGATCATCAACCTTATCGAGATCAAAACTGCCAGGATTTACAGAGCTCACCATGCTGAACTGAACTTTACCCTGACCATTGTCTTCTTGATGGCGATGGAAAATATCCATCTTACCGTGTCTTAAACCACAAGCTGCAGCCACATCCACCAATCGACCACAATGGAATCCGGTTGCTTCGTCTTTAGCAGCCACATGAATCATGAACACACGATCCGGGTCTTCGGTAGGACCTAAATGATCGTGCTTAAGCCGACACTTTTCTAACTGCTGACGACGTTCAGACATTTCGGGCTGGCCCGGAACAGCGGCGGACGTATCACTGTCCGGTGAGCGCATCAACACATCTTCCGATTGCGCGCTGATTTCAGACAGTCCGACAGGCTCTTTGGAAGCTTGTGATTCATCCAGAGCTGTAGAATCCTCAATCGTACGGGAATGATCGTGATCAGATTCAGGGGCAGAGAAGTCGAGACTCCCCTGAGAGGACAAGTCTTTCGGCTCTTCGGAGACAGAGACCGATTCCATCAATACAGGCACACCGGTTTCAGGTTCTACCGGAGCATCAGATACATCTACGTACTCCTGCCCCAGCGTTGGCTCATAACGTTCATCCCCATGATCACGAACTCTGGCACCGCCATTTGGCAGTTCACCATTGCAATCGTCTGAATCCGGTAAGTTACTGAATTCTGAGGTGGTTTCCAGCTTATGACGACGCATATGCAGATAACCGTGGACCAGGATTGCCGCAACGACCAGCAACCCCACTAAAATCAACCATTCACGCAAACTGATATCCATGAATCCCTTATCCTAAAATATGACGGTCTTACCTATACCAACGACTGTGTTTTAGCCCGTTAGCGACCGAAAGCAACATAAAATAACAACGAGGGTTAGTATATTCATACTAGGGAATCTCAAAATAAGTCCCTCGCCATCCAAACTAACCAAGCATTGTACCCTGTTCAAGAACCTATTTTCCAGGCATAACTAGTCCAATTGATCAGGCACAACTAGTCCAATCGATCAGGCATCAATCATTGCGGCCGCTTCTTCCACATCCACCGAAACAAGACGTGAACAGCCTGGTTCCTGCATGGTTACACCCAGCAATTGCTCGGCTTTTTCCATCGCAATTTTATTGTGGGTAATGTAGATAAACTGAACCTTGCTCGACATTTCTTTTACCAAGCGAGCATAGCGGCCTACGTTGGCATCATCCAGCGGCGCATCAACCTCATCCAGCATACAGAAAGGCGCCGGATTCAGCTGGAAGATAGAGAACACCATGGCAATGGCAGTCAGTGCTTTTTCACCACCCGACAACAAATGAATCGTGCTATTTTTCTTACCCGGTGGACGCGCCATGATGGCGACACCGGTAGTCAAAAGATCGTCGTCCGTTAATTCGAGATACGCATGACCGCCCCCGAAGACTTTCGGGAAGAGCTCGCCCATCCCAGCATTAATTTTGTCGAATGTATCTTTAAAGCGCGCCTTGGTTTCACGATCAATCTTACGAATTGCCCCTTCCAGGGTTTCCAGGGCATCTGTCAGATCTTCATTCTGCATATCCAGATAGCGCTTACGTTCAGACTGGGCCTGATATTCATCAATCGCCGCCAGGTTGATCGCACCTAATCGCTGGATTCTGGCCTGTATCAAACGCAGCTCTTCTTCCCATTCAGCTTCATTAATGCCTTCAGGTAACAAGGTTAATTGATCTTCCAGGTTTACCTTAAGCTCTTCCAGCTGCTCTTTTAAGCCATTACGTCGAACCTGCAAGCCTTGCCATTCCATCCGATGATTTTCCAAGGTACTTCTCACCCCTTGGGATGACTGCTCGGCTTCCGTTCTTAATTTTTCCAGGTCACGAACCTGTGCATCCAGGGTTTCCATTTGAGCACGGGCTTCGGCCAACGATTCTTCGACCGTAAAGCGCTGCTCTACTAACTCTTCCAACTGCAAACGTAATTCTTCACCCGGATCAGATGACTCTTCTAATTCCATTACCAAGAGTTCGTTTCGTTCTCTTAGTCGATCAATTTGTTGATCCATCCGGTTTATGGCCGTCTGTACCGACTGATTCTGGGTACGCAAAGACTCCACTTTCAAGCGAATGTCCTGATAACGCTGACTGGAGGTTTGTGATCTGCTGCGCACGCTTTCTAACTGCAATCGGGTTTGTTCATCTTCACGTTCCAGTTGCTCACGAACAACTATGTTACTTTCAGCCAGCTCCAAAGCTTCTTGCCAACGAAAACGTGAATCTTCAAGGCTTTCCCGATCAAGCTCGATTTGCTCATTGATTTCCTGAATTTCAGCATCAATTCGCTCCTTGCGAACCAACACCTGCTCCACCCGAACGCGTTTGGTATTTAATTCAGACTGCAGCTCACTGAGCTGACGCTCCAGACGCATTAACTCTTTTTGGGCAAAGTCTTTATTCTGTTCTTTGGATTTCAGTGCCAAACGAGCACTTTCCAGATCAATCTCGGTATCTTCTACAGAGATATCCAGCTCATCAATTCGCTCTTCCAGCAACTCCAGCTCTTTCTGACGACCAATTACACCGCTCTTATCCGCATCTGCTTTCGCGACACGCAACCAGTTAGGCCCCATCCAGATACCATCACGAGTAATCACAGAGTACCCGGCCGGCAAAGATTTTTGCACCAACAACCCTTGAGCCAAATCTTCAACCAGATAAACATGCTCAAGTAATCCTTGCAGGGAGACCCCTTGAGTGGCGCTTACCACGGAATGAATAGGCGTTAACTGGGCAACAGATGTCGGAACATCAGAAGATAATGTGCCAGCCGTTGCCTGAGTAAACACCGCCAACGCGCCTTGCTCTACCGCCTCCCCCATAAAGGAAGCCAACTGCTGATCTACTGTTTGGGTGCCTGTCGGTACTGCCTGCAGGAAATCCCCAAGCACAGTTTCTACCGCTTTGTCCCAACCACCGGTTACAGTAAGACACTGTGCCAACCTGGGCTTGTCGTACAAACCGTGGTTTTTTAGCCAACGCTCAATGACTTCATTTCCATCCCCCAGGGCAGACTGCTGAAGCGCTTCCAGCGAGGCAAAACGACCTTTGGCACTTTGCAACTCGGCCTGCTGCTGAGCCACTTGTTTACGCAGTTGTTCAATACGCTCTTGCTGGGAAGAGATTTCTTCGTTGGCAGTTTGAATTGAAAGCTGATGCTGTTCAATTCGGTCTTCCTGAATTAAAACATCGTCCTTCAACGCTTCAATTTCAGCTTCTACACTGCCAATCACCAACTCCTCTTGCTCTTCCTGCAAGCGTCGTTGCTTTTTCAGTTGGCGCTCGATGCTCTCTTCCAACTGACGAATTTTAGACTGCTCTACTTCAGCTTCTTTCTCTGGCTGAGAGGCTTCTGCCAGATATTTATTCCACTTATCTTGCCAATTCTGACGGGCTTCCTCCGCCTCTTCGAGTAACAGCTGTGATTCTTCACGATCCTGAGTCAGAATCTCTAGTTCGGGTTCGAGTTCGTCTAACTCGTCCTGAATCATCGCCCGCTGTTCTTTCTCTTGCTCCAGCTCGCGCAGCCCTTCTGCCAACTGCAGTTTGACTTCGTCCAGATCGCGCTTCAGCTTTTGAGAGCGTTCCTGTTGATGCTCGATTGATTGCTCTGTCCGGGCAATCTGGGAACCCAACTGATAGAAATGCCCTTGCACTTCATTGAAGGTGTCGGAAGCCTCGGTATGTGCCAAGCGCTTCTCTTCGATGTCGGCATCAAATGATCGCTGGCCCGCCAATGCGGCTTCAAACTTCACTTCCAAATCACGGATCAATTGTTCTTTTTCACGAACTTGTTGATCGAGTGTTTGCCAACGCAGAGTCAATAATTCCGTCTTGGTCTTTCGTTCTTGCGCTTTAAAATTCTTATATTTTTCTGCCGACTCGGCTTGCTTCTTGAGGTGTTCCAGTTGGCGCTCCAGCTCATCCCGAAGGTCAGTCAGGCGTTCCAGGTTTTCCTGGGTACGACGCATTCTGTTTTCGGTTTCACGACGGCGATCCTTGTACTTGGAAATTCCGGCCGCTTCTTCAATAAAAGAGCGAAGTTCTTCAGGCTTAGCCTCAATAAAACGGGAAATCATGCCCTGCTCAACAATGGCATAACTGCGCGGCCCAAGCCCCGTTCCCATAAACAAATCGGTAATATCACGACGGCGACATTTGGTTCCGTTTAGGAAGTACTGGGATTGTCCGTCCCGCGTTACCCGTCGCTTAACTGAAATCTCGGCATAACGGCCATATTCACCGATTAAAGTGCCGTCGGAATTATCAAACACCAACTCCACAAATGCCTGATTGACGGGTTTTCGGGTGTTCGAACCGTTGAAGATCACATCCGTCATCGAGTCGCCACGCAGATTCTTGGCGGAAGATTCCCCCATCACCCACTTAACGGCATCAATGGTGTTCGATTTACCACAGCCGTTCGGCCCCACAATACCGCACATATTGCTTGGAAAAGGAATCGTGGTGGAATCCACAAAGGACTTAAAGCCTGCCAGCTTGATGCATTTGAGTCTCATGACACTCGTATCCCGATCAGATTAGGCGTTGGCTTGAAGTGTGTTTAACACATCCTGCTGCTGTTTCAGAACATACTCCTGAATCAGCTCACCGGCACGGTCAGCTTCCCGCTTCACTACAGCGTCCATCAATGAAGCAAAAAACGCCAGATTATCCTGAAGGTCGCCGCTTTGACTTTGCAGCGCCATGAAATAAGTGCGCTGAATCATAGGCTTGAAGTTGGTGAGGGTTTCAGACAAATACGGGTTATCAGCGATAGGATAGGCCTGTTCCATAATGTCGAACCCCAGTTCGAAGATACGCTCCAACTGCTCACCACGGTCTTTCGCTGTTCGCATCAATTCAAACTTTTTAATGAGTGCATCCAGA
The DNA here is from genome assembly GCA_041590855.1 of Pseudomonadales bacterium. Taxonomy (GTDB): domain Bacteria; phylum Pseudomonadota; class Gammaproteobacteria; order Pseudomonadales; family Litoribrevibacteraceae; genus Litoribrevibacter. The sequence goes on from JBFHTA010000092.1 coordinate 10,683, forward strand.
TCGGAACCAGACCAGTTCTCCGCAACCCCACGTACCAAAAGCTCAAGTAACTTGGCATAGACCTGATACAAACCTTTTACGCCAGACGCTGTTACCTCTGTTACTACAGCACCACGCCGTGGCAGAATATCCACCAGATGACGGCGCTCCAAAATCAACAAGGCTTCACGAACCGACCCCCGGCTTACTTCAAGCTCACCAGCGATTCGAAGTTCCTGGACACGTTCTTTGGCATGAATCTCACCACGAATAATTTTATTGGCAAGATGTGTGGCGATTTGTTCAGAGAGGCTTTCAACGGGTTTAAATGGCATGAGAAAAACGGGCTTCCTTGTTATTTATGCACCAAATCAAAGACTGGCATAAAACACTCAAATGAAACCAGCAATGGTATACCAAGCGGAACGCAAAAAGAACTCTGAAAACGGGGGGAAGCACGCAAAAACAAAGGAAATTGCAGGCTACCTGGGTAGCCTGCAATATGCGGAATTATTTTGACAATTCCAGTACAACAACATCAGGAATCTGATTAAGATCGATGGGTTTACTAACGACCTGAACATCCCCTTCTGTTGGCATAGCCGAACCGGAAATTGAAATCCGGGCAACTACTTGCACCTGTTTAGCGTCGGACAGTTTGGCCATACCACCCATCGAGGTGGAATCGTCCAATTGTAAGGACACAGGCAAGGCACCTACACTCAGACTTTGAATGGCCAACGGCATTTTAGGGCCATTGGCATGACGGGCATATACGAAGACGCGGGTTTCCGGTGAAAATTCGGCTGCTAACTCATCACTGATGCCCACAGCCACGTTAATTGCCACCGCTGCCTCTTCGGTCGGTGTTGCTTCAGACTCAATGACTTCGCCGTTTTGCTCAGCCAAACGGGCTTTCGCTGTTTTAATGCCTTGTCTTAACGATTGTGCATTTGGCCCTTCTTCAACCAACGCCAGGATTTTTTGCCATTCCTGGATCGCTTTTTGATAGTTGCCTTTCTCAAAAGCAAAAATACCGGATACACCTAATGCCGTAGGTTCCTGAGGGTCTAGTGCCAATGAGCGCTCAACCAATGCTTCTGCCTGTTCCGTAATTTCAGACGGATTACTGAAATAAATGGCCTGGGCTAACTGTGCCGCAATCATGGCTTCACCTTCAGCGCCTTCCGACAACGCCAGTGCAGCCGACAGTGGTTTCACCGCATCTGCCATGCGCCCTAAGGTAAGATAGGTACGAGCCAACAACAGCTGCCCTTCCAGACTGCTTGGGTCTGATTCCAACTGAGCCTCAAGGCGGGCAACCAGTTCCTGCTCTGACAAGCCTGCGACATTTTCCAGACTTTTCGCAACTTCCATATCCTCAACGGCACCCAACTTCCAGTAAACTGCCACAGAAGAAATTACCGAAATCAGACCAATCACCAGCAAACCGGTAGCACCGGATCGAGACGCCTGTTTAGCGTTACCGTTCAGACCATCCATATCCATTAAATAACGGTCTTCAAGCTCTCGTTTCTGAGCATCATGCGCTTCCTGATCAATCAGGCCATCCGCCATATCCTGATCCAATTGCGCCAGGTGTTCGTTAAACACTCGCGTATTCAATGCCGCCAGCTCAATCTGATCCTCGGAGTTTCGGGAAAGATGAAGCGGAAGAATAAAGAACAGCAGCATCAATGCGGCCATTAATGCTATCGATACCCAAAGTAATGTCATTTATTCTTCTCCGAATTCTCATTCAACAACTTTTTCAAACGCGCTTCCCGATCTTCTTCGGAATTTGCAGTATCGTCATTGTCCGCCGATTTACGCTTGTTGTTCACCAACACAATAATCACCACCAAAGCCCCGAACAGCAACATGATCGCTGGCCCGTACCAAAGCACGTAGGTTTCTGTTTTAACTTCCGGGCGATAGAGTACAAAGTCGCCATAACGGGCAACCAGATGCGCTTTGATTTCGTCGTCGGACTTCCCTTGGTCCATTAATTCACGCACTTTATTACGTAAATCCACGGCAATTTGAGCATTGGAGTCGGCCAGATTTTGGTTTTGGCACTTAGGACAACGTAACTCATCTATCAGCACCTGATAGCGCTCTTTCTCGGCTTCGGAATCAAACTCCAAGAGCTCGATTACCGCAAATGCCTGTAGCGAAGAGACTGCCAATGCCAGGGAAAGCGCCCACTTTAGCGCTGCGTTTTTTAATTGATTCATTGAGCCATCCACTTACGGTATTCAGGTTCAATTTTAGATTTCCAAACGCGGTCGTTCACATCACCCACATGTTTCAGGCGTACAACACCGTTTTTATCCAGCAAATAGGTTTCAGGCGCCCCATAGACACCTAAATCAAGTCCTAACATGCCGTCCTCATCTTTAATATTGAACACATAAGGGTCGCCTAACTGCTCCAACCAGCGAACCGCCTTATCGGTTTCGTCTTTATAGTTCACGCCAAAGATTTTCACGCCTTCTGATGCCAATTTATTAAGATACGCGTGCTCCTGTTTACAGGTCGGGCACCAGGTTGCC
>JBFHTA010000093.1:0-13141 GCA_041590855.1 Pseudomonadales bacterium
AACGAAAGCAACGCTAGCAGGCTTTCACGACCGGAAGGCGTGATAACATCCAAGGTTTCAGGCATCGCCATGTTCATGACAGGGCCTTGCTCCATCGGATGAGTAAAGGTTAAGTCTATCGTTAACGCTGCGTCTTTGGCAGATTCAACAATATCCGCGCTGGGAATGATTTCTTGAAAGTGGGCATAAACCGCCGGAGACAACAAAGAAGAGATTAGGGCTAAAGACGTCAATGTCTTAGGAAATTGCATAGGTACCTCAAAGTGCAAGTGAACAGTTCTATCCATATAGACAGGAATTGACCCATTCTACTTGCAAATGCCCTGCAGATACAGAAACAGATGCAGACAACCCTTCCCTAGTCATGGCTTAAAAGTGGCATAGCCATGCGGTTCAGAGCGAGTCACGGCTATTCCGTTGACTCGTTTTCATTCAACATGTCTCGGTTTTTAGCCAGTGTTTTCTCTAAGGCCTCCACCAACTGACTCAATACAGATCGTGGCTTTTCGTCTTTGAATCGCTCACCAAAGGCCTTTTGATCTTCTCTCAGTTGCTCTAACCGCTCTATGGCCATCGACATGTCAGCAATCACAGGTTTTCGTTCAGAATCCGATTGATCGCTTTCCGAGTCTTCGTCCGCCGTTAACCGCGCCTTATTTACCGCACTGGCCATTTCATAGGATGACATCTGCTCCGGTTCGGCAGACTCGCTTACCGCCTGATTAGCCAAATCAATCTCCTGAACCGAACGCACCTCACCCGACTCGGTTAAGTAAATGCCGTTGGCTTTGACCCGCCCCAAGGCAATCCCATCCGGGCTTACCAGGTCGAAATTGGCGCTGGACGAACCAAGATAAATGGCACCGACACCCACCTCTGCCAAACTGCGTAACGAGGACTCACCCTGCTCATCCGTTACCCATACTTGCAGCTCATCAAAGATAGGATCGCCTTCATCAATCCAGAGATTACCGTCCGCGTCGTACTGGGCCAGTTCATCAAATCCCCGACCGGATTGCGGACCGAACAGCTCAGAGCCATCATCCACCTGACCATTTCCGTTCCGATCAAACACCAGGTAACCGCTACCTTTCCCTAAGGTTCCGATTTTCTCGGACACGCCGTCTGCGTCGATATCAAAATCAAAATAGGTGTCTTTGAGCTGAGCGGTTTCCGCACCAAAGTTAATTACCAACGGATCGGTCATAGGCCGCGACTGAACCAAGAGTTCAGACTGGGTTTCAATGCGCTCTTGTCGATCCATCGCCATGTACAGCCCGAAATTGATCACTCGACCATCAGCGGTGGTCACCGAACCATAACCGTTGAACAACTGGGTTTGCTCCACCTGGGATAAAGTATACTGCTTGAGCTGCATTAACCCGGTGCCACTGACTTGAATGGTAGAATCTGCGGTCAAATTCCCCTGATCCAAATTCCCAACGCGAGTTGAAACATTGATCGGTTGAGCCGTTCTGGCGTCGCCGGCATCCACCGGAGTACCGAACAGTATCCCACCCGAGGCCAAGCCATTTGATCCAACCGAGTCCGAAACATTTGGCAACGAACCAGCATTCGATTGACTACTATTGAGCTGGAAGGAGCCGCCAGCGGGTTGAACCAGAAAGCGGGCCGCACTCTGCCCTTTAAACACAGCCGATACTGTCTGCTCAATGAAGCCGGTATCAGTAAAACTAAGGATGGGATCAGCCAAGCCACCGGAACGCATTAAATCGTTGAACGAATAGACATCACTGTTACGATAACTGTATTGGGTATACTGCTGATCGTACTCCACGCGGGCATCATGAGAGATGCCAACAAGGGTTCCTAACCCTGCAGGAGCACTTTCCCCTGCCGATTGATTGCTTGTTCTTAACTGCTCTCGTGTTACTTCACGTATTTCTGAACGACGAGACAGTGCCTCCATCTGGACATCAGATGCAAGTATTCTCATAGTAACCTCCAGCCAATGGTGTTTATTAGCGGCCAAGCCAATAAACGTAAACCTCCATAACTGGTCATCGGCTAACATCCATAAAGATTAAGGACCATTTGTCTAAAAAACGTACAATTTAAAATCCTAGGGAACATCTGAATAAGTCCCTCTCTGCTCAGGCCTATAAGAGAAATGTCTATTTGAGGCGCGGTTTTGAAGGCATAACGGGTTCGAGCCGAAGGGTTACGTCAAAAAGCCGCAACAAAAAAGAGACATTTCTCTTAAGGCCCCGAAGGGCGGGGCTTTAAAAACGTTAGAACTGGTAACCACGTTATGTGTTGAGCTTCTTGAAAAGGTCTCGACATTCTCTACGAAGCTCGCCTTGTTCTGACGTTTTCGGGCTGACAAGGCTTCTAGTGCCCGCTGAGCTAGAGTGGACTTGTTCAGATGTTCCCCAGAGCGGACTTGTTCAGAGGCTCCCTAAGTGTTCGGTGAGGAACTCAATCATGCTTCGCACTGCCGGTTTTTGCGCTGCTGCCTGAGTCCACACCATATAGATACTGGGCGCTTCGTTACTGTTGAGCTGACCTTGCCAGTCGGGCAGGACCTCTACCAGTTCGCCGCTGGCCAAAGCATCGGCTACTATCCACTCGCTGATTAAGGTAATGCCTAATCCCTCTTTCAGCCATTGAATCAAAGGCTCCCCTCCACAGGCGGACAAAGAACCCGTGACTTTAATTTTGTGCTGATGGTGTTCCTGTTGGAAATACCAATAGGTGTGTTGACGTTGACGATGCAGCGTCAGGCAGTTGTGCTGTTTAAGGTCATCCGGGTGTTCGATGGGTGGGTGTTTGGCCAAGTATTCGGGTGCAGCTACCAGTTTTGCAGTATCAATCTGCAAACGCCGCATGATCAGGTTGGAATCACTCGGACGACCATGCCGAATTGCCAAATCAAAGTGACTTTCATAAAGATCGACCACGCTATTGCTCAGGCTAAGTGCGACCTGCGTTTGCGGATACGTCTCGCAAAAACGTGGCAGCAGAGGTGTGATTCTCATTCGACCGTAGGAATCAAATGCACTGATGGCAATTTGTCCCTTAATTTCGTCGCACTTCTGTTGCACTGAATGTTTAGCCTCTTCGATGGCGGCCATGATGTCGAGCGATTGTTGATAAAACCCTTGCCCGGCGAGGGTCAGTTCCAGGCGTCGGGTGGAACGATTGAACAAACGGGCACCCAGCTGTTGTTCCAGCTTGTCAATTTGTCGGGCCACCGAAGAAGCATTCTTGTTCAGTACTTGGCTGGCGGCACTGAAACTCCCGGCCTCAACGACCTGTATAAAATTTTGCATGGCTTCAAACATAGCGACTCTCTATGGGATATCTGAACTGTGCGTGATGCGTCTTATTTACATAGCACTCATTCATAGCACTCATTCATAGCACTCATTCCATGAGTTTGCATGGGATCTGTCAGTCTATCAAATATTCTTTGCGTTTTTTGCATGATTGGTTATGCAAATCTATTTATTTTTGCAAATTATGCGTTGTGAAAGAATGGCTCATATTCTGAAAGGAGACGACTATGTTATTACAGCAAGCCATTACTGATCGCCGATCAGTTAAACATTATGATCCGGATCATAGATTGTCAGACGCAGACGTTGAGACACTCGTGAACAACGCCATCCTCGCGCCCAGTTCGTTCAACATTCAGCACTGGCGGTTTGTTCGTGTGACCGATACCGATCTTCGTCGTGAGCTTCGTACGCATGCCTGGGATCAGGCTCAGGTTACGGATGCTTCCGAGTTATTTGTGATTACCGCAGACGTTAACGCCTGGCAAAAACAACCCGAACGCTATTGGCGTCACACCGATGCTGATACCCAGAACACGATTGTAGGCATGTTGACTGATTTTTATCAGGGGCGTGAGTGGATTCAGCGAGACGAAGCCATCCGATCTGGCGCCTTTGCTGCTCAGAATCTAATGCTTTCGGCTAAGGCAATGGGCTTGGATTCCTGCCCGATGATCGGTTTTGATCAGGAAAAGGTATCAGAACTGATTCGACTGCCGGAAGACCACGTGATTGTAATGATGGTGGCCGTAGGCCTGGCCAAAACCCCGGCCAGACCTCGTGGTGGGCAGTTAAGTGTAACCGAGGTGATGGTGAAAAACCGATTTTAGAGTTGTCAAACGACTTTACATCCTCAACGGTATGTATCATTGTTGATATTCGGGATGTTTGGTGATGAAACTTTGTAAGGTGATATTGGCCATAGTGCTTACTTTGTTTCTGAAAAAGCCGGTCCACCCTAACAGGTAGGCCGGCACCCCGATCGCTTGGCGGCTCCATCGCCAAAAATCAAAATAATCCCTGTGTCGGTAAATCTTCCCGTCTTTAAATTCAAATTCCGCATCAATTATGTTGTGTACAAAGCGCCCGCTTTGACTAAAGGTGTATTTGGGTTCCCAATGGGCTGTAACTTGCCCAGCGTCTTCCTTCACAGAAAAAGTCAGCGCCAGATCGTTACTTCGGCTTAACAGCATGTGCCACATGGCTGCGATTTCTGCCCCCCGCAGGTCAAACGCTTCGTCTTTAAAGTGCGCTTGTGGGTGATAACACTGGGCCATGGTCAGATAATCTTTGTTCTGGAATGCCTGATAAAAGGTTTCAATCAAAGCCTTGTTTTCGGCGACGTTTGTCGCTGTTTGTGAGCGCGTTTTGCTACTCGTTTGTAAATTAGCGACTGAGTTATTAGCTGGGCTTGTCATAAGGGTTCCCGAATAATGTTTGTGTCTGTTTGAATTTTGTTCAGTGTAGCCCTTGCAGATGCCTCTCATAAGTGTCATAAATGACGTTCTTGGTAGATGAATAGGTCATTTATGCCGTCCTTTGCGATACTAGCCCCAACGGGGTGTCCGTTAACGTCGATTTCCGGCCCGATGGAGATGTTGGCACTGGCAAACACCAGAGCTAAGGCGCTGAGCCCGCAGGGCTATGAACCGCTTACGGTTACCTTGGTGGCCGAGTCGGGAGCTTCGATTCGTTGCCAAGGGGGATTAACTTTACAGGGGAGTACCAGTCTGAACCTGTCGGATAAATACGACTGTGTCATTATTGGAGCCATAGGCCCACCAAGCGATGTGTCACTTAATTTCAGTCAAGAAACCTTGTCCTGGCTGAAGACGCAGTATCAGTTCGGGGCGCGCCTGGCCAGTGTCTGTACCGGCGCATTTTTATTGGCTGCCACCGGTCTGTTAAATGGTCGTCAGGCGACGACGCATTGGGCAATGGCTGCTGAGTTTCAGAACATGTACCCGGAAGTGATGTTGGACCCTGCACAAATGGTCACCTGTGAATCACAGTTGTGGTGTTCCGGTGGTGCTAGCAGTTATCAGGACATTACCTTACTGCTGATTCGGGACTATCTCGGAGAGCAGGTTGCGGAGCAGGTTGCCAAGCTGATGCTGATTGATCTGGATCGCGAGAGCCAGTTGAAATACCGTTATTTCATACCGTCCCGACAACATACAGATGCCGTGATACATCAGGTGCAGGATCGTCTGGATCAAGACGCAATTCACACCTCGGTCAAGCAACTGGCTGATCAGGTGCACCTCAGTGAACGTCAGTTTAAACGCCGTTTCAAGCAGGCTACAGGGCAATCGCCCTTGGCGTATTTGCAAGCATTGCGAATAGAGCACGCCAAGCGAGCCTTATCGCACACCAATCGCCCTGTGGAGCAACTGGCTCGTGAAGTTGGTTATGAAGATGTACGCTTTTTCCGAAAGTTGTTTAAACGTTTGGTTGGTGTGTCGCCTTCCGAATTCCGGGAAGGCAGTCGGTTCTGATTGGTAACCGTTCAGAGCGCGAGATGATCCGTGAAGTGTGAGACATTTATTATTCCTTGATTGAGAAAACACGTTTATTTGTTTTGAGCGGATACTGCTTTCCAAGTGTGAAGATGCAATCCGGGTGAGTCTTTGTGCTCAAGCTGTCGTTCTATACCAAGAAAATGGCTGTAATAGCGTGTTATTGCCTGATCTTACCAATGCGTCTTAATGTTGTTTACGAGCTGTTCTTGATTGTCCTTAGTGGCGTCTTTCTGTGTTATTTACCACACTGTAGTTATGATCGAGCCAGTGACTTTCCATTGTTTTAAAGCACTGTTTGTTTTAAAGCACTGATTCGTATTAAAGCGCTGTCCACTCGGTTGATCGATCTACTTTTTTCTTGAATGACAGGAGCACAAAGGCGATGACAACAGAGAAAGAGGCATCCAGCCCCGGAGGTCGTATCGCTGTGGTTGCGGTACTTGCCCTCGTTGGGGTGGTATTGGTCGCCAGTATTATTAATGGTTGGTGGATGCGTCCAAATGATCCGGTTCGCATTGCTGTGTCAAAAACACCGCTCTCTGCACCTGTGTATATTGCGGATGAAAAAGGGTATTTCGCGAAACATTGTTCAAGCGTTGAGCTGGTGGAAGTGGTGGGTGGAAAACGCAGCTTTGAAACCATGGCGTCAGGTCAGGCTGACTTCGCGACCAGCTCTGATTCCGTCATTGTCTATAAAGCCTTCGCCCGCTCTGATTTCGCAGCATTGGCCAGCTTTGTACAGGCCGATAACGACGTTAAGTTTATTACCCGGGAAGGTCTGGCTCAGCAACATTATGGTACTACCCGATTTAGTTCAGTGGGGGTGACGAAAGGCACTGCCAGTGAATACTTTTTAAGTACCTATCTGGCATTGGAAGGCATAGATGTTACCAATATCACCTTATTGGACACTCCCCCGGATGAAATGCCTGAGGTGTTGGCGTCGGGCTCAGTGGATGCGATTGTCCCCTGGGAACCCTATGGTTACAAGGCAGTGCAAATGCTTGAAGGGGTTGCCAATGTATTACCCACCAAAAACCTCTACTCTCTGAGCTTTAATCTGATCGGCCAGAAAAACGACATCGAAATGCAACCACACAAAGCTGAGTGCGTGTTAAAAGCTCTCAGTGATGCGATAGATTTTATTGCCAGCGAGCCATCGGAAACCCAGCAGGTAATTGGCAGCCGTTTGAATCTGGAAAGCGACTTCATTTTTTGGATCTGGCCGGATTACATCTTTAAGCTATCGTTAAATAAATCACTCCTGATGAATTTACAGAGCCAGGCTGAATGGGTGGTAGAAGCAGGTATCATCAAAGGTCAGGCTGTGCCGGATTTTATGACGGTTCTGAATCCCCGGCCGCTTTCCAAGGTCAAGCCGGAAGCCGCTTCCTTGTTAGATAAACCTCAACTCAGTTCCTTGTATGAACAGGATTATTAATCCGAAAACCCGAGGAGGGCTCATGCTTTCAGAACGACCGACACAATCCCGCTTTTCAGGATGCAGCGAATGAAGCTGAGAACGCAGCTTTATCTGTTTCCTATCGGGGTTGTGTTGATTACCCTGTGTATTCTGGTGAGCCTGTATTGGGTCTGGAAACAATCGGATGCGGTGTTCAAACGCGAAGTGTATCTGGCAGAAATTAATGTCCTGGTTGGTCACCTTGAAAGTAATCTGTTGCTCTATGAGGAAAACCCTTCCCGAACCAATATTGAACGTTGGGAACATCGTCATCAACAACTGACCATGTTGTTGCATGATGCTCCCGCCTTGCCTTCCGAACAGCAAACCCTGCTGAACAGCATTAAAGGCCTAAACCGGGGGCTTAATGTGTTGTTTGAGCGGTTACAGTATTTATCGCGCAATACCTCGGCTGAGCACAGTTCGCAAGAAGCCCAGGCGTTGCGGCGACACTTCAAAGAAAAATTGATCACTCAGCTGGAAACCATCGTGGAGGATTCCAATCAGTTGGTTTTGATGGCGCGTCAAACCTTGCGTGACAGCCAGTTGGAACAAATCTTTGTCATTGGCAGCTTATTGTTATTGGGGTCGGTGTTACTGACGGCATTGGCGATGAGTTTATCCCTGCGTATCAAACATTATCTGGACATCCTGAAAGATGGTGTTAAGGAATTGGAATCGGGCAATTTCCGAAAAGTCCTGCGCAGTCAGGGGGGCGATGAGTTCAGCGAGTTCATTAATGAATTTAACCATATGCAGCAAACGTTGGAGGAAACCACCATTTCACGGGATGCCCTGCAAAAGGAAGTGGATCAAAGAACCTATGCCCTGAAACACATTGCCAGTACTGATCCGCTCACTCAAGTGGCTAACCGACGGAAACTGATGGAACAGGCCGAATTGGAAATGGCCCGGGCGCAACGGCATGAGGAGCCCTTGTCTGTGTTGTTGTTTGATGCCGATCATTTTAAACGGATTAACGACAATTATGGCCATGCGGTGGGCGATCAGGTGCTGATTCATTTGTGTCGGCTAAGCGAAGCCGTAATGCGGGAAAACGATATGATTGCCCGGTACGGTGGGGAAGAATTTGTCATTTTGCTGCCTCATACCGACTTGACCGGGGCCAGTGAACTGGCCCACCGGATTCAGCAGCGTTTATTGGAGCAGCCGTTTAAATACGAGGGGCAGCAAGTGTTGGTGACAGTGAGCATCGGGGTGGCCCGCTTTTTCCCGGATCAGAGCTTTACCGACCTGATCACCGACGCCGATAAAGCCTTGTATCGAGCCAAGCAGTCGGGCCGGAATTGTGTGAAATTGTCGGAGCGAGGGCCGATGCTGAACCTGGACGAACAAAGCCTTCATTAGAATATGTGCTTGGGGTTGAATGAGTAGCATCTCTCATATCCTATTATTCTCATCATCCATAATTTGAAAGTATGTGTTCTATTTTTTGCCAATTCGGAAACAGCCCTTACCGGAGAGGACTGTCTATGCTGATTAAATACCTTGATTGTTGGTGTTTCAGTGAAAATAAAAAACAAATTCCTTTCCGGGCCTCTCTACCAAGAGGTTGCAGCGCACATCGAGACTGCCAGTGTCCAGATTGTTAGCGTCCAGACAGAGAGTGCAAAGGCCTCTGCAGTAACGACATCTGCTGCAAAGTCATCTGCTGTGAAAGCATCGGCAACGAAAGCGACAGCACTGAGTGTGTTTGTTAGTGCCTTCCTGAGTGCGGTGGTGAGTTCACCGGCGCTCGCTGTGGTGACATACGATGGCACCGATGGCATGTTGGCGAACCTCTTTAACAGTAACAGCCAGCAGGCATGTACCAATTGCCATAACAGCGCTTTGGTGGGGGCCGTGGCCCGGAGCTCTGCGCCAGATGGGGTAAACTTCGATAATTATGCCGAAGCCACCGCGACCGTGGCCGATCTTGATTTCAGCGGCATGATTGATGGAGACGATGCCAATCACGTTCGGGCGAATATACGGGTCAACGCAGGCACCATGCCACCTACAGGGGCCTTGAATGCCTCCGAGATGAGTCTTATCTCGCAGTGGATTACCGATGGCGCGTTGGAAAATGCCGCGCCTGCGGTGACCAGCAGTGCCGCGACGTCTGTCAGTAAATATCAGGCAACCTTTAATGGTTCTGTGTTTGAAAACGGTGCAGACACCACCATGACCTTCAAATACGGCACCAGTGCCATGAGCCTGACCTCCAGCAAGTCGGCGACGTCGCCATCGGGGACTGGCGGGGGTACTTCTTCGGGGGCTGTAACCGCTACCGAAACCGGGTTAAGTTGTGGCACCACCTATTATTTTCGGTTAGAAGGCACCAACTCCGCTGGCAGTGATAATGGCAGCACGCTGAATTTCACCACAGACGCCTGTAATGTTGCACCGACCATTACCTCCACTGCTGGCACCAGTGCCACTGAAGACATTCAATATTCATATCAGGTAACCGTCTCCGATTCGGACGACGCCAACAATGGCACCGACCTAACCTTTTCCCTGACCAACGAACCCACCGGCATGACCATTTCTTCCATAGGCCTGATTCGTTGGACACCCACTGAGGGTGTTTCCAGTTCCGGCGCGGTGACCGTTACAGTACAGGATGGCGGCGAAGATGGTGCCAGTCCGGATACCGAGATTTTTACCGTTTCGGTGACCGCCGTGAACGACTCACCCAGCATTACCTCCACGGCGGGAACAGCGGCGACGGAGGATCAGCAATACAGTTATCAGCTCACGGTGTCTGATCCGGACGATTCCAACAATGGCACCGATTTAACCTTCTCTCTCAGTAATGAACCTTCGGGAATGACTGTGTCTTCCACGGGCCAGGTCACTTGGACACCCACTGAAGGCGTCAGCTCATCGGGTGCAGTCACGGTCACCGTGGCTGATGGTGGTGAAGACGGAGCGACCAGTGACAGTGAAATCTTCACCGTCAGTGTTACGGCCGTGAACGACGGGCCAACCATTACTTCCACGGCAGGCACCAGCGCGACGGAAGACACCCAGTATTCTTACCAGGTGACGGTCAGCGATCCGGATGATTCCAACAACGGCACCGACTTGACCTTCTCTTTGAGCAATGAACCTGCTGGGATGACGGTTTCCTCAACGGGAGAGATCACCTGGACACCCACCGAAGGCGTGAGCACCTCCGGCACGGTTACCGTCAGTGTGGCCGATGGCGGCGAAGACGGGGCCAGTGGTGACAGCGAACAATTTACCGTGTCGGTGACGGCGGTAAACGACAGCCCGACCATTACTTCCACCGCAGGCACCAGCGCTACCGAAGATCAGCAATACAGTTATCAGATTACCGTGTCTGATCCGGACGACAGCAACAACGGTACAGACATCACCTTTGCCTTATCCAATGAACCGTCGGGAATGACCGTCTCGTCCACCGGATTAGTCACCTGGACACCCACCAACGGTGTGTCCAGTTCCGGACAAGTGACGGTGACAGTGTCGGACGGCGGGGAAGACGGTGCTACCTCCGATACTGAAAACTGGACTGTGACGGTGACGGCGGTGAATGACTCGCCAAGCATCACTTCCACAGCAGGCACCACAGCAACGGAAGACATTGAATACACCTATCAGCTGACGGTAAGTGATCCGGACGATTCCAACAACGGCACAGACTTAACCTTCTCCCTAAGCAATGCACCGACGGGCATGAGTGTCTCCTCCACCGGGCTTATTTCCTGGACGCCGACGGAAGGGGTGAGCTCTTCCGGGCTGGTAACGGTAACGGTGGCCGATGGCGGTGAAGACGGTGCTACCGATGATTCTGAACAATTTACGGTGTCTGTAACGGCAGTGAACGACAGTCCGACCATCACTTCGGCTGCTTCGACCTCCGCCATTGAGGGCGAGTTGTATAGCTATCAATTAGTGGTGTCCGACCCGGACGACAGTAATAACGGCACCGACCTTTCGTTTGCTTTGTCCAACGAACCTACGGGAATGACGGTTTCTTCTACTGGCTTAGTAACCTGGACACCCACCAATGGCGTCACTACCTCCGGGCAAGTGACGGTGACGGTGACCGACGGAGGGGAAGATGGTGCCACGGCGGCGACTCAAGACTGGACCATAAACGTCGATGCGGTGAATGACCCACCAGTGATTACCTCCACGGCAGGCACAACAGCCACAGAAGATATTGAGTACAGCTATCAGGTGGAGGTGACCGATCCTGATGACAGTAATAACGGCACGGATATTACGTTCAATTTGACCGACGCGCCGTCGGGAATGACGGTATCCAACACGGGGTTAGTGACCTGGACGCCAGGCGAAGGCGTAAACACCTCCGGTCAGGTGACGTTATCGGTGGCCGATGGCGGAGAGAGTGGCGCGTTGCCGGATTTAGAACTCTTTACTATCTCGGTTACCTCGGTCAATGACAGCCCGACCATCACCTCTGCCGCTTCAACGTCTGCCACCGAAGCCCAGCAATACAGTTATCAGGTGACGGTGTCCGATCCGGACGACAGTAACAACGGTACTGATCTGATCTTTGCGCTCTCCAATGAGCCGGCAGGCATGACGATCACCTCCACCGGCTTGATTACCTGGACACCCGCCAACGGCGTGACCAGCTCCGGCCAGATCACGGTGACTGTTACTGACGGCGGGGAAGACGGGGCTACTGCGGCTACGCAGGACTGGACCATCACCGTCGATGCGGTGAATGATCCACCGATGATCACCTCAACGGCGGGTACCAGTGCCACCGAAGACATTGCCTACAGCTATCAGGTGGAAGTAACCGATCCGGACGACAGCAACAATGGTACTGATATTACTTTCAGTTTGAGCAATGCGCCCACCGGCATGAGTGTTTCATCCACAGGTTTGATCACCTGGACGCCAACGGAAGGGCAAACCACCTCCGGCCAAGTGACATTAACGGTGGCTGACGGTGGGGAAGACAATGCCCAGCCGGATACCGAGCTCTTCACCATCAGTGTCACCGCTGTGAACGATGCGCCTGTGTTTACCTCGACAGCGGTAACCACGGCTACCGAAGACATCCTCTATCAATACGATGCCAATGCCTCGGATGAAGACGGCGACAGCCTGACGTTCAGCCTGAGTTCCGCGCCCAGTGGGATGACGATAGATGCCCAGACCGGATTGATTGAATGGACACCACTGGAAGGCGTTACTTCCGGCAATGTCGAAGTAACGGTGTCGGATGGTACGGAGCAAGTCACCCAAAGTTATGCGATTACGGTAACGGCGGTGAACGACTCGCCGACCATTACCAGTACTGAAATCACCACGGCGACCGAAGATCAGGCGTATCAATATCAGGTTACAGCGTCCGATCCAGAAAACGATACCTTGACCTTTACTCTGAGCGACAGTCCGGACGGCATGACGCTATCGGACACCGGATTGATTGACTGGACACCACTGAACGGTGTCAGCTCCGGCTCAGTGACGGTTGAGGTGTCGGACGGCGAGTTCACCGTATCGCAATCCTTTACGATCGCTGTGACGGCGGTAAACGATCCTGTCTCTGTGGCAGACCCGGGCGCGCAATCGTTGTTGGAATTGTCTGCCTGGCAAGTGCAGTTGTCTGTCTCCGATGTGGATGACGACAACAACGGCTCCGACATCACCTTTAGCCTGGAAAGTGCGCCAGCCGGATTAACGGTTTCTTCCACCGGTTTATTGAGCTGGACGCCCGGTCAGGATACCTCGGGTAGCTATACCCTGATAGTGAATGTGGCCGACGGTTTGGAAGATGGCGCAACAGCGGCGCAGGTCTCTATTGCTCTTTCGGTTGCCATGCTGGACGCCGATCAGGACAACGT
>JBFHTA010000094.1:0-13086 GCA_041590855.1 Pseudomonadales bacterium
ATAGCATGGCGGATAAGGCTTCAAACTGGGTACCTCTTACTAATGAAAAACTGTACTTTGCTCAGATTGCTCTGGGGTACGTTGAAGAAGAGCAAGCAAAGGATTCAGTGTTTAGTAAAAACCGTCTGGCAGCGCTTGAAGAAAGCGCTATGATTCATCTTCACAATGCATACGTCGGGTTGCTCTGTGAATTGGCGGCTGAGCACAATGTGGCATTCCATCCGGAACAGATTACGTTGAATATGTTGAATGATGCTTTGATGCAGCGGGATGATGGTCGTCGTGAAATTGCTGAACTACTTGGTCTATTATCTGAACCAAATTCCTGGTTGTCCCGTTTGCTCCAAAGTTACCGAAACCGATTTGTTGCCAAGCAAAAGAAATCGGAATACCAAGGCGAAGAGCCAGAATTAGTAAGCATTGTTGCTATCGATGTCAGCGAAGAAGCAACAACGGAAGGTCTTAACTTGTTTGATGCGTACAGAGCGATGAAGCAATTGATTGATCAAGTTCGCAGTTATCGGTTGGAAGATTAACCGCAATGAACCTCTGAACACCTAACACAGACCAATAAAATAGGGTATGTGAGCTGAGAAATGGCTCTCATTCTGGTACTATCTACAGATCAAAACAGAGGAGCCAAATATGCCTACGGCCTTTTTAGAAATTGTTGAGTTAGAAAATGGGGATGTGGCGCTTCAGAAAACCGAAGGCGACGAGAAGCAACTCGTAACCATTCATTTCTCGGAAGAAGCCAAAGAGCTGCTTCAGGGGGAATACGTTCAGGTGGCTAAAGGTATGTTCCAAGCCGGATTGCAAATGGTTGGACGCATGCAGGAAGAAGCCGCTGAAATGGAAGAAGCTCCAAAAGTTATCCACTAATGATTTGGATCTATATCTCAAGGATACGCATACGAGATAATAGATCCCCCACTCTTTGAATAAAGCTAATTGTATGAAAACCGAATTACTTTCACCTGCGGGCTCGTTGAAAGCGATGCGCTATGCGTATGCCTATGGTGCCGATGCTGTTTATGCGGGGCAACCAAGATACAGTCTTCGAGTACGTAACAATGAATTTTCCACATTGGATGCCCTCAAAGAGGGGATTGATGAAGCGCATGACTTGGGTAAGAAGTTTTACCTTGCTGCGAACATTGCGCCGCATAACGCCAAAGTAAAAACCTTTCTGAATGACATTAAACCGGTTATTGAATTGAATCCGGACGCTCTCATTATGTCTGATCCAGGGTTGATCATGATGGTACGTGAGCACTTCCCGGATATGCCAGTGCATTTGTCAGTACAGGCTAACGTGGTTAATTATGCGGGAGTTAAATTCTGGCATCGTCAGGGCATTGAGCGTGTGATTCTTTCCCGTGAACTGTCTTTGGATGAGATTGAAGAAATTCGCATGCAGTGTCCGGAGATGGAATTGGAAGTCTTTGTCCATGGCGCACTCTGTATTGCCTATTCAGGGCGTTGCCTATTATCAGGCTATTTTAATAAGCGTGATCCTAATCAGGGCACTTGCACGAACGCCTGTCGTTGGAAATATCAATTACATGATGCCAAAGAGACAGAAACGGGCGACATTATCGCAACGGATGAACCTCAAAGTGATGTGAATGTAGTTGATCCGGCAGCACACAATTCGGCACAGCCGGAAACTTTCCAACCTCATGTCGACGGTTTGGAAGACGAAACTTTCCTGCTTCAGGAAGCATCACGCCCTGGCGAGTACATGCCGATCTATGAAGATGAGCATGGCACCTACATCATGAATTCGCGCGATTTGCGAGCCGTTCAGCACGTGGAGCGTTTGGTGAAAATGGGGATTCATTCATTAAAAATTGAAGGACGAACCAAATCACCTTACTACGCAGCGCGTACGGCTCAGGCGTATCGTAAAGCGATTGATGATGCGCAATCCGGTAAACCCTTTGATATGGGCTTGATGGACGAATTGGAAAGCCTGGCCAGCCGTGGCTATACCGAAGGTTTCTACCGTCGTCATGTTCACGATCAGTACCAACGTTATGAGTCTGGCAACTCCATGAGTGGATCTCAGCAGTTGGTCGGTGAAGTCATGGCCATTAACAATGGCAAGATGAAAATTGATGTTAAGAACAAATTTAACGTCGGTGACAAAGTCGAGTTGGTTAAGCCTTCTGGCAATGTAGCTTTTGATCTTACAGAAATGATCAACAAGAAAGGTGAAGCGGTGGATGGTGCCCCTGGGTCAGGCCATGTGGTTGATATTCCGTTACCTGAAGGTATCGATGCCAATCAGGAGTTGGAAGACTTCGGCATGATTGTGCGTTATCTACCTGAGCAACGTTTCAGCTAATTGCTTTAACCATGTTTCATAGGATGGGCGTTTTTTGTATTTGCCCAGTCCATTAAAAAAGCCGGATATCACTCCGGCTTTTTTTAATGCTTGTTGGTTTTTACCTCTAAGAGGGAGGGTTATTTTGCTTGTCCTTTGATCTTTTCACGAGCCGACTGAAGCATCACATAGAAGGCCGGAATCAATAGGGTTCCGATCACTGTGGCTGCGGTCATACCACCAAACACGGTATAACCGATAGAATGACGGCTGGCGGCACCGGCACCGACAGCAAAGACCAGAGGCAAGATGCCGAGAACAAACGACAGTGCCGTCATCAAAACCGCTCGGAAACGCAGACGAGCAGCCGTTTCGGCAGCATCATTGATGCTAACGCCTTCGTCTTCACGTAAGGACTTGGCAAACTCCACAATCAAGATGGCGTTCTTTGTGGCCAGCCCGATTAATAGCACCATACCTACTTGAGCGTATAGGTCGAACGGTGTTTTAAGAACCAATAACATGGCCACTGCACCGAGTACGGCAATCGGAACCGCCAACAATACGGATACCGGGACACTCCAGCTTTCGTACTGTGCAACCAGGAACAGGTACACAAACAGCAGGGCCAACCCAAACAGGATAGGAGCTAAGTTACCGGCAAGGATTTGCTGATAGGCCATGCCTGTCCATTGAGCGTCGTAGCCGTCCGGTAAGTTACTCTTGGCAATGCGCTCGGCGGCTGCCATGGCATCGCCGGTACTGTAACCGGGCGCAGGAATAATATTGATGGTGGCTGAGTCAAACATGTTGTAACGGTTGATCACATCAGGACCGAGCAGCGAACTTGTGGTAAGCAAGGTACTCAATGGCACCATTTCACCTGAAGATGATCTGACATGAAGTTTATCCAGGTCGTCCTTCTCGTTACGGAACTCGGCTTCTGCTTGCATCATAACCCGATAGACCTGACCGAATTTGTTAAAGTCATTGATGTACAAGGAGCCCAGTTGTGCTTGCAGGGTTAGGAATACTTCTGAAAGTGGAATTTCCATGTTTTTGGCTTTAACACGATCGACATCCACAAAGAGCTGCGGAATATCAGCGGTGTAAGAACTGAACGCAAAGCGAATTTCCGGAGCCTGGTTTGCAGCCAGAATAAAGGTTCTCATGGCTGAAGCCAGTGACTGAGGATCGCGGCCTTGCAGATCAGAAAGTACCAATTCCAGACCACTGGTGCTGCCCAAGCCAGGAATCGCCGGAGTAGAGAAGGCTCGAATGTTGGCGCTGGAAATGGCGCTGAGCTTGGCCTGAACCTTTTGCACGATGGCTTGCTGATGAAGATCCGGGCTGGAACGCTCATCCCATGGGTCAAGAGTCACAATGGCTAAACCTGCGTTGGAGGCAACGGCTCCGGTCAGGATACTGAAACCACTTACCGTCATCACATTACTTACGCCGGGTTCATTTTTAATCGCATCAGTCACCTGGTGCATAACTTCACCGGTACGGTTAAGTGCGGCACCTGCAGGCAACTGAATATCGACCATGAAGTTGCCTTTGTCTTCGTTCGGGATGAAGCCCATCGGCAAGACTTTCATAATGCCGCCAATGGAGACAAACACCACTACCAACGTCAGGCCCACAAGCATTAACTTACGAATACTGATCGATACCAATCGGCTGTAGGAATTGGTTAATCGATCGAACACCCGGTTAAAGGCTGTAAAGAAAGCATTGGTTTTGCCCGTGTGTGGTTTGAGCAAGGTAGCACACAACGCCGGACTCAAGGTCAGTGCATTGATGGATGAAATCAGTACCGCGACCGAGATAGTCACCGCAAACTGGTTATACATTTGCCCTGTGATACCAGGCATCATGGAAACAGGAACAAACACCGCCAGCAGAACCAAGGTAGTGGCAACAACGGGGCCGCTCACTTCTTTCATGGATATTCGGGTGGCTTCAACCGGATCAAGCCCTTCTTCGATGTGTCGTCGTACGTTTTCCACCACCACAATGGCATCATCGACCACAATGCCCACAGCGAGGATCAGTCCGAACAGGCTCACGGTATTAATGGAGAAACCAAGTGCAAGCATTACTCCGAAGGTTCCCACCAGAGAAACCGGGATGGCAATGGCTGGAACCAGGGTAGAACGCCAGTCCTGTAGGAAAATGAATACCACCAGAATGACCAGGAATACCGCTTGATAAAGCGCGGTCACTACTTCGTCGATGGAGGTGTCGATAAAGCGGGTGGTGTCGTAAAGAATGTCGTACTCAATGTCGTCCGGGAAGCGTGAGGACAGCTGTTCCATCAAGGCATAGACGTCTTCTGCCACGTCTAGGGCGTTAGCATCCGGTGACTGATAAACGGCCAGAATCACACCCGGTTTGTTATTGAGCTCACCGTACCAACTGTAGCTGGCAGAGCCCAGTTCGATGCGTGCAATGTCTTTCATTAATACGCTGGAGCCATCGGGTCTGGACTTAACGACCAGATTCTCAAACTCTGAAACGTCACTTAAGCGGCCTTTAGCGCTCAGTGTATATTGGAATTGCTGATCCGCAGGAGAAGGGGCACCACCTAATTGACCCGCCGGAACCTGGACGTTTTGTTCAGATATCACACCTTGTAAATCACTGACGGTGATACCCAACGAGGCCATTTTGATCGGATCAAGCCAGATGCGCATACCGTAATCATTTTCACCAAGAATCGATGCGTCACTGACACCATTGATTCGGGAAAGATCGTTCACCACATTAATACTGGTGAAGTTGGATAAAAAGAGCCCGTCATACGTTTCGTTAGGTGAGTAGAGGTTAACCACCAAGACCATGTCAGTGGACTTTTTATCCACAGCGACACCTTGTTTTACCACGTCGGAAGGTAGCACAGAGTTTGCACGACTGACCCGGTTCTGAACGTTGATCTGTGCCAAGTCGGGGTCTGTGCCTACTTCAAAGGTAACGGTTAACGAATAGGAGCCGTCGTTGGCGCTCTTCGAGGACATATAAAGCATGTTTTCCACGCCATTTACTTCTTCCTCAATGGGGGCGGCTATGGTTTCACGCACCACCTTGGCGTCAGCCCCTGGATAAGAGGCGCTGACCTGAATAACCGGGGGTGAAATTTTAGGAAATTCTGCAATGGGTAACAGATTCATGGCGATTAAGCCCGTCAGCGAAATCACAATGGAAATGACGAAGGCAAACTTGGGCCGACTGATAAAGAATTGGCTGAACATAGAAGGTCCTCGGATCAGTTGGCTTCAGGCAGTTGCGCAGGCAGGCTTTCAGCTTTGCCACCCACACGTACTTTCTGAAGGCCATCTACGATGACCTGTTCGCCTTCTTTCAGGCCTGTCATGACTGTCAACATAGTGCCTTGGTTTTGTCCTGCTTCGATAGGACGTTTCTGAATCACTTGATCCTGACCTAATACTAGGACGAACTTACCTGACTGATCTTCCTGTACTGCTTTTTGCGGAATCACCAAACGCTTGGTTGCGCTTCCTTTTTCAATCACTAGGGTTACGTGTTGACCCGGGATAAGAAAGCCATCCGGATTCGGGAATACGGCACGGACTTTAATGGTGCCTGTGCTTTGGTCTATTCGGTTATCCAGAAAATTGAATTTCCCTGTGTGTTGATACATAGAGCCCGTTGTTAATTTCAGTTTTGCCACTGGCTCGGTAACTTCTAACCCTTCCGCTTTTTCTTTCTGACGCTCTTCTCTGTGCTTGATAAGTTCGCGTTCACTAACCTGGAAGCTCACATACATAGGGTCACTTTGTACTAATGTTGCCAGGGTAGTTGAAGAGGTGATGAGATCTCCGATACTGACTTGGGCCTGACTCAGTGTGCCATTGGTTGGTGCCTTAATCTGTGTATAACTAAGGTTCAGTTTGGCGGTTTTCAGTGCAGCTTCAGAGACTTTGATTGCGGCTTCGGCCTGTAATTTCTTACTGGTTAGCTGATCCATTTGGGATTCACTGATCGCCCCTTTCACGATCAACTCTTTACCCCGGTTGTAGTTTCGGGTGGCTTCGTTAAGTGCGGCCTTATCTTGTGCCACTTTCGCTTCGGCTTTGGCAACCTCGGCGGCATAGGTATCCTGATCGATTTCAAACAGTAAATCGCCGGTCTTCACTTTTGCACCATCTGGTACGTGTTGCTTGATCAGATAACCCCCAACGCGGGCCTGAATATTAACGTCTTCTTTGGCTTCCGTTTTTCCCACAAATTCTTTAGTTGGGCGAACTTCCTGGAAGCTGACGGCCAAAGTACTGACTTTAGGCAAGGGTGCATTGGCTGGAGCTTGTTGTTCATTGCCTCCGGAGCAGGCAATCAATAGAAAACTTAAAAGCGTTAAACTGGAGCGTTGGAGCATTTTCATAGGGGGTTTATCATCCTTGTGCACAGGCGGTCGATTAAGGTTATGAACAGTATCCGATAAACGGGTCTTCAATAGAAGGGAACCTTGGAGTAGACGAGCACAGTCACATGAAACTAAAATAATAACAAGGCTGTATTTATATACAGTTTGTCTTGGCTGTGTTAATAGACTGCGTTGATGTTGTAGAGTTCCGGAAATGACTGAGCCTTCCCTTAGAAAGATCATCCATGTGGATTGCGACTGCTTCTTCGCTGCCGTTGAAGTCAGGGATAATCCACAGTTAGCCAACTTACCGATAGTGGTAGGAGGTAATCCAAATGGCCGGGGTGTGGTTGCGACGGCCAGTTATGAAGCCAGAAAGTTTGGTGTACGCTCTGCTATGTCGTCCGCTCAGGCGTTGAAACTCTGTCCGAATTTGGTCTTTATTAAACCCCGGATGGACGCCTATCGGGATGCTTCAGAGCAAATCCATCGTATCTTTTCGGATTACACAGACCTGATTGAACCGCTGTCGTTGGATGAGGCGTATCTGGATGTTTCTCAATCCGAGCTTCATCAGGGCAGTGCAACGCGCATAGCGGAAGAAATCCGGCAACGGGTTGAACGTCAGGTTCGGATCACAGTCTCAGCCGGTGTTGCTCCTAACAAGTTTCTGGCAAAGGTGGCCAGTGACTGGAATAAACCGAATGGCTTATGTGTGATTCCTCCGGCAAACGTGGATTCTTTTGTTGCTGAGCTACCAGTAGCGCGAGTGCATGGCGTGGGTAAGGTCATGCAGGCCAGAATGACGCAGCTAGGTATAGAAACCTGTGGTCAGTTAAGAGCCTTTTCACAGATCGAATTAGTTGAACACTTTGGACGTTTCGGGCAACGCTTATACCATTTGGCGCGGGGCCAGGATGATCGTCCGGTGAAAAACGAGCGTCGTCGCAAGACGTTGAGTGTTGAGCATACCTATGATCAGGATTTACAGAGTTTTGATCAGGTCAAGGCGGCCGTTCCTGAATTACTGGCTTCGCTCAATAAACGCCTTCAGAAGCGTTTTGACGACGATTATCTGGTGAATAAATACATTGTAAAAGTGAAGTTTAACGACTTTGTGCAAACAACCTTTGAAACGCGGCTTGATCAACTGGCTCGTGCAGCTGGGTCTGAACAGGACTATCTGGAACTCTTAAATGTGGCGTATCACCGAAGGGATAAACCGGTTCGTTTATTGGGGCTGGGTGTTGGGCTCAAAGATTTGAAAGATTCCGAAGCCTTAAGCCAATTAGAACTATTTACAGAAGAGCTGTAATTAACCTACTTGTTGATGGTGGGCTTAGTTGCAAGCCCACCGTATCAGATCGTGCTGGTGTTAAGGAGCCGATGTTAATTAATTAAGCCGGTGTTCATTAATAGGATGGCTCGGCTTGATAAGGCTTTTTGCCAGCAAGACGAATCACTTTAAATTTTTTATTGTTAGCCAGCTCGTCCACTTTCTTAAAGTACTGTTTGGCTTTGCTTTCTATCGGAATAAAGGCGTTGACCACAAAGATGGCAGCCCCTCCGGAGGTCAGTAATCGTCTTGCAGATGCCAGAAAGCGATCCGTTAACTCACCTTCTACTGAGAAGCCTTGATGAAACGGCGGGTTGCAAACGACAACATCAAATTTCTGATCAATGCCTTCGGCACAGTCCGCAGCGATGATCTCGCCTTCCAATTCGTTGGCTGCAAGCGTGGCCTTTGCTGCCGTAATGGCCGCTGCATTGTTGTCGGTGCCGACTAATGTCTGGAAACCAAATGCTGCCATACTGGAGAGTAAAAAGCCGTAGCCACAGCCTAAATCAATGACACTTTGGGTTGCCTGATCTTTTGAAAGATTCAGGCGTTTCATGAACTCGGGCATTTGTTCCAGAAGAAAAGCACTGCCGAGATCGACTTTGTTCCAACCAAACACGCCGGGCTTGCTGATTAACGTCAGGCCGTTAACCTCGGCAATTGAATTTAATTGTTGGTAGTTCTTGTCGTCTAAGGCTGGAGCAGCTTGATATTGATTGGAGAGTTCAGCAATCCAATCGTCTTTTGAAATCTTTTCCAGCTGTTTTTCGGTATTCAGGTATTTTGCAGCTTTGTCTACATAGGTTTTGATGCCTTCGTTCTTTCCGCCGGCCAAAACCAGCGTACCTGAGCCGGAGAGCACCTGTGCAGACTGGTTAATCACATGGTGAACAATCGCTTTCTCTTTGGACACCCGGTACAAAAGCAGATCAAACCCATTGTCAGGCAGTGCATCAAAATCAAAATCACTGTACTGACAGGTCATGCCTTGTTGGGTCAGAGCGTTGAATTGATCAATGCGGTTGGTCAGGAAGGTAATACGGGAAGGTTCTTCTAGCTGAGCCGGGTTTAATGGCACAGCGTGTTCATCCACTACCCAAAGAACAGGGCCGGTCGTGTCTTTAATGATGTTTAAAAATGCTTGGTAGATCTGATTCACTAGCGGATGCTCTCAATTTCTTCGTTGGTCAGTGGGCGGTATTCACCGGGCTCAAGCTGGTCATCCAGGGTGATGTCTCCGATTCGGATGCGATGGAGCTCCAGCACTTCGTTATCCACCGCAGCAATCATACGCTTAACCTGATGGTACATACCTTCCGAGATGGTCAATTCTATTTCAGTGGGGGTAATGACTTTGACCTGAGCTGGCTTGGTGCGTCTGTCTTCACTCTTGAAATAAATGCCGCTTTCCAGAGTTTCAACGTCTTTATCAGAAATCTCTTTGTCGAGTTCGACATGATAGGTTTTCTGGCAATCGTGGTTAGGGCTAGTCACGTTGTGTGCCCATTTCCCGTCGTTAGTCAGGAAGATCAGTCCTGTAGTGTCGAGATCAAGACGACCCACCGGATGAAGCCCTTTGGCAGGTAACTCAATCAGCTCAAGAATGGTCGGGTAGAGATTGTCTTCGGTGGCAGAAACAAACCCGGCCGGTTTATTAAGCATGAAATATTGTAGCCCCAGGTGATCAATCTCAGTCCCGTCGATGGCAATGACTTGCTCCAGGGAGACATGCCGTGCAGCGTTGGTTTCTAATGCACCGTCTACGGTCACTAATTTCTTTTTGATGGCGCGTTTGGCTTCGTTACGTGTCAGGCGTGCGTTGTGGCACAGGTATTTATCGAGTCGCATAGTGATAGGTCATCTAAGATTGAGGCTGTATTTTATCAGAAACCGAGGGGGCAGAGACACACTAATCACGCTCGATAGGTGAGGGCGTAGGTTGCTTGGAAAGATAAGTAAGTTATTCCGTTTGATTTAGCGGTCAGGAGGCTTTAATGACTTCTTTCGCTACCGCAATTCCTCCTCTTGCGGCGTCTTTCACTTCATACATGGCATGATCGCTGGCGGAGATGAGCTGTTCCAGTGAGGTGCCATGGTGCGGATATATAGCAATGCCAATACTGCAACCTACCCGCACATGATGATCCTGAATTTCAAAGGGGATGGAAATGGACTCTATAATTTGAGTGGCGATGATTCGGGCATCACTGATGTCGCCGGTGCTTTCCAGCAGTATCAAGAATTCATCGCCACCGATGCGCGCTATGGTGTCGGTTGCTCTCAGGCGTTGTTTCAGGCGTTCGGCAATGCCTACCAAGAGTTCGTCGCCGACCGCGTGACCGTATTGGTCATTGACCGGTTTGAATTTATCCAGATCCACAAAGAGGATGCCAAAGCCCTTGTGCTCGCGTTTGGCCCTGGCCATGCTCTTGATGGCAATTTCTTCAAATAAACTGCGATTAGGCAGTTTGGTCAACGGGTCATGATGGGCCATATGATTGAGTTGATCGTGCAATTGTCTGCGTTCGTGAGCGTAGAGGCTATTGCTACAGAGCTCAGAGAGTGACGCCAGAAACAACTGGGATGCCTGGACTTTTGCTTCTTGTTCTTCAGTAAATTCGGTGATCAAAGCACCGGCAATCTCATTGCTCAGCATGATTGGGCAAATCACCGCTTGCTCATATACCTTAGTGTCAAGAATGGCTTCGGTGGTTTGTGTATTGAGTTTGGTTACAAAGCTGCGTTGACGGGTGAGTTTCTGAAGAATACTTTTGGTCAGTTGGTTATGGCCAATTCTACTGCCGGTTTCTATGTTATCTCCTTGCAGGCTATAGCAAGCGTAACATTCCGAGCTGTCGAGATTTTTATCCATAATCCAAATACTGGCCCGTTGAAACTGGGTTTGATTGATCAGCGTAGAAAGAATCTTGTAGAAGGATTGGTGTAAGTGTCCTTCGGTCAGATCCTTATCATTCGCCAAATCAAACAGAATGCGATTTTGTTGCTCCACCCGAGCCTGATTGGCTTTTTCTTGCACCAGATTAAAGTTTAATTGGGATATGGCGTCTTTCAGTATGGCGATTAAGGTTCTGACTTCTTCGCTTTGATTGGGCGATTCCGATATCCGAACCCGATCCAGTGATGGCGCTTGTTCTATCTCACGAATTAATTTGGAAATAGGGGATGAGATATTCCGGCGCAGATAATAAAAGGCAATGAGTGCCACAAAAAAACTGACGCCGATTTCGATGGTAAACAGTGTTGTGAAATCCTTCTGACGTTGCTGCATGATGGTTCTGGGCATATCACTGGACAACACGATACTGGGTTTACCATAAATATCCGTGAGAGGCAGGTAGACGTTAACTCTGTCCTCGCCAAAATGATAAGTCAGCTCCTTGTCTTGTTGAACTTCTGATAGTAAGTCGCTGGTATAAAACTCTGCGGGTTTTAAATGGGAGAGAGTATCCAGTTGGGTCTGTTGACGGGCAAACAGGGTTTCCGGAAGTCGACGGGCCATAATCAACCAACCGGGTGAAGGGCCGTTCCCAGAGCTTTTGAGGACTTCTGTTTTCGCCATAATGTAGATATCCCCGTTATACACCAATAAACCACTGGATAAAGAGCGCTGGGTGTTTTCTGACCGGGTATCTGAGAAGGACAGGATATCGCCATGTTGAACCAAAAATTCACTCAGTAAGCTATCTGAAGCGGTACGGTTTTGATCGAGAAAGATGCCGTAATGCAGTAGGTTTTGACGGTTTATCCAGATCATGCTGTCGACATTGATATTGACGAGCGACTCTATATCTTGGTTGTTAAGAACAAAGCTTTCGTTGTACTCATTCAAAAACTCAAAGCTGTCATCCCAGATAGCCCAATCCAGCAGTATCGCTTTAAGTTGCTGTTCGTGACTTTGCAACAGATGTTGGTTGTGAACAAGCTCGCGTTGTATAAAGTCTTTCTCCAGCTCAGCCAGTCGTTCTGAAACCAGATAGTGATGGTTATAGTATTGAATGACGAGAAATGTAGTAAAAGCGGCAGCAAGGACTGACCCTATTTTTGCGACCAGCGACATAGTGTTATGTACCTTTGTCTTAGTAGCTCTTGCAAGCACATGGTTACCAGTGCTGTTGCTTTCCCTGAATTGACAAGAGTGCGTACCTGTTTCTTAAGTATTGAACCGATCCGGCGTATAATCGCCGCACTCAAAGACAGAGTGTGCGTCAAAACGTGTTGCTTTGTCAGACGCTTTGGTTGTTGTCAGCCAAGACCCTTTCAATAGTGATTGTCTGCTCCTGATGAATGTTAAGTGTAGACAGAAAATGAGGTAGTAAAGGCAGTGAATTACCAAGATCGATTTGGTGGTGTGGCGCGGTTGTATGGCGCAGATGAGCTTTCCGTTTTTCAGTCGGCCCATGCGTGTGTTGTGGGTATTGGCGGTGTGGGAAGCTGGGCAGCGGAAGCTCTGGCCCGTTCCGGCGTTGGTAACATCACCCTGATCGATATGGACGATATTTGCGTTACCAATGTGAATCGTCAGGTTCATTCGTCGACTTCCACGGTGGGTAAGCTAAAAGTGGAGGTGATGGCCGATCGTATTCGCGATATTAATCCGGAGTGTAATGTCATCACTGTGATGAACTTTGTGGATCAGAAGAACGTAGCAGAGCTAATTACACAGGATATGGACTGTGTGGTCGATGCCATTGATAGCCTCAAATCGAAAGCGGCGTTAGTCAATCACTGTAAACGTCATAAAATCCCGGTAATCTGTACCGGTGCTGCGGGTGGTCAGACCGATCCGACCAAAATTGAAATTGCTGATTTAAACAAAACTTACAACGACCCTTTGATTCGTCGGGTACGTTCCTGGTTGAGACGCAATTATGGATATTCCAGAAACCCCAAGCGGGTGTACAGTATTCCGGTCGTCTATTCCACTGAGCAGTTAGTTTATCCCCAGCCGGACGGCTCGGTTTGCCAACAAAAGGCCTTATCGGATGGATCAACCAAACTGGATTGCAACAG
>JBFHTA010000095.1:0-13061 GCA_041590855.1 Pseudomonadales bacterium
CTAGGAGCCACAGGCGCGATTGAAGTGAAGGACGCCAAACACCATCAGGGTATCCAGCAGTTTGCAGCGGAACAAGGCGTTTGGTTGCGTCCGTTTGAGCGCTATATCTACACCATGCCACCATACGTTATCTCACCGGAAGAACTTCGTAAAATCACCCATGTGATGAAAGCCTGGTTCTCCCGTCCCCGTTAGGCACACACAACCCGCCACTCATAAAAAAAAGCGATACTCCGAAGAGATAATTCTTAAGAGTATCGCCACAATGCCGAAAGGCTTCAGGTAAATCGGATGTTCCTTTCGATTAAGAAATCGAGGTTTGTTCGAGTCGTTTAATTTCTGCAATGACTTGTTCATTCACAGGCGCATCCATCCCCAGACTACGGGCATAACGCACCACTTCACCATTGATGTAATCAATTTCTGTCGGGCGCCCCAACAGTAAATCCTCCTGCATGGACGAGCGGGCCAATGGGTCCATTTGTAACATGTTCTTCGCTAACATCTTAAACAGGAAGGTGGGCAATTTAAGGATCGAGGGTAACCAACGCGCCGGAACGGCGGCCTGTACCTGTGGCCGAATTCCCAGTTCATCCAGAATATCCAGAGTCTCTTCCATGCATTCAGCCAGTTTTTTACGCCACACCCGATCACTAAGCTCTTCCACCAGCGGCATACCGGACATTGCATTAAGTGGGTTATTCAAGTTCAGTAGCAGCTTGCCCCATAAAATCTCATGCATTTCCTTGGCAGTATCAATGTCCAGATCGGCTTCACGTATGATCCTGGCTAAATCCGAAAACGCTTGATCAATGACCAGATGCCCCTGTGTTCCGCAATGGTAACGACCGTTTTCCATCGGTAAGACATTGTAAGGCACCATCATGGAGGCCACCGGAGTATCCACCAGAATATTACGCAACGCAGAGGCATTATTGATGCCGTTTTGAGCGCTGATTACCCGGGTGTTCGGTTGGATATGCCGGGAGATCTGTTCAGCAATAGCAAAGGTATCTTTACTCTTGACCGCGATGACAATGACGTCGGCATCCGCCAAACACGACTCATCCTCTGTCATGACCATGTCGTCTGCGGCAACTGAGATCTGCTTACCGTTCCAACTGGTCAACTCGATACCGTATTGCTGAACCTTAGCTATGATTCTTGGCCGAGCCAAAAAGGTGACCCGTTGACCGCTGGCCACCAAGTGCGCACCGATCCACAATCCAATCGCCCCGGCACCTGCAATCACCCAATGCCCACCGTCTGCACGAGCATTCGATGCAGACAGGCGCGCTCCATCCCCGTTATTATTGTGTGTCATGGTTCTGTTTATCGCTGTTGTATTCGATTGTTATAAAGGAACCTTAGTATTTGATTCCCAAGCTACGATAAATGAACCCCATCAACCAGGCCGGACCAACCAATAGAAATTGTAAGTCTTTAAAGAAGGATGGCTTCTTACCTTCAATCTTGTGTCCCACAAATTGAAAGATCCAGGCTACTACAAAGATGATCAGGCTGATTTGCCACAAAGGCATAGCCACCGATGTTGATAGCCAAAACGCCAAATAGAAACACCCTGCAGTAAACAGCGCCATACCTAACATGATAGATACCGACATTCTGAAATAGAAAATCATGGCGGGCACCATGGCCACGGTCGCCCAGTTCATCCAGACGGAATCGCCCATCCAGTTCATGCGCGGTGCGTCCCATAATAAGCCGACCACAGTAAAGAAAATGGCCGGAACCATCACCCAATGAATCAGCTTATTGATCTTGTTTTGATGACTCTCACCGTATTCTTCAAACCACTGATCCGCACTTTTATTTGCAAACATCTTAACCTCTCCTAATCTTGTGCTAATGCCGTTAAACAGCCTCTCTCGCACACTGTCTTTATCATTATTATAGGTATCTACTTTACTTCAGCGGACAAGACTAGACACTGGCCCCACGGTAAACTTAATATGTCCTGACGAGCCAAAAATAAATAAAACGGCCCTCTAGGCGTAAATCAACCTTAGGTTGACTGGAAATGCGCCCAATCATCGAATAGGTAAATTCATGTTTGAACAAACCGTCTCCGGTTTTTGGTTAAAAGGCATCTTAGCCACCGCACAATCCAAGGGCATTGACCAGCAACACGTACTGGCACATGCAGGCGTGGTCCTATCAAAAGCTGGTGAGTCAAATCATACAAACAACGAAACACATAAAGGCGAAGAACGTCCGTCCGATTGGGTCACAGAGCGAGTACCGCTGGATGCCACCGTCAAGATCTGGAACGCGGCTATTGAGCTAACCAAAGACGCCATGTTTGGATACCATATGGGCCGTCAATTTCGACCTAACTGGTTTCATTTGATTCATCATCTGTGGGCCAACAGCCCAAATGTAGAAGAAGCCATACGTACCGCCTTAGCCTATCAACCTCTGATCAGTGACGGTGGTGAAATCTCACTGGATCTGACCTCTGAACACGCCATTATTGAATATCACCCCAAGGCAGCAAGACTGGCGTTCAGTTACCATCAGGTTGATGCTGTACTAACGATTCTGGTGTCGCTTGTACGTTGGTCGGTGGATGATCAGTTCGCTCCGTCACACGTTTTAGTGCCTCATGATCCACACTTGGATGCTGAAGAGTTCCAGGCCTTCTTCCAAAGCCCGATCGAGTACAACGCCCCAGTTACCCGACTGATGTTTGATCGTCGTTGGTTGAGCTCCCCCATGATAGGAGCCGACCCCGACTTACTGGAAATGCACAAACAACTGGCCGATAAAAAACTGGCCGAACTGGGGAGAGCCGATTTAAGCACCCAAATCGTTAACAAACTAAATGTGTTGGGGCAATTTCAGAACCTGTCCAAAGAAACAGTGGCGGAACAACTTGGATTAAGCAGCCGAACCCTGCAACGAAAACTGCAAGCGGAAGGCACCAGCTTTACGGGATTGTCGGATCAATTAAGAAAGTCGCTGGCGGAGAGCTACATCGCCCAAGGGCTATCCACCAACGAACTGGTTTCGAAATTGGATTTTCAGGAAATCAGCAGTTTGCACAAAGCCTGCAAACGTTGGTTCGGATGCAGCCTCCAACAAAAACGGGAAGATTAACGATTCAGCGGGCGCTGCACAAATGACGAAGAGCGTTCAGATCGATCGCCCATCGTCAGGACTTATCCGGTTTCCCCACCCATCGATTGATTTTTCGCAACGAGCCATAGACTTCACGAGCAGTAGCATTGTGTACTTTTCTCAACACCTGAGTGGACTTCTCAACCGGTGCTACCGACTCAATCAAATCAAAAGACGTATCAGAAATCATCCGATGCACCTTCTCAAGTGAGGCATCCAGAGAAACATTTTCTCCACGTGATGAAGCATTAGAGGATGCCGCCTTCTGGTTGGAAGACAACGCCTGCTGCAAACGGACCGCTTGCTGCTGTTGGGCCACCTCTATTCGGGAAAGCGTTTGGTCTAACGCCTGAGAAAGACGCCAGGTACGCCAACACATCAGCACCGCCCCTATCACCGACAGGGCTCCAACGAGTAAAATAATAAACTCCATAACCCCTCCGACTTCAGAACACGCCTCTAGGCCCCTGGCTTAGCGGCTGGTTCGGTGGCTCCGGCCTTAGCACTTCGAGTACTGCCTTTCATACCCACCAGCTCGATGGAGACATCAATCTCGCGTTCATTCAACGCTAACTCCAGCTCTTCCGCCACTTGTTTATAAACCCGATACTTGATGTATTCAGGTGACACCGCCCCCATTGCCTTGGCTAATCGGGATTCACGCTGAGCCACTTTATGGGGTTTATGAATGACCAGTTTCAAGTGGGGCAGATACTCCACTGGTGCGTCCTTCACCAAACTGGTTTCCAACGCATGAAGCCGATCCTGAATCAAGGTATAACGCCAAAACAAAAACGCGATGGCCGCGACCAAAACAAACATCACAAACACTGCAAATAACATGACTAAGGAAGACATCTCTTTTCCTTTTTCTAAGCACAGTTCGTTGTTTTTCACCACTTAGGGTTTAACAACAACGGGCCGCACAAAACTTCTCACTTACCGTAAAATCACACCCGATTACTGCCCGGGCATCAACCCACAATCACCCAAAATTGCTTGCCATGCCCGGGTGTGTGCCTGAACTGCCACTTTGTATTGCTGCCACAGCCCATCGTTTCGGGTGTTATCAATGATCTGCCCAAACACATGAAACGCTGCAGGCTCTGCAATATCAAACGCCCCACGCAAGGCTGCAATTTGTTCAAACCAGCCTTCAGCCGCCTTATGAACAAAGGCCAAATACGGTTGAACCTGACCAATATAAAACTTCAGAAACACCGTATGCAAAATCTTTGCTTGTGCAGTCACACGCCCCTGCGGGCAGACAGGTTTCGCTCGCCCCTCCGCCAACATCGTTGTGCCTTGGTTTAATAATCGGGTGAGCTCTGACACTGTCGTCAATACCTCCCCGCCCCGATTGCTTTGAGACAAACGATAAAGGACCTGTTCCAAGGGTTCACGGTAGCGCTCGACTGACATATCCGCGCCTACCGATTGCGCATTATTTTGGATCTCCGAAGCCATTGCCAATCTCTGCATGCTTCGGGTAAACCCTGCTATCTTCAACAGGAGTTGTAAATCCTCTTCCGGTAACAATATCTGTTGTTGTTCCGAAAGCCATTGTTGTGTAGCGCCAAAGTAGGTTCTCATCTCAGGCCCGGCCCAAAGTGCTAACCAGGCATATCGTGCTAACTCCTGACGTTTAACCTCGACTA
The DNA here is from genome assembly GCA_041590855.1 of Pseudomonadales bacterium. Taxonomy (GTDB): domain Bacteria; phylum Pseudomonadota; class Gammaproteobacteria; order Pseudomonadales; family Litoribrevibacteraceae; genus Litoribrevibacter. Next base: position 4,800 of record JBFHTA010000095.1, read on the forward strand.
CCGCTTGCAATTGCCGATAAAGTTCCGGGTCGGTTCGCGCTAAATGAGGCAGACAGGATTCGCTGTCTTGCAAGAACTGCCACTGATATAAAAGCTGCTGGCTGGCCATCATCACCCGGCCCAATCCACTGTTTTTCTGAGCTGCGGTTATTTGAAGCTGGCAACCGGTCATCGATAAAAAGTCCAACAAATCAATGCCATGAGTTGAAACTGAGAGAGTCATTCCCCGTTTTTCTGGATAAGAAAATACCCTGGAAGACAAGTCAGGTTGCTCCTGTTCAAGCACATTAGCTAATCGCCAAAGGTAGTCGTCTACCATGGCTCGCTCTTCAGGAGCACGCATACACCCTTGTAGGGTAGACATTGCCATCAAGCACGCCACTGCCAACAATCGCCCAGTTAACCGAACATACATCAACCGCATTGTCATCATCCGTGACGCTACCTGTTTCAACATTTGGCCAAACATTGAATCCGGTGCATTTCCAAACCACTGATTCATCCTGCCTACCTTACACAGACCAGTTGTGTTCCGCTTGTTAATTATTGAATTCCTCCAAGCAAACAATGTTAGAATGTCGCGCCTGATGTAACACGCGTGTTTGAGGTGAAACGCTAAAATCACGCCAACACGATTAACATCACACGGTTTGAGATCAGTAACGATCAATCACACATCGAACTAAATACACTATAAGTTTAGGAGTTTCCGGTTTGTTCAGCGCATTAAAGCCATCCTCAACAGTCAAACTCGCCTTTATTTGCGTGACCAGCCTTGTACTGACAAGTTGCTGCCTGTGCCCGGAACCCGAACCGAAAGAAAAAGACACACCGGCCATTGAACTCAATGACCTATCTCGTTTGTACAGCAGTCTTGACAACCAAGCTCTGCCCTCATTCGCTTGCATTCAGGATGTAAAAACCAAAAAGCGTCTGTTCTTCGGCTATACATTGAAGCTCGTACGAGAACAAAACCAGATCATCCGGGAAACCCGTAAAACAGTAAAGGCACTGCAGGCCAAACTCAATGACGCCAGTGATGACCTCAAACCTCAAACCGGGGCAGATGTACCGCAAGTAGAGCTGGTCTTCTCTAAAACAGAAACCGAGTGGCTAACCCGTCTCGCCAAACTGCACCGCGTGCCTCATAAGCAATTGGATGAGCAGTTTTTTAAGCGTCTGTTAACTGCACTCGATATCATCCCGGCCTCTATGGCTTTGGCACAAGCGGCTAACGAATCCGCCTGGGGAACCTCGCGTTTTGCCTTGGAAGCCAATAATCTGTTTGGTCAATGGTGCTTCAGTCCGGGTTGTGGGTTAATTCCGCAGCTTCGTCCCGAAGGTGCTACCTATGAAGTTAAAGTATTTAAGAGCCCATCAGAATCTGTTGGCCAGTACATGCTGAACATCAACCGTAACCGTTCCTACAAAAAAGTCAGAAACATACGTCGTAGTTATCGAGAACAACAGCAAACGATATCCGGTAGCGCCTTAGTAGGTGGTTTGGAAAACTATTCCGAACGAGGTCACGCCTACATCGAAGAGCTTAGAAATATGATTGGCTACAACAAGCTGGCCCGCTGGGACGACAAAAAAGTCCAGTATCCGGATATTTCAACGCTGAAGGTTCCCGACTGTTAAAGGTGTTCCTACAAGCTGGGTTTGTTAGGCCAATCTCAAGAAATTTGAACTGGCCCCTTCCCAGCTACTGACAGGCTGTGTCATCATCCGTGGTGGATTGATTCAGCTTAAAAAGATAATAACCATGAAAGCCTCAGCAATATTCCACGTCTTTGTTCTTCTTATTACCCTGTTACTTAGCCCGCTCGGTGCAGCCAAGCAATTGAAATATCTGGGGCAGCCTTTCCCGGACATCAAAAGTAACTGGCGCGCCGACGATTATGAGTTAGCGCTGGACAGTCTGATCACCATTCAGAAGTCAGAACCCGATCTGTTACCCAAGCGTCGTGGTGAATACACAGGCGCGGTTTACGACCGCTTTATTTCAGAAGATAACTTTCGATATCAGCTCGACATCAAACAGCCGGTTGAAGAACGTCGAGAAGAAGCCGTCAGAGTTTCCATCGTATTAAAAGAAATGATGCGCACTTACTTTGACTTCAAGGCCAAAAAACAACCCTATGGCGCTGAAGCTCTGGGCATAGTGACCTATTCACTGAGACAACAAGCGATTTTCTTTACTCTAACGGTGGAGTACTGGCTGAACCTTCCCGAAGTAGAAACACAGACACCGGCTCGACTGGCAGAGTTAAAAGAACATAAAAACGGGGCGGCATCACTGTTATCGTCTGCCTTTAAGTACCTGGCACTGGTGAGCTTCTTTGATCGGGAAGAACTGGAAGTCTATGGTTGGGAATTGGCGCACATCTCACCAGAACTCTTTGTTCATCTGCCATTAGCCAAACAACAAAGCATTCTGTTTCAAATAGAAAATCTGAAAGACAATCATGACTACCCACAGGTTCAGGAAGCCATGACTAAACTGCACTCAACATTCGTTGAGTTGATAGAACAGCATAAAAAGACCATTGCACAAAACAATTAAGTAAAACCAATAAGAAAAGGGGCATCCAACAGCCCCTTTTCACTTTCAGCATCTAGCGTCTAGCGTCTAGCGTCTTTATTAAAGCAAGCCTAACTCTCGCGCTTTCGCAATAGCCTGCGTTCTATTTTTCACACCCAGTTTGTTATTGATCTTGCGAGCATGTGTTTTCACCGTATTCAGTGAAATAAAGAGCTTATCGGCCACAGCCTGATTCGAGTGACCTTCCGCGATCAACGCCAGTACGCCCTGCTCACGATCGCTCAAAGGCACACAAACGTCATTGCCAATACTCAGGTGCTCTCTCAGGCCTTCCAAATGTTGCAAGTGATAGATAAATTCACCCAGATCTCCACGCTCATTCAGCTTCGACAGCATAGGCGCAACTTGGCCGCCTAGCTCCATAAACGGCGCAATGTAGTTACAACTCATGGACTCCTGCAACGCCCGCTTGAGAACTTTGGTTGCTTGTTTACCATCACCCAAGGCTTCATAGCAGGTGGCTTGTAACACCATGACCGGAATGTACATCACCGAGCGGGATTCAATCGACAATTTGCGTTGTAACTGTTCACACTCTGCCAATGCCGTGGTCCATTGTTCTCTGGCACATTGCAAGCGGATACCCAGAAGATCCAGGTAATAGCGCACATGTGGCAACCACTCTAATAATGCAGGATGCCAGAAATCGCGGGCTTTCAGATCATCATATATCGACTGGGCAATGGCTGTTTGCCCTTCATCTAATTTCAGGTAAGCCTTTACCAAACTGACTAGCGGTAAATAAAAGTCGTCCGGTACATTCCAACAATGCATCAAACGCTCAAGTTCAAAAATACCACGATGAGCTTTGCGATAGGAACGTTTGCCTCGAAGCAATAGCGCCTTCACGGAAAAGCCAAGCAAGATCATCGGATCTTCATTATGAATCGCTGTTTTAACGCCCCGATCACACACCTCTTCCGCATTTAGCCAATCGCCTTGTACCCAGAGAATGTAGGCTTTTAGCATCATCATACGCCCATAAAAAGGCGATTGAGTCCCCAAGGTCTGCTGATGCAATAGGGAAATACCTTTATCTATAGAAGCCAACGCCGAATGCCAATCTCCGCGCTGCTGATGGTAACGACAAAGATCAATCAGCACTGCAGATTCAAGACGTCCGTCCGACCAATTCCGTGCCTTCCGCAAAGAATCATTGATCTGCTGCTCACCCAATGACATATCCCCGGTCGCCAGTGAAATCCGCGCCGATAATATCAATGACATGGCCTCGCTCAACTCACCGGATTTTTCACCCGAACGATAGTCTTCAAGCAACGTCATTGCTTTGTCGTATTCCCCAAGATAACGGGCACACCAAGCACGAATCAGCAACACAAGCGGCTTTAAACCATGCTTTTCGGCATTCTCTTCCGAAATGCTATCGACCCAACTTAAGGCTCGATTAAAATCCATTGAGTAGGCCCACGCCCATGCCATGGAGGTGCAAAGTTTCGGGCTGGAACTGATGACTTCCGAAGACAACAAGCCTTCAAGCTTTCTGAGTTGATGAAAGCCATGCTGTTGTAATAAGAAGTCCGAAGACTTTTCTGCAACCGATAAAATGACATCCGGCTTGCCTAAATAAGTACACAAATTTATGGCTTCGGAAAACGCCTGGTGCTGCACAAACCATTCGGCCGATTTCACAATCCAGGGTTCCAAGCGTTCTTTCGATAAGGCTTTTAAATGCGTTTCCTGTAACCAACTGCGGTGCACCGGATTGAACAAATAATAATTGGTGCTCGCCCCTTCTGGCGGTGATTGAAGAATTAGCTGCTCTTTAATCACGTTAAAGCACAACGCCCCTTCGCTGCCAAATACATCGTTACAAAACTGCTCTGATATCCGCTCAACCAGAGATAAGACAGCTAAGACATGCGTGGTTTGATGCAACTCTGGTAGATTGAACTGCTCCGCCAAAAACGAACTCAAACGCGATAATAATATGGGTTCTTCTGACCCCGCGCTGCTGTCAAAGGCTGACATTTCCTTCACCATGACTTCCACAGCCAACGGCCAACCCAGAGTCTTCTGCATGATGTAGTTAGCACGATCTTCCGCATCCGGCACGTGCAACTGTTGTAGACGCGCCATTACATCACTGTAGCCCATGGAGAAATCCATGTAGTGCATGACTTGCGGCTGGATATTAATCATGACAGGGCTATTTACCAAGTCATCATCCAACTTGGAAGATACCACCAGAATTTTAAGATCGGCAGGAGTGAAACGAATTAAAGTCTCTAAAATGTATCGCTGATCAGCACTGGTGTTAACTCCATCCCAGCCGTTAATCACCAACAAACGTACTTTGTCATTGGCTTTATCCTGTTCCGTGATGGCATACCGGTTTATGCCCAGAAGAAAAACTTCCAATGCATCTCGCCAACCAAACTTGATTTCCCGCTGAATCGCGTCATCGCTCGGCTCGGATAACTCCAACAGGCTTTTGATGGCATCCAGTAAATAACACAGAAAATCTTCGACGCGTTCACCACCCCGCGATAGCTCCACCCATTCCGCCATGCCACCACTGGCCACCACTGAACGGGCATATGCGCTCACAGCCAAGGTCTTACCATAGCCTTTAGGCGCACAAGCAAATAACAACCGGGAACGCTCCAAACCATGCTCCACCGCATGTTTAACTTTAGGGCGAACTGAAATACTGCCCTTTGCCGGAATTAATCGCCGGGAAGACTGTAGCTTAAAGGTATTGGAATCTGATCGATTTAGCGTCGCATCCATCATTGGTTACGGTTTCCGTCTTACTCATCAAAATTAGAATTATTATTCTAATGTCCACGCATCATACTAAAGAGTGATAGCAAAATACAAAACTATCATCCTTATCATCACGCTTTTTATAGAAGAGTGTTCGATCATCATCGTTTATTCTTATGTATGTGTAACATTACGCCAGCGTTCAAACTGAACATAGTGCGCGGTGTGGCAGAAAAGAATCCAACAAATTACAGGCATAAAAAAACGCCCTTTCGGGCGTTTTTTTGAATCGAAGCAATCGGTTAACGACGACCAGAACGACGCAACGCAGCAGGCGTATAGTCTTTCTCTGAACGTTCGAAGTTAAACTCGTAAGACTTCTCTTCTTCGTTATCCAAGCCAAGTACCAAATAACGACCTGCCAATAGGTCATACAAGGTCTCAACAGAATACCAAGGAATCACAGCATCGTAGAATTGCATTGCATGAGCTTCAGCCACACGCCACAACTCACCACGACCATCGTAATGATCAATCACAGACGCTGACCAGCTGTCTTCATCAATGTAGAAAGTACGCTTCGCATAGATATGACGCTGACCTTCCTTAATGGTCGCTTCCACTTTCCACACACGGTGCAATTCATAACGTGTGTGTTCAGGGTTCAGGTGACCAGGACGGATAATGTCATCATACTTGATCTTCTTGGAGTTCAGCTGATAAGAGTTGTAAGGGATGTACATCTCTTGCTTGCCAACCAATTTCCAGTCATAACGGTCAGGCGCACCATTGTACATATCGAAGTTGTCCGAAGTACGCAGACCATCGGCTGCTGTACCTGGGCCGTCATACGATACCTGAGGAGCACGACGTACACGACGCTGACCAGCATTGTACAACCATGCCAAACGCGGCTCTTTTACCTGATCCAGCGTTTCATGCACAAGCAATACGTTACCCGCCAAACGAGCTGGAGCAAGAACTTGCTGCTTGAAGTAGAAAAGGATGTTAGACGGCTGGCTTAAATCCACACCTTTCAAGTTAGAACGGAAAGTAAATTCGTCCTGGAACTTAACCAAAGTGTAGGAACCATTCACCTGTGGCGTTGCCTGGTTAATGGTACGCATCACAGAACCACCACGATAGCGCACGATGTGGTTCCAGATCACTTTCAAACCGGCATCCGGATCATTCTGATCAATAATCGGGAAAGGAACAGCCTTGATGTAATTTCTCAAGCCGTTACCACCGTCAACCAACTCGGTCTGAGTTGCATTGTTCTTGATCACATCGTAAATCTCAGCAGGATAAGCTGCAGAGCGATGCGTTGGATACACAGGAATTTTGTACGTAGAGTACTTGGTCATCATGGCTTTCTGACCTTCAGAAAGCTTATCTGCGTACTGTGCCATATTGCTGGCATCAATGGTGAACTTCACAGTATCACCAGCGTACGGCGAGATATAATCAGACCCATCAAATCCCGCTGGCGGAGCAGTCAAACCACCATCCCAAGCAGGGATGTCACCACCATTGCCCGCTTTCTCAGCACCGATCGGAGTTAGATCAGCACCCAAGCGCGCTGCTTCTGCTTCAGAAACCTTTGCCCATGCACCTGATGCCGCTACCGATAAGGCCAGTGCACCACTCAACACAAATGTGTTTTTCAGTTTCATATTGAACCCTTTATTTAATTTCCACCCTACAAGGTGGGGCAAATATAATTCTTATTTGCCCTTCCTTGGCCACTACTCATTCCATCGACGTTATCTGTTTTAATTAGCTTAGAATGAATAGCTCAAACTTGCGTATGCGTTGTCACGGTCATCAAGATCGTTGTAGTCCGCATTATTGAAGAAATTGGTATAACCAATGGACGCTTTCCACGCATTCAAGTAAAGCGCATTAACACCCACGTTCAAGGCCATACGATCTTCAATAAACTGACTGCCAGGCTCAGGACCATAACCATCCACGTCATGAGACCAAGCAAAGAACGGCTCAAGGTTCACACCCGCAAAGGCGTTGTTATACTCAAGTTTACCGCGAATACGGTAGCCCCAAGAAAGTTCAGTGGTGTAGCCATCTTGTGTACAGTAATCAGGGTTATCATTAGAGCCTACACCGCCGTCATCGCCGCAACTTGAAATTGAAGGATAGGTATAAGCACCGATACCATAAGCACCAGAACGACCAAAACGTGCTTCATCCTGGTCAGGTAAATCTGGAATAAAGGTAGCACCCACTTCACCCGCCAAAGTCAAGCGGCTTGCACCCAAGACCTGATCAAAAAACTTAATGGCTGTCATTTGCGCTTGCCAGATATCAAAACGCTCATACCCTTTGACATTCTGGCCTCTTAGCTGATCAATCTCATCCAACTCAAGACCATACTGGGTTTTTGCAATATATGCCGCTGCAGTCGAAGGTAAACCAATTACCCCATGAACCAAATCAAACGCATTATGCTGTACTGGAACATCTTGCTTATAGCTCACTTCACCAGACAGAGAAATACCAGATTCAGTACTGGTGTTAAAACTGATACCCATCAATTTAACACGCTCAGGATATGCAAGATTAAAGAAACCATTCTCAGAAAAGTCACTTGGATTTTGAGTGACCTGCCCTTCAATAACGGGGACCTTACTGTGGAATTGCATATAGTAGAAACCGAACTCAGTATCGTTTAATTCTTCAGCATAGTAGCGAAGCGCAATACCAAATTGATCCCGATCATCCGGCTCATTATCAGCTGTATGAATTACCTGAGGTAGACCGGGAAGAGTATCGTTACCTAAATACTCTTTATCATCAATCAGACCATCTCCGTTCGTATCATAAGGAGTAACAGCTGGATTATCAGAAGTATTCTGCGTAGAAAGAAGTACATTCCCGCAATCAACATTAGTCGCAAAATCAATGGTTGA
>JBFHTA010000096.1:0-13002 GCA_041590855.1 Pseudomonadales bacterium
GAGTACCAGAGATGCTTAATCGTCAATGGAAATCTGAGTGTACTTTGTTTCTGTAGCTGGAATCATCTGAAGCCGAGAAAGAAACCAAGCCTTTTAATCTGGTGACCCCTAATTCCACCTGCCCTAAATGTGGCCACAAAATCAAGCCCTGGGAAAATATCCCTGTCATCAGCTATCTGTTCCTGAGAGGAAAGTGCAGTAATTGCCAAACACCGATTTCCCTGAGATATCCCGCCATCGAAGCGCTTACTGGTGCATTGACCGGGTTCATGGTGTATCAGCTCGGTGCCAATTGGGATGCGGTTTTCGCGATGCTTTTCTTATGGATGCTGATAGCCCTTTTCTTTATTGATTATGATGAGCAACTGCTTCCGGATAACATCACCTTGCCACTACTTTGGCTGGGTTTGATTGTTAATTCTCAAGGTATGTTTACTGATCTCAATTCTGCCTTGTTCGGTACCGTATTCGGTTACTTAAGCTTATGGAGTGTCTACTGGGCCTTCAAGCTGGCTACAGGTAAAGAAGGTATGGGGCATGGAGATTTCAAACTACTTGCTGCGTTTGGCGCCTGGTGTGGTTGGATGATGTTGCCTCAAATCATCATTATTTCATCTCTTGTTGGTCTGTGTTTCGGCCTTTTACAAGCCTTCAGAGCTGGAGAAAGCAAGCCTTTTGCTTTTGGCCCCAGCCTAATCGTTGCAGGTTTGATCGCCTTTTTATGGGGTAATGAAATCAACACCTGGTATTTATCCAGTTTGTAAGACAGCAACCAAACCTTAGGAAAGCCCTCATCTGTACGTGAAGCAAAGGCCTACGTTTCGTAAGCCTTTAGCTCAAACCTGCCTGATTTTCTAGTTTTTCGACCTTTTATCAGATCTTGTTCGACTATTTGTGAAATTTACTTGTATAGTTTAGTAGAACACTTATTTTACTAGTAGTAAGGATTAGCTTTAAAAAATTAAGTTAACTACCTAATTACTAAGGATCATTATGAATAGCGCCCAACTTCAAACATCGAATTTGGTTCGGCCCGTATTCGATGCATTCCATCAGCAGTTCATCCGTACGGAAGATGAACTGCACATTCAACTGATCAATTTATCTGATCAGGGAGCGATTCGTGATTTTGAGATAGAAATTATTCTTGAAATCCTGACTAACCCCTTGGCCAGAGAGTTGGATCTCAAACGAGTCAATGGATGGATTGGCCCTCATTTAAGAATTGAGCTCTGACCTCAGTTGCCCAAACGCTCTTCTATAACACCTGTCTTGCCAACACAATCGCGTTGGTACGGTTTTTCACCCCCAACTTTCCATAAATATTCTTCAGATGCCACTTGGTGGTGGATAGCGCTATCCCTAAACGTTCGCTGATCATAGAATTCGACAATCCCGATACCAGCAATTCGTAAATTTCTTTTTCTTTCTGTGTTAAATCATTAAGCCCACCCAATAACAATTCTTTTTTGGGAAGAGACTTGGATTGCTCAGCCAATGGAAAACAATCAGCAAACATGACTTGGTAACTCTCGGGTAGAGCCAAACGTCCATTGATTTCCATGTATCGCATCACGTCAACAAGACCAGGAGATTCATCTAGTACACTGCGCGAGAAAGCCTCAAAACCATTCTCGTTAAGAAGCTGTTGCAGTTTAGTCACTGCAAATTCTGAGCTTCCTGAAACAGACTCCAAGACAACCTGATTCGAACGTGCAACGAGAGCTCTCGCATACACACGAGAAGACTCCGACATCTCAGCAATACGTTCCAATACTACAGAGGCCTCGCTGAAATCCTCAATTAATTGATAATAATAACTAATTGTTAAACCATAGCGCTCGTAGGCCTCACAATATCGACCATCAACCACCTCCCCAAACTGCTGCCATACATTTAATAAATCATATTTGGCCAGAATCCGGGTTGCCTTAGGAAGGTTTCTGTCTTTAAGCGCCTGCCGCATATACTCTTGAATCACCTGCGCCTTAAATCGCTGATACTGGCCTAACACCAATATGCGCTCAAGGCGATCCAACAGTCGTTCTGAACGTTTTTTATCTCCTTCCAAGAACAGAAAACGGGCCAAATGCAAATAAACAGTGGTTACTACCTCAGTGGCAGAAGAGCCATTCACTTTGGGCAAGAGACGCTCACATAATTGTTTCGCTTCGGATATCTGATTCTGTTCATAATGAACAACCACCATCCCTGTCGCCAAATTTAACCACGCCGGTAACTCCTGCTGGTACGCCACCTCGTGGTATTTTTCGCGCATATACATGACGGCAGAAACCCCTCGCCCCATGGAGCGGTCACATAATGCAAGAATCAGATCTGCATAACTGGCAAGGTAAGTGTGTCCCTGCTCCGCCAACCTGGATTTAGCCTGATCAGCGGACTCATAAGACAAGCCCAAAGCTCCCCGTTGCAACTGAAAGTAAGCAACGATTAATAACGACAACGACTTAATCAACGGCGACTGCTGCGCCTCTTCCGACATCAGGGTTAACTCCTTGGCGGATTCATGATCATTGTCATTCACAAAGACTTTCAACGTTAGCGTCAGTAATCGAATCATAGGTAAATTCGATAACAAACTGGAGTGCGCGAGATTAAGGTAAAACTGGGCTTGATGAAATCGTCTGGAAAATGTCAAAGAAAACAACAGCCACTCCAACAAACCGGGATTATTCAATAAGTCATCATCAGACAATTCAGATAGCGCCTGAATGAGATCCGTCAGATGCCCTTGTTTCCCCAAATATTCACAGACTCTTGTCAAAGCGCCATGATACGCTGCAGCATCTTTACTGACACAAGCATGCTTTACAGCCTGATCCAGGCAATAGACCCGTTCTTTTGGCGTTAAGGAGTTCTGCCGGGAACGAGCCTCCCAAGCCTCTGATAAGATTAATTGCCAACGGGTTAACTGCGCCTGACTAAACAGCGTAAACGATCGGCTCAGCAGAAATTCCCTTAACAAACCATGAAACCGAAACAAGCCGTCTTCAGTGGGGATAATAAACAACCCCTGATCAATAATTTGTTGAATGGTGTATCGATAATCCCCCTGAAGTTCATCTGCAGACTGAACAACAGGCAAAGGTTCTTTAAAACTTTCTCGTTCAACCAACAGCATTAATAAAGGCCGATCAAATACCTCAAGAAAAGCACACTGACACAAAAAGCGTTGAGCGTGCTCCGGAATGGTATCCAACACCACATGCCCAAAGTAATCCACTAACTCAGGTCGACTGCCCTGAAACGAGGTCAATGCCGCTTCTCCGTGTTTTTGCACCGCCATCAGTGCCATATTAATTGCAACAGCCCAGCCTTCGGTAATCTCGCCAATGCGAGCAATCGACTGCTCTGACAAAGAAACGCTTACCACCCGACGGCTTAAATCGCGGATCTGTTGTGTGTCCATATGCAAGTCGGCCGACGTCAGTAATAACAGTTGACCCGCGTATTGAAACTTGGTGAGTGAAAAATCCGGGTAACAGCGGGAAGAAATAATGAGGTGTATATGAGCAGGCAAACCAGCTGCAACTGCCGAGATCACTTGGTGAACCATTCCAGCATCAACACACTGAAAGTCATCCAATACGATGTACAAAGGCGTTTCAACCGTTTCTAAGGCCGTTAATAACGCATCGCAAATGGCACTGTCCGGGCAGGCCATCTCTTGTAAAAATAAATTAAACGTTGGGATATCCAGGAAATCAGAGTGGGCTTTCAAACAATCCACCAAACGTCGGAAAAAGACCATTGGATCTCGATCCCTCAACGACAGATTCAAGCGAGCAACATCGTGCTCAGGATGAATTGATTGCCATTGATTCAGTAAGATAGTTTTACCTGCGCCTGGTGGTGCCACAAGCATAGTCAACGGCACACACCGGGCATCATCTAGCCTCGCGATTAACTGTTCACGGACGATTGGATGATACATAACCCCTCCTGACGCCACAGAAACCTATGAAACTCTGCACCGCCAAAATACACTTTGTTATTTTTATTCGTATTTATCACACGTCAGCAGCAACATGATTACCTACTGCCTGACTTTGACCAGATCATTCAGTTAACACTTGTACTCTCAAAGACTACACACTGATAACTAATCCGACAGGGAACAACAGTCAAAGTGTGATCTAGTACAGGTTTTTCGCAAAATACGACACAACACTGTCGGATACCCACACCAAATGTCTGATACACACATTTTCATATAACTCAGAACAACCTCCCCCCTCCCTTAGGAGGGTAACTTAGCCCAAGAAGCGTCCTATTCTTCCCTGCACAGGCCAGCTGCCTGTGGTACCAACAACCCCTGCTTGTTCCCGACAACGGGATCAAGTGATTCCTAATTAAAATAAAAAGAAGGAAGTAAGCTATGTCCAATTCAGTTTGGGTAACGTGGCCCGCGTTAACCAAGTTCGGCTCCCTGGGAGTCCTAGCCGGCTTGCTCGTGATTGGTTTAGAACGCGAGAAGCTCTTTGATAACAACCTGTTTGATTTCGAAAGGTACGACGAGTACAACGCCAACATCGTTTGTGACGATCGAAGTCTGACCGCACGTACCGAAGACGGCACCTGTAATATCCTGGAAAATCCGGCCGAAGGCTCGGTTTACCGTCGCTTTGGCCGAAATGTTGAGCTGTCCGCAGCCCATGGAGAAACTGAAGCCGATACCCTGCTAACCCCCAACCCTCGTGACGTAAGTAACTCTGTCATGGGACGAGATGAATTCAAACCAGCCACCTCAGTTAACTTTATTGCTGCCTCCTGGATTCAGTTCATGGTGCACGACTGGGTAAGCCACGGTCCGAATGCCACTGAAAATCCGATTGAATTCCCTCTTCCTCAAGGCGATGTTCTAGGCTCCGGAACCATGGAAGTTCAACGAACCATGCCAGACCCGACCCGTACGCCGGATGAAGCTCATCTTCCGGCCAGCTATCGTAACGTCAACACCCACTGGTGGGATGGTTCACAACTCTACGGCAGTAACAAAGAAACGTCAGACAGCGTTCGCGCCTTTGTCGACGGGAAACTGACAGTCAACGCCGACAACACCCTGCCTACCGACTTTTTCAGTGGTGTGCCTGTGACCGGATTCACCGATAACTGGTGGCTAGGCTTGAGCATGATGCATCAACTGTTTGTTGCAGAACACAATGCCATCGCCGAAATGCTGAAACAGAACAACCCAGGTAAATCAGACCAATGGCTGTATGACAAAGCACGTCTCATTAATGCTGCATTAATGGCGAAAATTCACACCGTAGAATGGACACCAGCGATTATTGCCAACCCGGTAACAGAACGCGCCATGTACGCCAACTGGTGGGGGCTTTTCGGCAACCGTGAAGGCCGGGATCAATTCCAGGGCGAGGTTGAAAAACTGGCCGAAGACCTAGCCAAAAAAGACTCTTTTGTGAGGACGATTCTTGGCTTCGACCCCGAATTACGTGAAAAGCTGGATGACGCATCCTTTATTGAACATGCACTTGGCGGCCTGGTGGGTTCTCGTCAACCAGACAATGCTGGTACGCCTTATACCCTCACCGAAGAATTTGTAGCCGTATACCGAATGCACCCACTATTACGTGATCAAGTAGACGTCTATAACATAGGCTCCAATGTCATTTCTGAATCCATTGCCATCGAAGACACCCGTGATGGCGATGCCGAAGACATCATGGCCTCACAAGGTGCTGACCGTCTTTGGTACTCATTCGGTATTACACACCCTGGTGCATTGACACTGAAAAACTACCCGCAATTCCTACGAAACCTATCCATTCCACTGGTTGGCGACATCGACCTGGCCACCATCGACATTCTTCGGGATCGTGAGCGTGGCGTACCTCGCTACAACGAATTCCGCCGACAAATTGGTCTAAACCCGATCAACAATTTTGAAGACCTGACCTCCGATCCTGAGTTGTTATCCGAGTTAAAACGTCTTTACAACAACGACGTAGAACAAATCGATGCTTTGGTCGGTCAGCTGGCAGAAACCGTTCGTCCGGAAGGCTTTGCCTTTGGTGAAACCGCATTCCAGATTTTCATTATGAACGCATCTCGTCGTTTAATTACCGACCGATTCTACACCCAGGATTACACCGACGAAGTCTATACGGCAGAAGGGATTGACTGGGTAGAAGAAAACACCATGGTGGATGTATTACGTCGCCATTATCCTCAACTGGTCAGCAGTTTGGTGGGTGTGGATAACGCCTTTAAGCCTTGGGGTCTAAACATTCCGGATGACTATGAAAACTGGGGGGCCTGTGAGAAGCAAAACCATCTTTGGGTAAACGGTGCAATGCGTACAGAATACGCTGCCAACGATCTGCCTGCCTTCAAAGAAATCGACGTACTTGGTCTGATCGACCGCATCTTGTGGGATAAGGTCAACGATCAAAAAGACGTGGCACCTCCGGGCTATGAAAAACCTCTGCACGCTCATGGTGTGATGGCAAAAGTTGCCTTTAACTCGACCGGCAACCACCCTTACACAGGGCTGTTTGAAGGAGCCAACTGCGGCCTGCTTCGTCTGTCCGTCACCGGAGATCCAAACGATCGTGGTTTTGCCCCCGGATTAGCCTGGAAGAGCTTTGTCGATGGCCAACCGTCTCAAAACGTCTCTGCGTTGTATACGCTGTCCGGTCAGGGCAGTAACCATGACTTCTTTGCGAACGAGTTATCCCAATACGTTTCACCGGAAATTAACGAAACCTTGGGCACCAGCGCCATTTTCTCTGCAGTTACCACCAAACCAACACGCTTGATGGTCGACGCCATGGCCGAAGTGACGCAGGACGGCAGCAGCGTTGCCTCCGCCAATGCACCGACTCAAATCTACTTCGTACCCAGCAACGACGTCAGCAACCTGTTCAGTTCAGAACCTCATGACTTCCGTCAGGATATGATGACACTTCCCGAAGGCACCAAACTGTACGATGTTTATGCCACCTCAGAAGACATCAAGTACTCCATTATTGGCTGGCTGAACCGACGCTATGCTGAAAACCGCCGCAACAGCGCTGTAAAAGTGGGAGAAATCACCCTGACATCACCACTTACTGCGTCTGAATTCGGTGACAACGGCGTATTCTTTAAACACCAACGTTACGAAGATCGCTAATCTTCCTTTCTCAGACCTCCCTTCGGAGGTCTGTTCTTTTCTGCCGAAATGCTTGATACCTCATCAGCGCTATCTATGCTTTGTAGGAGACATAATAAAAGAACTTATGAAACAACGCGCCCAGCCGATACACCCTCTACTGTCTGTTCCAATACATATCCACACTAACTTGGCTTGTGAAGAGAACAATTATGCATCTATCGAATCTGCCAATTAAAGCCAGACTGACCGTATGCTTCGCCATTATCCTGATCCTCTTGATCAGTATTTCGGTCATCGCATATTTGGGAATGACCCGACTTTCACAGTCCTCGGAAACCTTTGTCGAACAGGACGTTTCCGAAGTGCTCTTTGCCAGCGACATCAACATCAAGGCTCAAGCCGCAGCTCTCAGTCTGTTACAGATTCTTCCCAATAAGGACAGAAGCGCTCGCATCGCTTTATACAAAGAAATGGACGGCCACAATAAGGAATTAACCGAGTTAGTCTCTGCGTTACAGCAACAAGACCCCGAAGGTATGGATACTCTGGTGTCCGACATAGTACAGCACCGTCAGGCCTATCAAACAGCGTTCCTCGACACCGTGGATTTAGTCGAGTTGGATGCAGACGCCGCTATTCAGCACTTTAATCAACACACCAAACCCGCACTCGACATGCTGTTAGCGGATATCCAGGCACTGCTTCAGAAAAAACAAACACATATGCAATCCCGACACGATGAATCCGAGGGTCACAGTACCCAGCTACTGACCTTGATGGCGATTCTTTCGGTCATTGCCATCGTACTGGGCGGTTTACTCGCCACCATTACCAGCCACAGCATAGTACCGCCACTTAGAAACGCCGTTGAAATCGCCAAAAAGATTGCCAACGGTAATTTCAGCAATACAGCACCTCACAATAGAAAAGATGAGATTGGCGAGTTACTGGATGCCTTTCAGGAAATCACCCAAGACCTGGGCAGTTTAATCTCATCCATCAAGACCTCAGCCATCAATGTGGAAGACTCCGCCGGTCATTTGAATGAACCGGTCGAGCAAGTAGTCAAAGCCTCAAATCATCAAACCTCTGCTGCGACCCAAATCAACGAATTAATTTATGGCTTTGTGGAAGAAAACGCCCAAGCTGCACACACCGCTTCAGAAGCCAAACACCAGGCAGAACTGGCTCGGGATTTGGCCTCGGAAGGTAGTCAGCGTATCACCTCCGCCTCCGTCGAATTCAGCAGCATTGCCGAAACCATTAACCGCTCTGCCGATTCCGTAGAAGGATTACGACATCAAGCCATTTCAGTACGGGATATGGTGACCTCCATTAAAGACATTGCAGAACAAACCAATTTACTGGCGCTGAATGCTGCCATTGAAGCCGCCCGTGCCGGTGAGCAAGGCCGGGGATTTGCAGTGGTGGCCGACGAAGTTCGTAACCTGGCAACCCGAACCGCACAAGCGACCACAGAGATCAATGAAGTGATTGATGCCATCGATGTGGGCACCCAACAAGCAGTGGAACAAATTGGAACAGGTCGTCAGGAAATGGAAGCAGGTGTCCAACTGATAGAGGATATGGTCGCGCCTTTGAAACAATTAAAAACCGGTGCCCAGGCCTCGCTTGAACAACTTGAGCTGTTAACCGAAGCCGTTAACAAACAAGCGCAAGACAGCGAAAAAATCGGGGAAAATATCAAGACCATTGGGGCCTTAGCAGAGGAAAACCGAACCGCCGTCACCTCGGTTTCACAGTTTACCCAAGGTCTGAAGAGCGTCTCGGCGACCCTATCAGAGCAGGTAAAACGCTTTGTTTTGTAATTCAATCAAAAGAAATTTTCCAGATATATCAAATAATTAGACAGACTGTTAACTTTTCATAATTAAAAGACACAAGCTGTGTTACGTAAAAAGTATTGATTTTCAAAAATATCCACTCCAGAATGTGTCAAACTGTCGTTAGTAAGCCAACCCCGTTTGGCACTAGCTGTAAAAAAACAACACAGTACCTATTTATGCTGAAAACAACACACCACGATATCGACACCGTGCTTATCTCAGTCTGCAAGTATCCACCTGCAGTCTTGTTGTCTCAGCCGTCCCCAGTTGCAAAGCTCGTTCTCGCAGAAGTACACGACGAGTAGATTCTTTTTCCTTTGCTGTTAACCAGCATTCGTTCCTTATGGCATGTAGCTTGCTGATAGCAGCTATATTTGTGCTCGTACATTGACGATTGGAACATTCGGTTCTTAACTTTTCTAACAAACCCTTTATATCGGGAGAATTACAATGGGAGAAGCTACTCCCCTAGTCGTGAGGGATATTCACAAGACCTTCAATGACCTGGAAGTGCTTAAGGGCATCTCACTTGAAGCTGAAAAAGGCGACGTTATTTCAATGATCGGCTCTTCCGGCTCAGGGAAAAGTACCTTTTTAAGATGCATTAACCTACTGGAAACACCGACCTCGGGTGACATCATAGTTCATGGTGAGAACATTGATTTTAAAACCGACAAACAAGGTAATCGTGTTCCTGCCAACAACAAACAAGTGGAAGCCATGCGCTCCCGTCTGTCTATGGTATTTCAGGGCTTCAATCTCTGGTCGCACATGACGATCATGGAGAACATCATTGAAGCGCCGGTTCATGTGCTTGGAAAATCCAAAAAAGAAGCCATGGAACATGCCAAAGAATTACTGAACAAAGTCGGCATTTATGAACGTCGGGATTACTACCCGTCGCAAATGTCGGGCGGGCAACAACAGCGTGCCGCGATCGCCAGGGCCTTGGCCATGGAACCGGAAGTGATGCTGTTTGATGAACCGACCTCAGCACTCGACCCTGAACTGGTGGGTGAAGTGCTTAAAGTAATGCGAAGTCTCGCAGAAGAAGGCAGAACCATGATTGTGGTAACACACGAAATGGCTTTTGCCCGCGATGTATCCAACAAAGTTATTTTCTTGCATCAAGGCAAAATCGAAGAACAAGGATCACCACAAAAGGTCTTTGAAAACCCGGATTCTGAGCGAATGAAGCAATTCTTGGCTCCGAAATATTAAGGTGCCCTAAAGAAGCACTTTTTACAAAGCGATAAACCTATATAAAGGAAACCACGTAACGAGGATTTAGAGTTATGAAAAAATTTGTTGCAGCAGCCCTAGCTTGCGGACTAGCACTGACCAGCGGATTTGCCGCTGCCAAAGAATACAAAGAGCTTCGTCTGGCCGTTGATGTGCCTTACGAGCCTTTTGAATACAAAGCACCTGACGGTTCACTGACCGGTTTTGAAATCGACCTTGGCAACGCCGTATGTGCCGAGATGCAAGTTAAGTGTGAGTGGGTTATCCAGGCATGGGACGGTATCATCCCTGGCTTATTGGCCCGTAAGTACGACGCCATCTTCTCATCTATGTCGATCAACGAAGATCGTAAAAAGAAAGTGCTTTTCTCTGAGCCTTACTACAACACACCATCCTCTTGGTTCGGTCCGAACAACCTGAAAGACCTGGACGTTTCCAGTAAAGAGGCGTTGAAAGGCAAGAGCGTAGGTGTGCAACGCGGCACCATTCAGGACAAATACGTTACCAAAAACTTTGGCAGCGTAGTTGATGTAAAACGTTACACCACTTCGGATGACCTGGTACTGGATCTTCAAGGCGGTCGTTTGGATCTTGTATTCCTTGATTATCCGGTGGGTGAATCCACCATCATGAAGAAAGATGGCTTTGACTCAATCAGCGACACCATTCAGTTAGGTGACGGTGTAGGTGTAGCCATGCGTAAGCGTGACAAAGACCTTGCAGAAAAATTCAACAAAGCGTTGAAAGCTGTGAAGGACAATGGCACCTACGACAAGATCATGAAGAAGTACTTCTCTTACAACATCAAAATGTAAGAGTCCTTGCGGGGATAACGGAGAGCTGCCACGGTAGCTCTCCTGATTTGGCCTCACAATGTAAGGCCACAGCGTTTTAATATCAGCCAACACAGCGAAATATTATGATTGATTTTCACGGCTACGGCCCCTCTATATTTTACGGCGCAATCTTAACCATAGAGATTGCCTTCCTTTCGTTATTCCTTGCCGTAATCCTCGGGTTAATGGGCGCCATTGCCAAGATATCCAACAACCGATTCGCTAACGGTATTGCGACACTCTATACCACCCTGATTCGTGGCGTGCCGGATTTGGTTTTAATGTTATTGATTTTCTTCGGTGGCCAGATGCTGACGAACAACTTCTCAGATTGGCTATACGAACAATACGAAATTGATGTCTTCTTCAACATCAATGAATTCATTGCCGGAGTGATCACCATAGGTTTCATTTTCGGTGCTTATATGTCTGAAACCTTCCGAGGTGCATTCCAATCCGTAGATAACGGCCAGATTGAGGCCGGAAAGGCCTACGGCATGAGCAATGTTCAAATATTCAAGCGCATTATGTTTCCGCAGATGATGCGTCATGCCCTTCCGGGGCTTGGTAACAACTGGATGGTACTGTTAAAAACCACTGCACTGGTCTCCATTATTGGCCTGGCAGATATGGTGCGCCTTGCGTCCGAAGCCGCCAAAGCCGTGCACGAACCCTTCACCTTCTTTATACCGGTAGCGGCAGTGTATTTAACGTTAACCGCTGTCTCTGAGTGGTTTATCAAGAAGTTAGAAGTACGATACAGCGCCGGTGTGGTTAAGGGGTAAGATCAATGGAAAGTTTAATCGCACTACTCGACCAAAACGAAATCTTTAATGTACAAACCCTGCTTCATTACTGGGACGGGTTTGTGATGACCGTGCAATTGGTGTTTCTATCGCTGATTGTAGGTGCCGTTCTTTCAGTGCCTTTAGCCTTAATGAGAACCTCGAGCAACCATTGGATCTCCAAGCCCGTTTGGTTATACACCTACATTTTCCGTGGCACTCCGCTACTGATTCAGCTCTACATCATTTATTACGGCGTGGTTTTTATTGAAGGCATTCAGGACTCTATGTTCTGGCCCGTAGTAAAAGAAGCCTTTTATCCATGTCTGTTGGCCTTTGTCTTAAATACTGCTGCCTACACCACAGAAATTCTTCGCGGTGCGTTAGTGGCCACACCGAAAGGTGAAATTGAAGCAGCCAAAGCCTATGGCATGTCATGGTGGCAAATGACCCGACGCATTGTACTGCCAAGCGCCTTCCGTCGTGCCCTGCCTGCCTACGGTAACGAAGTCATCTTTATGCTTCACGCCAGTGCCATTGCAAGTGTGGTGACTATTGTGGATCTTACCGGTGCCGCCCGCGATGTTTACGCCCAACACTATGCGCCGTTTGAAGCTTACAGCTTTGTGGCCCTGATTTATCTATGCCTTACCTTCTGCCTGATCTATCTGTTCAAATACCTTGAGAAGAAGATGCTGGCACACTTACGCCCATTGTCGTAAGCCTTTCTATACTTATCAGGTCAGCCGCAGCGATAGCTTTTTCAGCGATGTAAAAGCTATCGCAGTGAATGCTGCCACAGTGAATGCTGCCACAGTGAATGCTGCCGCAGCGTTCAGGCTCTGGATTTCAACAACCTCTGCTGTTCAGCAATCCAAATAAAACATGCTAAATGAAAAAGGTGATGGTATGACTCTCAGTTTCTTTGCCGAAAATCAGGATTTTCTTTCAGAAACCCTCAATGATTTAACGCCACCACCGCCCGCCGATCACATCACTCTGGACGATGGCACCAGTATCACTCGCCTGGGATTGGGGGCATTAACGATGGAGCCAGCCAACCCGATTGATGATCAGGTGTTGATTTTTTCTTCTGCAATTCACGGCAACGAAACGGCACCGATTGAAGTCTGCAATCAATTGGTTAACGA
>JBFHTA010000097.1:0-12964 GCA_041590855.1 Pseudomonadales bacterium
ACAGGTTCCAACGGACGTCGACGCTCTTTTAAACGCCGTTTGAATTTTTCGATGTCACGATCGGAAATATCAACTATCTGCCTCAGCGACGTGATCAGTGCATCTTTGTCTCGTACTTTTTCTGGGACAATGCCAAGGCTGAAGTTCGGCGTATTCTCCGCCAGCAAGACACCATTTCGATCAAAAATCAGACCACGGGTAGGTGCGATCGGCTCCACCTGAACACGATTCTGTTCAGACGCCGTTTGGTACTTTTGAAATTCCACCACTTGCAGGTGGTACATACGCAGTAATAGAACCGTGATTAACACTAAAACCACACACACAGCGACAACCACCCGCCAAAAGAAGATGGTGGAGTACTTGGAGTGATCGTGTAGAGAGAGCCCTTCCATAGACTTAGATCATGACCTCAACCGGCTCGATGATAGGGATGATTACAGATAATGGACCAGCCTCGGTACAACTGCTCGGAAACCAAGAGTCGTACCATAGGATGCGGCAAAGTCAACGGAGACAAAGACCATTTCACATCCGCTCTGGCAACACAGCGGGCATCCAATCCTTCCGGCCCTCCCACCAACAAAGCGACATCCCGGCCATTCATTCGCCAGCCTTCCATTTGTTCAGACAATTGCTCAGTAGACCAGGACTTACCATTAACCTCAAGCGCAATCACGTAATCTGAAGACGCAATCGCCGCCAACATAGCATCGCCTTCTTTCTGCATGGCTCTCGCCACATCACGGCCTTTACCACGTTGACCCGGTGTGATTTCACACAGCTCAATGGCCATATCCGAAGGCATACGCCTGGCGTACTCTTCATAGCCTTGTGTTACCCAGGTCGGCATCTTGGTGCCAACAGCGATTAAACGTATTTTCATAGTCTCTACATACAACAAAGCTGACCCTGCTGTTACTCTGTCAGTAACAACACCGATCAGCCTAAGGTCAATGTGCGGGGGTTAGTTAGCCGGTTGGCTTTGATCACGATTTGGAGCCAGCCCTGACCACAAACGCTCCAGATCGTAATGATCGCGAGCTGTTGGCATCATGACATGTACAACCACATCACCAAAATCAATTAACACCCACTCTGCCGCTCTTTCACCTTCGGTACCCAGAGGGTTTACACCTTCTTTCTTAATTTCTTCAGACACATAGTCCGCAATAGACTTTACGTGGCGAGAAGAAGTACCAGACGCAACAATCATAAAATCGGTCACACTGGTTTGATCTTTCACATCCAAGCAAGTAATTTCGTTTGCTTTCATGTCTTCAAGTAGATCAACAACTTTGTCTTTTAAACTCTGAGAGTCCATAGTTCACTTCAATTTTTAATGCTTTTCAGCAACACATTAACGACGGATATGACCGTCACCCAAAACTACATATTTTTGCGAGGTCAAACCATCCAGCCCCACAGGACCACGGGCATGGATCTTATCGGTAGAAATGCCGATTTCCGCACCCAAGCCATATTCAAAACCATCTGCAAATCGCGTAGACGCATTCACCATCACCGAACTGGAATCCACTTGCGTCAGGAACTGACGACTCTTAGTGTAGTTCTCTGTCACAATGGCGTCAGTATGGTGTGAACCGTATTTGTTGATATGTTCAATCGCTTCCGCCATGGTATCAACGGCTTTAACCGCCAAGATCGGCGCTAAATATTCAGTGGACCAATCTTCTTCAGTAGCCGCCTTGAAGACCGGAGAAAATTCACAGCACGCACTGCAACCGCGTAGTTCTACATCGGCTTTTTGGTAAGCAGCAATCAGCTCAGGCAGAATGTCTTCCATACGCTGTTTGGAAATCAACAAGGTTTCCATCGTATTACAGGTGCCATATCGATGAGTCTTGGCATTTACCGCGATGTTGACCGCTTTGGTAATGTCCGCCTGATCATCAATGTAAACGTGACAGATGCCATCCAAATGCTTAATCACAGTTACTTTGGCGTCCCGGCTGATACGCTCAATCAGGCCTTTACCACCACGCGGTACAATCACATCCACATACTCTGGCATAGTGATCAATTCACCCACGGCTGCGCGATCGGTGGTCTCTACCACTTGAACCGCAGTTTCGGGTAAGCCGACTTTATCTAATCCGGCACGAATGCACTTGGCAACCGCTTGGTTCGACTCGATGGCTTCGGAGCCGCCACGCAAAATAGTGGCATTACCTGACTTCAAACACAAACTAGCCGCTTCAACCGTTACATTAGGACGAGACTCATAAATAATGCCGATCACTCCAAGAGGCACTCGCATCTTACCGATTTGAATACCAGACGGACGATACGCCATATCGGTGATTTCTCCCACCGGGTCTTGAAGCGCTGCAACTTGGCGCAACCCTTCAATCATGGTATCAATCCGACCGTCGGTTAACTCCAGACGATCAAGCAAGGCCGCGTCCAAGCCATTGGACTTACCTCGTTCCAGGTCTTTCTGGTTCGCCGCCATCAATTCTGCACGAGAACCTTCCAAGGCCTCAACCATTGCTAACAAGGCGCGGTTTTTCTGATCCGTCGTTGCTGCTGCAATGACACGGGAAGCCGCACGGGCACTCTGCCCAAGCTCTTCCATATATGCTTTAATGTCCATTCAAAATCCGTAACTGAAAAACAATCTTCATCGATTTACGATCAACTTTGACTAGCGATCGTGGGAAAATACTTCCATTATAACGGTATTGTTGTTCAGATTGTATGTTCAGTAGTCATAATCCTTTAAGCAGTAATTAAAATAATGAAAACGCCCGGATTCGACACCCTGGTTTTCTCCAGTAGAAAGTTAGAAATTTTTATTGCCCTGGCCATTATTGTGGCGGTTTTCTCGATGATCCTAATGATCCGGGCCGACAACATTTTGAGCAGCCAATCCATCTTTGTGGCTCTGCCCCTCACTGTTGTACTGATTTTACTGAGCTTTCA
This sequence comes from Pseudomonadales bacterium, assembly GCA_041590855.1. Taxonomy (GTDB): domain Bacteria; phylum Pseudomonadota; class Gammaproteobacteria; order Pseudomonadales; family Litoribrevibacteraceae; genus Litoribrevibacter. The sequence continues at coordinate 2,947 of JBFHTA010000097.1, forward strand.
AAAGCCTTCAAAAAGCCGCGAAGTCAGTGGTGTCGTGATTGTGGCGGCGCTGTTTCTGTTTACGGTAATATTGCCTTTTTTGTTGAGAGCTCAGCTCTCCCCCTGGATTTTTCTAATCCCATTACTGCTGATAAATTTCATGACCTTCCGACTAAACCTGATTTCCATTGGTATTTATTCAGGCTTCGTCTTTTCCATGATTGCGGTTATGCCCAGCCACGAAAATGCCTTACCTACACTTTTGACCTTCATTTTGGTGTGCGCCCTGTGTTTATTGATGGCTTTCCTGAAAGACCAAATGCTATTGCGATTGGCCGCTCTGGATATATTCAATAGAAAAACCGGCTGGCACCTCAGAACCGAATTAAAACATTCACTGGAACGGGAAATTCAGCGCGCGGAGCGCGAAGGCAGTGGCCTGAGCTACAGTCTGTTGGAATTTCCAAACCTTGGGCAACGCAGCCAGATGAACTGGAGCCCTATTATTGAGTTTGTACACAACAGCATTCGTCCATTTGACCAGGTGTTCCATCATAGCCATAGAAAGATCGCCATCATCCACCCTTATGCCACTAAGGATGAAATCCATGAACGCCTGGAAAGAGCCCATCAACAACATCCCGACCTAAATTTCCGCGCTGGAATTACCAGCCTGAACATTGGGGATTCCAGTGCGGAAGTGATTGCCAAAGGCCGCGCTGCACTGCTGTGCTGTAAAGACAATCACGAGGTGTTTTGTCATGAAACTTGAGTTATTCGACCCCTCAATTCAAAACAAAATCACCGCCATTGCTTATGGATTATTGGCCAGCATTCTGATTATTATCAGTCTGCATCAATTCTACGCCGGCTATCTGGCAGCCCTGTCGATCAACGTGCCCACCGGACTACTATTCACCTTGCTGGCCATTGTACGCTGGCTTAACAGCTCTGAACCCAATAAAGACCGATTCAGTTTGGCTGGCTTCGTGCTAATTGCTTTTATCTTGCTGAACGAAATTGAACTGCTTCACTCCACCACCATGGTCTGGATGTACGCACTGCCCATGCTGCTCTTTATGACGCAACCACTGGCCACCGCCTGTATCGCATCCGCCGTGTTTGTGCTGTTTCTGATTCACACCAGCAACCAGAGCGACTTATTGAGCATTCAGTATCAGGCTATTTCAGGGTTGAGCTTTATGTTTCTGTTTTCCGGATTATTCGCTTACCACCGAAAAATACACTCAAAGCAATTATTCAAAGCCGCCAAGGCACATCCATCGACAAAATTGCCGGATTTCTCCGTATTCCAACAACAATTACTCGAAGAGGTGGAGCGGGCCAAAGTATCACACAACGCCCTCTCCGTGATGCTAATCGAGATCGATGACTACCCTAAACTGAAAGAACTCGAAGGAAAGAAAGAAGCATCCCAGGTACTGATCAAACTGAGCCGTTTTCTTGACCAGATCACCCGAACCGGGGACATTTTATTTCACGCTGAAGATCATCAATTCTGGCTGATTTTACCCAATACCGGGCAAGACGGCGTCGTTGTGATCGAAGAGAAGGTGGTTCGCATGGTTCGTAACGAAGCCTGGGGACTGATCAGTTCCATCAAGGTTCGCACCAGCACCGCGACGCTGAACCAAAACGACACTGCGCCGATCAACCTCATCGAACGTTGCTATCGACGAATGGCTTCAAGCTTTGGAAGGTAAAACCTCAAGCCAGAGATTATGAAAATCCGTTTCCTTGCCTTTTGTCACTGGAAATTCATGATTATGACTTTACACTTGGCAGCCACACCCCGACTTCATCACTCGGTTAAGAAAAATTATGTCCTTTGATTCCATCCTAGATTGGCTTAATGCAAACCCCGAATGGTTTTTGTTTGGCGTATTCCTGACCGCCTTTAGTGAGTCACTTGCAATCATAGGGCTAATCATGCCCGGTGCTTTCCTTATGTTTGCACTGATGGTGATGGCCGGAAACCAGGATTTCTCGCTGCAATTTGTCCTACTGTGGGCCTTTGTGGGTGCAGTACTCGGCGATGCGGTCAGTTTCTACTTCGGACGAATTTTCAAACATCGTATTCCAAACATTTGGCCCTTCAATCGAAAGCCTGAATGGCTAGAACAAGGCCAGAACTTCTTTGATCAACACGGTGGGAAAAGTATTTTCATTGGTCGCTTTGTTGGCCCGGTCAGACCTATTATCCCAATGGTTGCAGGCATGCTCGCCATGCCAAGTGGCCGATTCATTATCGTGAACCTAGTATCCGCCGTAGGCTGGGCAATCTGTTACGTAATACCCGGCTACATCATAGGGGCGGCGATGCGATTAAATATCAGTTTGCCGGAAAACTTCAAAACCATCTTTTTCACCACCGTTATTCTACTGTTTGGCTTTATGGCCCTGGCTATCTGGGGTTACCAAAACCTGCATCCGGATCGCTCGCTATACCGCTACATGAGAAGATTATTCTCAAGCCACTACACATTGCGCACCCTTTGGCAAACGCTATCCTCCCCAAGACCTGACGACCCGGCGTTTCCTCTGCCCTCACTACTAACATTACTCAGTTGCCTTTTCTTATTTTTTGGCTGGGTATTCTGGGTCGATTACAGCTCACACCCCCTGTTTACTGACACCGTACTTCTTAACTTTGCCAAGCAACTGCATTCAGAACACAGCCAGGTCTGGTTAGTCGCACTGACCATGCTTGGTGATCCAAACCTCTTGTATTCTGGCGCTGGTATTTTCGGAATCTATTTATTGATAAAGCGCCAATACAGCGCCCTCATCTTGATCGCTGCCGTCACTGGCATCAGCTACATATTAGTAACGGCCTTAAAAGAGGCATTTGAGCTCAGCCGACCCAACGTACTGGTTACCCCCTTTCCCGGCCACTCTTTCCCCAGCGGCCATACCGTTGGGGCCACTGTGTACTTTGGACTTATCGCCAGTTTTATTGCACAGGAAACTCACACCCATAAGCGCTGGCCGATTTATATCATAGCCTTGTTGCTTTCCAGTCTGGTGGGGCTGTCCAGAGTACTACTTGGCGTGCATTGGTTCAGTGATGTGGTGTGTGGCCTACTATTAGGCGCGATGATCGTTGCCCTGGCCCGACTGATTTACAGCCCGTTTAATCAGCACTCTTTCACACTCAAAAAACACGACATGTGGCTGCCCATTGCACTGGCCTTAGGGTACGTGGGGTATTATTGGCTGGAATTTGAAGCCCAATTTCAAAAATATATTTGGCTGGATTTGTTATAACAGACAATCAAAGAATAATCAGAAATGATTCGAAAGAAGGCCTGTGCACTCAAGCACAGGCGGCTTACGGGTTTATACTTAATGCGTAGCTATTTCTGAACTGTCTACTTCTGATACTTGTCCAGCAACCGATAGATCTCATCCAGACGATCGTAGGGATGATTCATTTCAAGCAGCATCTGCTTTTCTGCTCCTTCGAATGGCAAGAGTTCAGCCAATCGCCAACTGATCGAAGACGCATCGTCGTAGGAAATATCTCTGTGCTTAATGGCGGGATGCTGCTCCAGATGTTTCAGCATGATCACCAACTCTTCATGTTCCACTTCCGTGGACATTTGCATCTCGGCATTCATCTCTTCCACATCAGCCCGTACCAGGTGATTCCTATCACTGTATGGCGCAGACACTCGCACTCGCTCAACCCCTTCGATGGTGATGCCCAGCATCCCATTTTTTAACTGGGTAAAATCTACGATTTGAACCAGGGTGCCGACCGATTCAAAAGTTTCACTCAACACCCCAGAGGTGTCTTTACGAATTCTACATACGACAAACCCGTACCCTTGCTTACAGCATTCTGCAACCATATCAAGATAACGAGGCTCAAAAATGCGAAGATCCAGGCGCATTCCTGGAAACATAACAACATTCAATGGAAAAACAGGAAGATGATTCATAGCTGAAACCCAAACCTACAAAGCAATAAATCGATCAAGGACACTATATTGAGTATGAACGATGACGCGACATTGTAAATTCTAACCAATAATCGCTTGTCCGTTTATATGAGGGTTATTTAATCGAATTCAAGCAAGACACCTGAAATAGCCTGAAAAATTATTAAGTTACCCACCAGACATATTAATTAGCACTGCACACAGGGCATTCAGGATCTTTTCGTAGCTTGATGGTGCGCCATTCGTGCATCAACCCATCAAACACTTGCAGCCGACCAATCAAAGGCTGGCCGATGTTTGCAATGACTTTCAAAGCCTCTAACGCTTGCAAAACACCTTGAGAGCCAACAATCGGACCAAGCACCCCGCTTTCCGAGCAGGTCAACTCTTGTGCTTCGACTTCACCGTACAAACACTGGTAGCAAGGCGAAGTAGGCTCCCCCGGATGATAGACCGACAACTGACCTTCGAACCCTATGGCAGCCGCAGACACTAAAGGCGTGCCCGCACGCCAGCATAGGCGGTTGATCAAAAAGCGACTTTCGAAATTGTCAGTGCAATCCAGCACCACCGAAGCCTCAACGATATAGGCCTGCAAGGCCGCCTCATCCAGTCGACAATGCTCCAACACTAACGCTACATCAGGATTATTAGCACGAAGCCGCTCAGCTAACGCCGTCACTTTGGCCTGACCGATATCTTCTTCGGTAAACGCCACCTGACGCTGTAAGTTGGTTTGATCGACCACATCATCGTCCACCAGAATCAATCGCCCCACACCGGCAGCAGCAAGATACATCGCTGCCGGATTTCCCAAACCGCCAGCGCCGATGATCAACACAGACGCATTGCGAATGCTTTGCTGGCCTTCAATATCCACCTGCGGCAACATGATTTGACGACTGTAACGAAGCAATTGATCATCAGATAATTCAGACACTGTTATTCACCTCTTTCTTCCAGCGTAGCTTTCCAGCCAAACGTAAAGCGATCATTGCCGCCATAATCCTTGCCAGAACCGACATCCACATAGCCAGCAAGCTCAAACAGCGCCGCAACACTGGCCGCCTGATCATAGCCATGCTCAATCAACAAACAACCGCCATCGGCCAAATAATGCAAAGACTGACCAATGATGTGCCGAATATCGTCTAGGCCATCTTCCCCGGCCACCAAAGCACTCTTGGGCTCAAACACCACATCCCCCTGAGACAGGTGCGGGTCCGACGCAGGAATATAAGGCGGGTTAGTAATAATTAAATGAAAAGACCCGGCTTGCTGAGAGTAATCAAACCCATCGAACCAACTGCTCTCGAAAAACCTTACCCGCTCCAACCCCAGTTGCTCGGCATTGGATTTGGCCAAAGTCACTGCCTCCGGCACACGATCACACCCGCACACATCCCAGGCTGGAAACTCAGACGCCAACGCCAATGCAATGGCCCCGGTGCCCGTTCCCAAATCCACCGCACGAAACGGCTCCTGCGATACTTGCCCTGCATGGGCATCAGAAAACTGATCCAAAACCCATTCAATAAGAGTTTCAGTATCCGGTCGGGGAATTAAAGTACTCGGTGACACTTGCAATGGCAGCGACCAGAACTCCCGAAATCCCACAATGTGGGCCACAGGATGCCCCTGTTGACGTTGCTCGAGAGCTTCCAGGAACTGATGATACTGGGCTTCGCTCAGCGTACGCTCTGGCCAGGTATAAAGATACGTTCGGGATTGATTCAGAAGATGACAAAGCAACACTTCGATGTCCAGCTTTGCCGAATCAGAGTCAGGCAGCAGATCCGCTGCCTTTGACAACCACTCAGAAAGAGTGGTGGTTTGATCGGGAAACACGGTTTCCTTCACTGCTTAACCACCTAACTCCGTAAGAAGTTCGGCCTGATGCTCATTCACCAGCGGTTGAATCAGGCTTCCCAAATCGCCTTCCATCACTTCAGACAACTTGTACAGCGTCAAATTGATACGGTGATCGGTTACACGACCTTGCGGGTAGTTATAGGTACGAATACGCTCGGAACGATCACCACTGCCCACCAGACTCTTACGTTGATCCGCTTGCTCTTTCTGAGCCGCTTCTTCCTGGGCAGACTTCAAACGCGTTGCCAGCAACGACATCGCCTTCGCACGGTTTTTATGCTGAGAACGCTCGTCCTGACACTCAACAACCACACCCGTCGGAATATGGGTAATACGGATTGCAGAGTCGGTTTTGTTCACGTGCTGACCACCAGCACCCGATGCCCGGAAGGTATCAATACGAAGGTCATTCTTATCAATGTTCACTTCTTCCAGTTCATCGGCCTCTGGCATGATGGCCACAGTACACGCCGACGTGTGAACACGCCCTTGGGATTCCGTTTCAGGCACACGCTGAACACGGTGCGCACCAGATTCAAACTTAAGGCGAGAATACACATCCTGCCCCACCACGCGGGTAATGATTTCTTTATAGCCGCCATGTTCGCCTTCGTTCTGACTGACAATCTCGATTCGCCATCCTTGCGTTTCGGCATAGCGTGAATACATACGGAACAGATCACCCGAGAAAATTGCAGCCTCATCACCACCGGTTCCGGCACGAATTTCCAGATAGACGTTTTTGTCGTCGTTCGGATCTTTCGGCAACAAGAGTTTTTGTAGATCTAACTCAAGATTGGCAATATTTTCCTGACAGCTGGAGAACTCTTCCTGCCCCATGGCCTTCATGTCCGGATCAGAATCCTCCATCAACAGTTTGGCTTCTTCCAAGTCATCCTGAGCTTGTTTGTAATCCCCAAAGCATTTCACCACGGGCTCGATTTCAGAATATTCTTTGGACAAGGTCCGGAATTTGTCCTGATCCGAAATCACGTCCGGATCGCTTAACAGAGCGCCAACTTCTTCATAGCGATCACACAGGTTATCTAGTTTTTCTAAGATGGAAGCTTTCATAGACTACAACTTATTCATTACGGGTTAGTGATTCTCAGCGTTAATTATAATGGATTAGCGACGCTAAGAATCCTGAGATTCTTTTTGGGAGACTTCTTTCAAACCAAACAACTCGCGAGCGGAGTCTATCAGTTCCAGGCGACCTTCTGAACTGGCTTGGCGAATATTCACGGTGGGCTCATGAATCAGCTTATTGGTCAAACTGCGAGCCATTTGCGTTAATACTCGCTCAGGGGAAACCCCTTTCTTCAGTTGAGCCAAGGATTTTTCCAGTTCAGCCTCGGAGATTTCAGCCGCCTGTTGTCGGAAAGCGGTCAGAGTCGATACAGCATCCAAGCTGCGCAATTGCTGCTGGAAACGTTCCACACCGTAACCCACCAACTGCTCCGCATGTTCAGCGGCCTTTTGGCGGTTCTTGCGATTTTCTTCCACCACCTCATGAAGATCATCCACGGTGTAAAGGTAGACATCCTCCAGATCAGCGACCTGAGGTTCAATGTCTCGGGGTACTGCAATATCCGCCATAAACACCGGTTTAAAGCGGCGCTTTTTCATAGCACGCTCAACCATTCCTTTACCCAGGATAGGCAACTGACTGGCTGTGGAGGAAATCACAATATCGGCATCAGGAAGATAGTCCGGGATATCCGACAACATGATAGCCTTGGCATCAAAACGCTTGGCCAAATCTTCTGCTCGAGTCAAGGTTCGGTTCGCCACAACAATTTGGGAAACGCCTTGTTCTTTAATGTGCTTGGTCACCAAATCAATGGTTTCACCAGCACCAATTAACAGCACATTACATTTGGAAAGATCAGAGAAGATGTGTTTTGACAAGCTGACCGCCGCAAACGCCACAGATACCGGGTTTTCCCCAATGGCCGTTTCAGTACGAACTTGCTTGGCAATGGAAAATGACGATTCGAACAAGCGCATCAGTGTTGACCGGGCGCTGTCCGCCTCTCGGGCGACACTGTAGCTGGATTTCAACTGTCCTAAGATTTGCGGTTCACCCAAGACCAGAGAATCCAGTCCACAGGCTACACGCATGATGTGCCGACAGGCGTCTTCATTTTGGTACAGGTATGCGGCCATTTCGAGATCTTTTCGATCCACTTGATGAAAATGCGCCATCCAATCAATTAAAGTACTGCGAACGTCTTCGTCCGCAGAGTAATAGATCTCTGTCCGGTTACAGGTCGACAGAATGGCTGCTTCAGACACCCCTACCTGATCTCTGAGTCGATGCAACGCATCAACAACCACTTCCGGATTGAAAGAAACTTTCTCCCGGACCTCGACGGTTGCTGTCTTATGATTTATCCCAAAAATTCCTAGCGCCATGCTGTATCGACTTAAGTTCTGTGACCTTATTTGGTTCCGAGAATTTAAAAACCAGACATTATCCACGGTTTTCTCATATTAAGGAAGCGTTGAATATCCGTTCTTCCTCCGCCAAAGAGCCACCCGCAATCCCAGTGACACTCCCAAGTAAAGTACCCGCCAACTTTCAGGCAAGTCATGTCCCCTGGAATATCGCCACCCTCAACGAAGTATCTCTTCTTGCACTTTCATGCCCATGTTTAGCCGCCATTCCGACTGAGCGTTACACAGCCCAATCTGTTCACAAAATGCCCGCTGCACACTCCTGTTAATCTATGTTTTTCTGCTTTTTTTCACCGCACTAAGCTGGTAGTGTAAGTGCCATCAACAACGATTCATTTTAAGGACATCGCATGAGACATCTGCTCTGGTCAGCAATCATTCTATTAAGTGGATGCGCAACCCTCACAGACACCGCACCCAGCCAGCCAGATCCTGCGTTGACCGAAGCTGCTCAACCCCAGCAACCTGAAGACTACCCCACCCGTCCGTTTCAAACAGAAACGCTATATAACCTGTTAGTTGCTGAAATTGCCGGCCAACGCAGCCAATACGATCTCGCATTAAGCTACTACCTCGACGAAGCCAAAAACACTCGCGACCCTTACGTTGCCGCACGCGCCTCGCGCATTGCCCAATACCTCAACGAGCCTTTGGCCGCAGCCGAAGCCGCAGACATCTGGCGCGAGAAAGACAAGCAAAACATTCATGCCCACCTGACAGCAGCCAACAACTGGCTAAAACAGCACGAAATTGCCAAATCCATCAATGCACTTCGTGATGCGCTCAGCATTTCTGACTCCATCAGTCTTGAGCAAATTTACCTTAGCGGTAAAGAGCTACCAACCCCACTTCATCAATCTATGATTGATGGCCTTAGCCAAATAATCACCGAGCACCCCACACATATTCGCCTGCACTTCACTAAAGCTTTGCTACTGAGTGACTACGGCCGCGATCAGGAAGCCCTGGACGCCATGCTCGCCCTTAAGCAAGCCGGCGATATGGCTCCGCCACATTTCATTATGCTGGCCAAACTTTATGCCCGAGCCAACCAACCCCAGGCATCTCTTGAAACACTGGAAGCCGGTTGGAACAAATTCACCGGAGACAAAACTCTAGGGCTGCTCTATGGTCAAGCCTTGGCCGATCACCAACGCACTGATGATGCTCTGGACATCCTCGATTCCTTGACCGAGATGCATCCCGACGATGAGGAGATTCTAATCTCAGCCGCCCTGATTAACGCTGAGCTAGGTCAATATAAGAAGGCTGAAGCACTTTTCACTGACGCAACAGAAACCAAACAACGAGATAACGCCTGGTATTTCCTGGGGCAACTGTATGAACAACAATCACAAACAGCAAAAGCCATTAACGCCTACAAATCGGTTCAGGAAGGAAAAAACCTGACGTCTGCCATCACCCGGGCAACCACGCTGATTAAAGATACACAGTCTCTGGCTGATGCTCAGCAATACCTGAGAGGGTTACACGATTCCCACCCGAACCGCATCCCCCGTTTAATACAGATTGAAGCGGAATTGGTTCGAGACAACGACGACCTTGAGCAAGCTCTTGCGCTTTATAATGAAGCCATCGAGTTGGAACCTACAGACGGTAATTTGCTTTATGGCCGAGCCATGGTACGAGACTTAACCGGCGACATCCCTGGCATGGAAGAAGACTTACAAGCCATTCTGGCGCAAGACCCGAACAGCTCGATCGCCCTGAATGCCTTAGGT
>JBFHTA010000098.1:0-12924 GCA_041590855.1 Pseudomonadales bacterium
CGATCAATGCCAGGGTTGGATCATTATGGCAGGTGATACCAACAATGGCATCCGAGGGTAAAAGATGACGGGCGAGCGCTGCAGTACCGTCGGTCTGACCGAGATGAACCCCATCAGCCCCGGAAGCAATCATCAAGTCGACGGAATCGTTAATAATAGAAATGGCTTGGTATTGATGACATAACCCATGAATGGCTTTGGCACGAGCCAGTTGTTCGTTAGGTGTTGCTGACTTATCCCGGTACTGAATGATGCGAACTCCTTGGCTGAGGACGCAATCGACAGCATCTAACAGCTCTTGCTCGGAGGTTAACAAGTTGGGGTCTGTAATGGCGTAAATGCCGGAGATATCGGGATTGTTCATACGATCTATGGGGTGTTTCTCAGGTGCTGGTTTGTTGGTGCATCAATGAGGGTTTTACAGTATTTCTTCATCAATGCAGCCTCTGTTAAATAGTTAGCATGCGTTAAATGGCGCAGAACCACAAGTGAGGGTGTTTTCAGAGTCATTGGTTATGTCCTGACTCCGGGGTTCACTATGCTACATTGAATAGCAGAAGAAATAGGTGCTGTGGGTATGAATCGATCCGTTGACTACCATTTTTTAACCGCCGTGGCCGTATTTTGCATCTATGGCATTCATGTGTGTCCCTTTTTGGAGTCACTTTCCGTTCTTGAACTGACGTTACCTGTAGTCTTCGTAATGCTGGTGGTTTATTTGGTTGTGAAGCGTCTTGCTCCCGGAATGTCATTTTCGCAGGGGGATGAATGCGTTCGATCGGCGCAGTATTGGCAATGGGTTTTCTGTGCCTTTGTGGCGGCTTCGATTGCTCTGGTGATTTACAACAGTCTGAGTTATGACTATCCAATAGACAGTGCATTAAAGGTGTTATTGGGGTTATCGACCCTGGGATTTTTTATCGCAACTGATTTGACGCTGATCTTTGAGCGGGAACAGGCTCAGCGTTTAGGGGCGATGGGCGTGCATTTAACGCCACCAACTCAGTTCATGCCTATGACGCGTAAATTCACCTTATTTGCTGGCATCAACGCCCTTTGCATGGCTGGTGTGATTTTTCTAGTGGTGCAGAAAGACTTGTTGTGGTTGTTGGGTGATGGGCAAAGCGTTACTTTGGAGCAGGCTCGCTGGGTCATTTTATTTGAAGTGGCTTTCGTGGCTGTAGTGGTGTTGGGATACACCATTAAAGTGATTCGAAGCTATTCATCCAATCTGGCGTTTTTCTTTAATAATGAAAATCATGCGTTAAAAAAAGTGGCTCAGGGGGATTTAACGGTTCGTACACCAGTGGCGTCTCAGGATGAATTTGGTGTTATGGCGCATCATACCAACCTGATGATTCAGGACTTACAGCAGGCAACTGAAGAAGTGAAGCAAACCCGTGATGTGGCTATTCTCGGATTGTCGTCACTTGCGGAAGCCCGGGACAATGAAACAGGCGCACATATTTTGAGAACTCAGTATTACGTTAAAGCCTTGGCGGAATACTTGAGCAGCCAGCCTGGGTTTGCTGAGTATTTAGATCAACAGACCATTGAGCTCATGCATAAGTCTGCTCCATTGCATGATGTTGGAAAGGTGGGGATACCGGACGCGATTTTGCTGAAGCCCGGAAAGTTAACGGATGATGAATTCGCTATCATGAAGCAACACCCGGAGATAGGCGCTCAGGCCATTGCTAATGCTGAATCCTAGCTGGGGTCGAACTCGTTTTTGCGTTTCGCACGGGAAATATCCGAAACACATCATGAAAAATGGGATGGCACTGGCTATCCGAAAGGACTGAAAGGAACAGACATTCCTTTGTCCGGACGCTTAATGGCGTTGGCGGATGTCTACGATGCTTTGATTTCCAAGCGAGTCTATAAGCCAGCATTTCCTCACGAAAAAGCCAAACAGGTCCTTCTTGAAGGGAAAGGGAGCCATTTTGATCCTGACGTTGTGGATGCTTTCTTGGCTTGTGAAGCCCAATTCATGGATATTGCTAGGACGTATAAGGATCAATCGGCAAGCGATTAGGAATTCGCTGTCCATCACCAATGGCGTAACTGCTTTCCAACGTTTTAATTGCTAGCGTTTGGGCTTGTTCCACTGCTTCGATTAACGGAATGCCATGGGCCAACAGTCCCGCTACAAAAGAGGCCAGAGTGCAACCCGAACCGTGATACACGTCAGGCAGTCGTTCCCAATGCCATTCGGTTTCGGTGTGTTCGGTGTACAAACGGTTATGAACCCGCTCTGAATCGGTTTCGTCGTGGGTGCCGGTCAGTAATACCGATAAGCCACTGGATACCAGAGATTTTGCAGCGAGGTTGGCGTTGTTGTTGTCTGCCAGGCGACAGGCCTCGTGGGTGTTTGGTGTGATTAATGAACAGACGGGTAACAAGTGTTGGTGGATCGCTTCTAATAACTGATCACTGCTCAGATTAGTTCCGCCCCCAGCGGCCAGCACCGGGTCAAAGACCACAGGCAGGTTCGGGCAATCAATACGAATGTCTCGAATCAACGCTGCTACGGTGCGAACAATCTCTTGCGATCCCAATAGCCCAATCTTAATGGCTTGGGGGCGAACATCCCGTACCAGGCGACGGGTGCTTTGTTCGATGATCTGGTTGTCCAACGGATAGACCGCATAGACATTATGTGTGTCCTGCGCGGTGTAGCTGGTGATCACCGGACAACAATGACTGTTGACCAATGCCTGGCTACTGATATCCGCTTGAATACCGGCACCCCCCGTTGGGTCCAATCCAGAAAACGTCAGAATGACTGGAGGTCGATGTTGCATTGTCTCAGTTACTCTCGTTAACGCTGCCGTTGGTTAAAATTTTGTACACTCAAAAAGGTTTTACCACCACCATAATGATAATACCAATCAGCAAGAAGACAGGCATTTCATTAAACCAGCGGAAGTACACGTGCCCTTTAGTGTTCTTGTCATCCCGGAACTGTTTCAGGTGATGACCGCAAATGGCGTGATAGATCACCAATAGTACCACCATCGTCACTTTTGCATGGAACCAGCCACCTGCCATATAAATGTTTGGCATCAGTGCGACCAACCAAATCCCGAGCGCGATTGCGATAATGGCGGACGGTGTCATGATGCCGCGATAGAGTTTACGTTCCATGATTTTAAAACGTTCTTTGGACGTTTCGTCCTCTGACATGGCGTGATAGACAAACAGACGCGGTAAGTAAAAGAGTGCGGCAAACCAGCACACAATGGCAATGATATGAAAGGCTTTCACCCATAAATAAGTCACAGCTGTTTTCCTATTAAGTTATTCATCTTTAGTGATTGGACGCGGATGAATTGATCCATCTTCATCGTTTTCAAAAAACTCGCTGAATCTGCGACGAGAATAGAAGTGGTCGAGATCAATCTGGGTAATGATACCAAGGAGTTTAGGAGCCTGTCCCTCTGGTGGCGTGCTCTGGATCAAAAGTGCATCGGTTTGATGACTGTCTATCAGCGATAATGCTTCACCGATGTCGGCTTTGATATTGATAGCGATTAAATCCAGACGAGCCGCCGGAATAGATAATAAGTCCGTTTCGTGCTCGTTGTCGTTTCTGATTTGCTCAAGGCTCTCTTGTGCGTCGAGTTGATAGTGCAACCAATTGGCAAGATCCGATGCTTGCATCAGAAAGTATCTGTCGTCGGAGTCAATCACAATCCAGCGAGGCTGATCATGCAGAAGTTGGACAATGCTCCGGGTTTTCATGGTTTGTTGGGCCACCACAAAGCGACGATCCATAATCGGCATGATGCCAAAATGTTCCAGTGTATTGGATTGTGCATTCATGCGATCGCGGTCGTGACGAATTTTCTGTAAGGCATCAAAGATGGGTTGTTGTCCGCACAGTCCTTTATTAATCAGATAAGCAACCACGATGCTGATCATGCCAGGAAGAATGATCTGAGATGAATTGGTCATCTCCAATAGTGTAATCAGGGCGGCAATAGGTGCGTGCAGGGTAGCTCCCATCATCGACGCCATACCAATCAAGCAGAACAATCCGGGATTGATCTCCGGATACAGGCTTTGCAGAGCCAGCCCGATAATAAAACCTGCACAGGCGCCTATCATTAAGTTCGGGCCGATCAGTCCTCCGGGAATGCCATACGCTAATACAAATGTGGTAAGCAGCAATTTTGCACATAAAATAATCACTACCCATTGCCAGTCTGAGACACTGCCCAGTAATAGGTTGATCGTGTCGTAGCCGACACCCATGACTTCCGGAACATAGTAGGCAACCACGCCGGTTACTACACCTGCGATAGGTAAGGAATACCACTTGGGTAACTTGTTGGTGCTTTGCCAGGCAATCATTAAGCGGCTGAAGACCACCGACAATCCGCCAATAAAGAACCCGAGCAACACCAGCCCGGGAAAATCAAATGCGTGCAAGCTGATTTCAAAGCTGGGGAAAATGGCCAGCTCACCCAGGGCCAGTTGGGTAACTAATGACCCTGACACAGCGGCAATTACCAGAGGCGTCATGCTGATCAGACTGAACTGTCTCAAAACCACTTCCTGAGCAAAGATGACTCCGGCAAGCGGGGTATTGAAAGAAGCAGAGATTGCTGCGGCCACGCCACTTGCGATTAACATCTTACGATAGGCGTAAGGTTGATGGGTGTAGCGGGCCAATGAGCTGCTGACGCCACCTCCCATATGGATAGCAGGGCCTTCACGCCCTGCACTCTGTCCAGAGATAAGCGCAATGGTGGCGCCGACAAACTGCATCAGTGTGTTACGAAAGGGTAGATGTCCCTGGTGATAGTCAAGCCGCTGCAATAAATAGGGAACCCCGACATCGTGATAAATCTTGGGGACAATGCGATAAATCACTGCCAATATCAGTGCACCAATGACTGGTAAGAAAAACCGTATGTCTTCCGATAGGTGTTCAAACCCTTCATGGTTTTGGCCAGGCATTAGATTGCTGGCGGCATTTTCGGTCAGAATCCTGAACAGCAGAATGACCAACCCGGAGGCTACCCCAACGACGACCGCGATGGCAGATAACTTGGGTAGGGTTTTCCTTTGTGACCAGTTTCTCATAATTCCATGGTATGAATGCAGGTTACACCGTGTCCGGGAAGGAGATCGTCTGCTTTAATCTCTTTTATTGGCAGATTACTTTAGCTTTTAGGCTTAGCCCTTTATCATATCAGGGGTTTCCAATTTGAGCGACTACAGAGGATAGATTGTGATTAAAGTCGGAGTAGTAGGTGGTACAGGGTACACCGGTGTTGAGTTATTAAGACTCTTGGTTTTGCATCCCGAGGTTGAGTTGAAGGTCGTGACGTCCCGAGCTGAATCCGGTCGCAAGATTTCTGATCTTTATCCGAATCTTCGAGGTCACTTGGATATTGAATTCACAGAGCCGGACGTGGAACGCCTTGGCGAGTGCGACTTGGTGTTCTTTGCGACGCCTAATGGCATTGCGATGAAGTCTGTTCCGCAGTTACTAGAAAAAGGCGTGAAGGTGATTGATTTGGCTGCAGATTTCCGAATCAAGGACGCAGAGCTTTGGTCGAAGTGGTACGGGATGGAGCATGCGTGCCCTGAACTGTTAGAAGAAGCTGTGTATGGCTTGCCCGAGACCTCCCGTGACGAGATCGCCAAAGCGCGTTTGGTTGCTAACCCGGGCTGCTATCCAACGGCGGTACAGCTGGGCTTTTTACCCTTGGTGAAAGCGGGCCTGGTTGACGCTTCGTCTTTGATCGCTGACACCAAATCCGGCGTAAGTGGTGCCGGGCGTGGGGCCAGTGTCGGGTCCCTGTTGTGTGAAGCAACCGAGTCAATGAAAGCCTACAAGGCGGAAGGGCACCGTCATCATCCAGAGATCAGTCAGGGGCTACAATGGCATACTGATGATCAGGTCGGGCTTACCTTTGTACCGCATCTAACACCCATGATTCGTGGTATTCATGCAACGCTCTACGCTAACTTAACGCAAGACGTTGATGACTTGCAGGCGCTATTTGAACAAGCGTATAAAGATGAACCTTTTGTGGATGTCATGCCGGCCGGTTCTCACCCAGAGACACGTAGCGTTAAAGGTGCCAATACCTGTCGAATTGCCGTACATAAGCCTCAGAACGGCAATACCGTGATTATATTGTCGGTGATTGATAACCTGGTCAAAGGTGCGGCAGGACAAGCTGTTCAGAATATGAATATCATGATGGGACTGGACGAGCAGGAAGGTTTGCGTCAGGTGGCGTTACTGCCTTAAGTAATATCTCATGTAAATATGTATCGGGTGAAGCCGATAAGATAAACCCGATTATGGCCTCCTGGCATCTGTGTTCAGATCTTAGGAGGCTGATGTATTCTAACGCTCGTTACCGAGTTAAAACTGAGTTAAGAAAAGGGAAATTATATGGCTGTGGTGAAAGGCTCTCCACATCAACGTCTTAAAGTAGTGGCGTATAACCCTGCGACTGACTTTATCCGAAAAATACTGATAGTAATTTTCTTGGGGGCAGCTCTGATTGGCTCCTACCTTGCCGGAAGCTGGCATGTCTCCAAGCAGCTTGACGAAGTGCTGGTGCAAAAAGAAGCAATGGAGCAGGACCTCACTGATAAAACCGCGAAAGTTGAAGTGCTCTCTCAACGTGTGGCGGTGCTTGAAGAAGGTAGTAAACTCGATAAACAAGCGAATGATGCGGTTCGTTCGTCGGTAAAAGAGTTTCGGGATCGCATTGCAGAGCTTGAAAAAGAAGTGACTTTCTATAAGAACATCATGGCACCTGGCAGTGAAAATACCGGCTTACATATCCAGAAGCTCGAGTTGATGCCAACGGCTGAAGAACAGCGTTTCAAATTTAAAATTGTGCTTACACAGTTAGAGAAGAATCAGTCCTACCTTAATGGCCAGGCCGCAGTTAATATTATTGGACAGTTAAACGGTGAGAAAACCATCTATTCCCTTCGAGAATTGTCTGAAGACTATAAAGATTTGGGTATTAAGTTCAGATTTCGTTATTTTCAGAATATCTTGGGTGAGTTGAAGCTGCCGGAAGGCTTCATGCCGGAAGAGGTTCAGGTGATTCTGCAAACAAAAGGCAAAAAGCCAGTACGTGTTGAGAAGGCATTTGGCTGGATAATGGGAGAGAGTGTCAATAATGTGGGGCAGTAAAGGCGGTCATCACCACTGGGATACAGTGGTTTCGGGCAAGACAACAATCACTGGCGATGTGCATTTTACCGGTGGTTTACATATTGACGGGCATGTGCGGGGCAACATCATCGCTGATGATGAGTCTAACGGCGTCGTTCGTATCAGTGATAAAGGACACGTTGAAGGTGAGATTCGTGCGCCTAATGTGATCATTAATGGTCGGGTTCATGGAAATGTTTTTTCGAGTAAGCATCTGGAGTTGGCGAAGAAGGCCTCTGTTCAGGGCGATGTTTACTATACTGTAATAGAGATGGTGATGGGGGCTGAGGTGAACGGTCAGCTGAAACACACCAAGGATGTTAAAGAACCTCTCAAGAAAGCGTCTAAGCCTCAAATTGTTGAAGCAAAACCGATCAGTGATAATGGTTAATCTTGACTAAATTGCTTGGATAAATGGATAATACCAGCCCATTTAATCTAGTTCGGAGAGTAATATGAGTGGCGTGGTTGAAGTTCAAAGCCCTTATGTGATCGATTTTACAGATGCCGCCGCTGATAAGGTTAGATCTCTGGTTGAGGAAGAAGAAAACGACCAGTTGAAATTACGTGTGTATGTAACCGGTGGTGGTTGTTCCGGGTTTCAGTACGGTTTTACTTTCGATGAAACCCTGAATGAGGACGATACAACCGTTGAGAAACAAGGCGTAACCCTGGTGGTTGACAGTTTAAGCTATCAGTATCTGGTAGGTTCTACCGTTGATTATCTGGAAGGCCTGGAAGGATCGCGTTTCGTGGTGAGTAATCCTAATGCCACCACAACGTGTGGATGTGGTTCATCGTTCTCCATTTAACGGAGACTTCTATATGAAGCTTGGCAAATTCTTGCTGTTTTTGATGGTTTCTTGCATGCCAAGCTTTCTCTTTGCTGACACATATGATGCGTCATCGCCTGATGCGGTGAACGTATCTTATGCCCCGAATTCCCAAGGCCTCTATGTGGCCAAGGTTAAACTTCATACTGCAGAAGAGCTGCAAGAGCTGTTTGATCGGGCTGAAGGGTATCTGGCATTAAACCAAGGATATAATGGCAGTAGCCCTATTGAAGTGGTGTTGCATGGCCCGGAAGTCAGAGTGTTTCAGCGTAAAAACTATCAGCAGTACAAAATGCTGGTGGATCAGGCCGCTCGGCTAGACGCCTACAATATCATTGATGTTCGGGTGTGTGAGGTTTGGATGTCGGTGGATGACGTTACCCATTCAGAGTTGCCTCCCTTCGTTGATACTGTGCCGAACGGGCCGGAATATCAAGAGCAATTGATAGAAGACGGCTACAGCTACTTTTAACCCTGGATTGCTTGTTCACAAGAGCGTGTGTGATGGTCCTTGTGGTCGTGATTGAGCTGAATCCGCTCATTATCTCATCGTCGTTTTAGTTGCCCGTCTTTACTACGGGTAGTAGATCCCACCTAAGACCGCATTTCTGCTTGCTCCGGTTGCGGATGCCTGTGGAGTGTCTTGTCGGTTAAGAGTATTAGCAGCAAGCCAGGCAAACGCACAGGCTTCAACCCAGTCAGAATCGATTCCCAGGGCGTTAGTGGCCTGAACTGTATATTTGGCGCCAAGCAGGGCTTGAATGCGGGATATCAGGAATGTGTTTTTCCAGCCGCCGCCACAAACGTAAACCTCGCCTTGTTCCTGCTGTCGTTTCACTTCCGACGAAATGCTGATGGCGGTTAATTCAGTAAGGGTTGTTTGCACATCCTCGGGTGAGATCTGACCTTCAAACGGTTGGAGCTTGCCTTGCAACCATTCAGGGTTGAAGCGTTCCCTGCCGGTGCTTTTAGGTGGTGCTTGTTCAAAATAGTCATCATTAAGTAGCGCCGTTAATAACGCTTTATTTAGAGAGCCTGATTTAGCCCATGTCCCATTGTGGTCGTACGCGCCCGTGCGATGCTGGTGATGCCAGTAATCCAGGAGTGCATTGCCCGGACCAGAGTCATAGCCTTTCGGTGGTTGGCCGTATTCAAGACGGGTAAGGTTTGCAATGCCTCCGATGTTTACAACTACTCGTGTTGCTTGCTGGCTTTCAAACATGGCTTGATGAAAAGGAGGTACCAAAGGAGCGCCTTCACCGCCCAGAGCAATGTCTTTTCTGCGGAAATCCCCAACGGTTGTAATACTGGTATCTGCTGCAATCGAGCTCCAGTCACCCAGCTGAACTGTAAATGCTGGCGTGAGAGAGGGCTCGTGACGGATGGTTTGACCGTGTATTCCCAGAGCTTCAATATCAGTATTTGGTATTTGCCTCTGGGCAATGAACTCGTTAATACTTTGAGCGCAAAACTTCGAATAGCTTTGCTCGGTTTGATAGAGAAAGTTTACGTCGACCTGAGGTTGATGAGACAGTTCAAACAGAGCTTGTTTTAATTCACTAGGGAAGGGAACGCACTGGGCGGCCTGGAGGATCGGATAGGATTGGAAGTCGCAAATGACGATATCCAGTCCGTCCAAACTGGTTCCAGACATGGCGCCCAGATAAAGTTTCGATGTCACGGCTTAGTCTGCGCTAGCAACCAGAACGGAACGCTGGTTGTTTTCTAAAATAGCCAGCCATTTGTTTGCATCAGCTAAAAAGTCTTCGCGATATTTCTTCTCGATTGGTCGTGCTTCTGGGAGTTTCACTTTCACCGGATTCTTGTGTACGCCGTTAACTCTGAATTCATAGTGTAAATGCGGGCCTGATGCCAAACCACTACTGCCTACATAACCAATGACTTGTCCTTGGCTGACGCGAGCGCCTTTCTTGGTTTTTTTATTGAATTTACTCATGTGAGCGTAAAGAGTTTGAATACCTTGTCCATGTTGAATAATAACGCAGCGGCCAAAGCCTCCTTTCCAGCCAGCAAAGACCACTTTACCGTCTCCGGCGGTACGAATTGGTGTGCCGGGTGCGGCTGCGTAGTCAGTACCTTTATGAGCACGGATTTTATTTAATACCGGGTGTTTTCTGCGAAGATTGAAATGGGAACTAATACGAGCGAAATCAATGGGCGATCGCAGGAAGGCTTTTCTCATGCTCTTGCCTTCGGGGGTGTAGTAGTTAGCTCTGCCGTGCTCATCGACATGGCGTACGGCTTGGAATTTACTGCCCTGGTTTACAAACTCTGCGGCGACAATATTGCCGGTTCCAATGGATTTTCCATCTAAAAACAGTTCTTCGTACATTAAAGAAAACGTATCACCCTGGCGTAAGTCTTGTACAAAGTCGATATCCCAGCCAAAAATGTTGGCAAAGTTCATAATAGAGGTTTGATCTAAGCCTGCTTCTTTAGCATCAAGGAATAACGAAGAGTTAATGGTGCCTTGAGCAAAGCGGTATTCAATGGTGGGCTTTCGAACAACTTCTTTAACCTGGTATGTGTTATCCGTTTTGGAAATAATATTCGCAACAAGTTCGGTTTTCTGATGTTTGAAAGCTTTAAATGAACCGTCGTTGGTGTAAGCAAAGCTGACTTTTTCCCCTGGGTGTAAGCGGGTGGCATCTTCATAGACTTTAGCTACATGGTAAACATCGCGGGAACTTAAGTTGGCTTTCTTAAAGATAAGTGCCAGTGTATCGCCATTCTTGACGGTGTAATGCTTGGTGAATTCAATAGCTGGTTCGGTTACAGGCAGTGGTTGTTCCACTTCAACAGCTGTCAGCGCACCTGGATTGGGTGATGAATGTTCAGGAGACTGTTCAATAGGTAAGGAGTTGGTTTGAGGTTGTTCGCTTAATTCTTCTTCAGAGAAAGGTAGTGTCAGATCCAGTTGAGTTCTGCTCGCGGATACTTTTTCTGAAGTAGGCAAAATAGCAATGGCAAATAAAAAACTGGCTACGGCAGAAGCTGCGACAAAATGCTTCTTAGGATAATGTTTTGCGATACTTGTCAGGTTTTTCTTAGAGCTCATGTTAAAAAGGTCGCCTAACTTACTATTTTATGGTGAAAATTGTACATATCTTAGCCATTTTTATGGTTTTTCACAAGAAAAGTTCGGTCGCATTCTTGTAAGTGAGTGTTATAATTCGCGACCGTTTGACCTCTAGTTGATGTGTTTCGTTCAAGAAAAGTTGGATAAAAAATGGCAAGTGTTGAAGAGTCTTTAAAAGTTATCAGACGTGGCGTTGAAGAAATTCTGCCGGAAGAAGGTTTGATTAAAAAGTTGGAGTCTGGACGTAAATTGCGTATTAAGGCGGGTTTTGATCCGACCGCTCCTGATCTTCACCTTGGTCATACGGTACTTATAAATAAGCTTAAGCAGTTTCAGGATCTCGGCCATGATGTTTTATTCCTGATTGGTGACTTCACTGGGATGATTGGTGACCCGACAGGTAAAAGTGCGACTCGTCCTCCTTTAACAGAAGAGCAGGTTGAACAAAACGCGCAAACCTATAAAGAGCAGGTGTTTAAGATCCTGGATGAGTCTAAAACGACAGTCATGTTTAACTCTGAATGGATGGGGAAAAAGTCTGCAGCTGACATGATTCAACTTGCTGGCCAGTTTAATGTGGCTCGTATGCTTGAGCGCGATGATTTTAAAAAGCGCTTTAAGGGTGGTCAAAGTATTGCCATTCATGAGTTCTTGTATCCATTGATTCAGGGGTATGACTCGGTAGCTATGGAAGCGGACATTGAATTAGGTGGTACAGATCAACGATTTAACCTATTGGCTGGTCGTCAGTTACAAGAGCATTTTGGTCAAGAGCCGCAGGCAGTGATTATGATGCCAATTCTTGAAGGTTTAGATGGCGTTAAGAAAATGTCTAAATCTCTGGGGAATTATGTTGGTATCAATGATGCGCCTGGTGATATGTTCCAAAAGATTGTATCTATGCCGGATTCCTTGATTTGGCGTTACTTTGAGCTATTGAGCTTTAAGTCTATTGAGGAAATTGAGGCTCTTAAGAAGTCGGTTGAAGATGGAGCTAATCCTCGTGATATTAAAATGGAGTTGGCTCGTGAGCTAATTGAGCGCTTCCATGGTCAAGAGGCCGCAGAAAATGCTCACAAGGCTGCAGGGAATCGGTTGGCAGATGGTGAATTGCCTGAGGATATTCCTGAAGTTGAAATTGCTTTCGAAGGTCAATCGGAAATGCCAATCTCTGCGGTGCTTAACAAAGCAGGATTAACAAAGAATTCGAATGCTGCGCGAGACATGCTGAAGAATGGCTCTGTGAAGGTGGATAAAGAGGTTGTGGAGCCGACCTTTAAAATGCAGGCTGGTGCTGAGCATATTATTCAGGCAGGTAAGAAAAAGTTTGCCAAAGTAAAAGCTATTTAAGAAAGATGATGTTGGCTACTACTATATAGCTACTCATTCTTCGATAAGTAAAAAGCCAGCGTAAGCTGGCTTTTTTCGTTTTGGGATGTGTGTTGTGGAATGTACGGTTTAGAGTTGGCATTTGGTTTTTGGTCTGCGCATCTTAAAAAATCTTCCTATTTGTTTGTGTTGCAGCTAGGAATGTAGGCAAAACATTTATTATCTTTTCGTGTTTGCATGCTCTTATTTGTACTATTTTTCTATGAAATGTAGTTGGTGTAGGGAATGTTGGCTTATTTTGCGTGGTTTCTCTATGTGGCTAATATGGGCAGTATTTAGTGGTTTGCTGCATTTTTGACCGCTGTTTGAGCGCTTTTTGATCGTTGTTGTTGGTTATTTGATCGATTTGAAATTAATTTCAGATTTTTTGAATTTTTTATGAAAAAGCGCTTGCGCTGCAA
>JBFHTA010000099.1:0-12854 GCA_041590855.1 Pseudomonadales bacterium
AGGTGTCTTACGCGATTGGTGTTGCTGAGCCAACCTCTATCTCAGTGAACACCTTTGGCACAGGTAAACTGTCTGATATTGAACTGGCTAAAGTAATTCGTGAAGTTTTCGACCTTCGCCCATACGCGATTCAGAATCAGCTTGAACTGTTGAATCCTATGTATCAACTGACTGCAGCTTATGGTCACTTTGGTCGCGAGCCGTTTGAATATACCTATGAGTATGAAGACCAAGGCGAGAAGAAGTCTAAGACCTTCACTGCCTTCACTTGGGAGCGTACGGATAAGGTTGAGGAGCTTAAAGCGGCAGCCGGGAAGTAATTCTATTGCCAGAGGTCTGAAGTCAGACGTCTGACGCAAATATTCATTGCAGCAAGGATGCAGCATGAATCGAAAGTACCAACAGTTAATCGTTTGGCAAAAAGCAATGCAGTTAGTGAATCTTATTTATCAACTAACTCATGTTTTTCCAAATGAAGAGAAATTTGGCTTAACCAGTCAACTTAGACGGGCAGCTGTGAGCATTCCTTCAAATATTGCTGAAGGAAGTGGCCGAGGTAGCGACAAGGACTTTTGTAGGTTCTTATTTCTTGCCAGAGGCTCATTAACTGAACTGGAAACACAGTTATTGATTGCTCATCAGCTCGGGTATTGCCAGATTACTAATGATATAGACGAGCTTATTCAACAAGTTTTTGCCATGCTGAATAAGCTCATTTCAAGATTAAGAGAATGACGTTGAGTCAGGTATTCAGATCGGCGTTTGAGCGTCTGACATCCGACTTCCGACTTCCAAAAAGGAACAAAACAATGAGCTTTTCCGATTACAAAGTAGCAGATATATCACTGGCCGATTGGGGCCGTAAAGAAATCAAAATTGCCGAAGGCGAGATGCCTGCATTGATGGCACTTCGCCGTAAGTACAAGGCATCTCAGCCTTTGGCTGGTGCCAAGATCATGGGTTGTATCCACATGACCATTCAAACTGCGGTTTTGATTGAAACCCTGGTTGATCTTGGGGCGGACGTACGCTGGTCTTCTTGTAACATTTTCTCTACACAAGACCACGCAGCCGCAGCGATTGCAGCAGCGGGTATCCCTGTTTTTGCTTGGAAAGGCGAGACAGAAGAAGAGTTCTTATGGTGTATCGAGCAAACCATTCTTTCTGAGAAAGATGGCAGCGAAGTGTGGGACGCAAACATGATCCTTGATGATGGTGGCGACCTGACTGAAATGGTTCACAACAAATACCCTGCGTTGTTGAACGACATCCATGGTATTTCTGAAGAGACAACCACAGGTGTTCATCGTCTGCTGGAAATGATGGAAAAAGGCGAGCTGAAAGTTCCTGCGATCAACGTAAACGATTCAGTAACCAAATCCAAGAACGACAACAAGTACGGTTGCCGTCACTCTCTAAACGACGCGATCAAGCGTGGTACTGACCACCTGCTTTCTGGTAAGAAAGCACTTGTTATCGGTTACGGTGACGTAGGTAAAGGTTCTGCAGCCTCTCTTCGTCAGGAAGGCATGATCGTTAAGGTGACTGAAGTTGATCCTATCTGTGCAATGCAAGCCTGCATGGACGGTTTCGAAGTAGTATCACCGTACATCAACGGTATTAACACCGGCACACTTGATGGCATCAACAAAGATCTTCTGGCAACCACAGATTTGATCGTAACCACTACAGGTAACGTGAATGTATGTGATGCCAATATGCTTCAGGCTCTTAAAAACGGCGCGGTTGTATGTAACATCGGTCACTTCGACAACGAAATCGACACGGCTTATATGCGTGAAAACTGGGAGTGGGAAGAAATCAAACCACAGGTACACAAAGTGTACCGCGACAAAGCGTCTGAAGATCATTTGATCCTGCTTTCCGAAGGTCGTCTGGTTAACCTGGGTAACGCCACTGGCCACCCAAGCCGCATCATGGACGGTTCTTTCGCGAACCAGGTATTGGCCCAAATCTACCTGTACTAGCGTAAATTTGCCGATCTACCAGAAGCAGAAAAAGCCGACAACATCTACGTTAAAGTGCTTCCTAAGAAGTTGGACGAAGAAGTGGCAAAAGACATGGTTGAAGGCTTCGGTGGTGTAATCACCCAGTTGACTACAGACCAGGCGGCTTATATCAACGTTGATGTTGAAGGACCATACAAGCCAGAGTCTTATAAATACTAATAGCGCTGTCTGACAGAGTGTGAGACGGGAGACGGGAGACGGGAGACGGGAGACGGGGATTATTTTCTTTGTCTTCCATCTCACATCTTACAGATTTCATCTAACGTCTCTCATCTAACATCTCACCGCTACCTTTTGACCAAAGCAATTACTACAATACCGAATCTTTTTACATCTTGATTAAAACTGAGAATACTATGAGCGATTTCAGATTAAGTTTTGAGTTCTTCCCGACGAAGACGGAAGAAGGCCACAAAAAGTTATTAGCAACACGCGATATGCTGGCAACTGAAATGCCTGAGTTTTTCTCAGTGACTTACGGTGCCGGTGGTTCCACCCGCGATCGTACGCTGAGCATTGTGACTGAAATGAACAGCATGGGCATTCCTGCAGCCCCGCATTTATCATGCGTTGGTGATTCCAAAGCCGAAATCCGTGATCTGTTAAATATTTATAAAGACAACGGTATTAACCGCATCGTTGCATTGCGTGGCGATTTACCATCCGGCATGAAAGCCTCTTCTGGTGAACTGCGTTATGCCAATGAGTTAGTTGAATTCATCCGTGAAGAAACCGGTGATCACTTCCAGTTAGAAGTCGCAGCCTATCCGGAGATGCACCCGCAGGCTACTAATTACGAGCAAGACCTGGACAATTTTGTACGTAAGGTAGAAGCCGGTGCCAACAGTGCCATCACCCAGTATTTCTACAACATTGATTCTTTCTATTATTTTGTGGATCGGGTTCAGGCCAAAGGCGTACAAATTCCTATCGTGCCAGGCATTATGCCAATTACCAACTACAGCAAGTTAGCGCGTTTCTCTGACGCCTGCGGTGCAGAAATTCCTCGTTGGATTCGCAAGCAGTTAGAAGCCTACGGCGATGACATTGAGAGCATCCAGAAATTTGGTGAAGAAGTGGTAACTGAAATGTGCCAGGAGCTGGTTGATCAAGGCGTACCAGGGTTGCATTTCTATACTCTAAATCAGGCAGCGCCCAATCTGGCGGTTTGGCGTAACCTGGATTTAGGAGAAGAGTCTTAAGTTTTAAGGTTTCCGCTTAACAGTTTGAAGTGCGATCCACATTCAAACTGTACTTTCAGGCAGAGCATGTTACCCCATGCTCTGCCTTTTTTATGTTCGAGTTTAATGCTCTAGACATGCCAACCTCATTTTCCTAGGGAATCACCCGGCACTTTATGCTAAGTTAATCCAATCCATGCATTCCCAGAGATGATTTATGAAGCTGACCATTAAAGGCTCCATCGCCGATTCCCAAGTAGATTTGGAAGTAGAACTGAGCGATGCGGACTTCGCCAACGCGGTATCCCTGCTAAAAGGCACCCAGATCGAAAAAAGCTCACCCATCGCGGAAGTGGTTTCAACTGATGCGGATTCCCCTCTGGTCAAAAGCCGTCCGGAAGCCAAATCATCAGAGCTTTCCCTGTCACTTGATTACATTAAACTCAAAAAAGAAGTGACCCAATACCAGCTAATCGACCATCTGGCGGACGAAGGCCACCGGGACGCTAACATCAAACGGGCAATCATGTGGTTGAAGCATCATGCGGACATTAAAGTAGATACTGTCTCCAAGGGTGAACACAGCCAATATTATGTGTTTCGCTGGATTGCTGGTGCCTAAACCAACTTGTTCAGGCATCCGGAGCAATGTGCTTGGGCAACACCAGGATAGCGATACGCCGACTTAACGAGTAAATGTGCCGGGCCTGCTCGCAAAACGCCATTTCCACACGAAACGCCAACACCCGGTTCGACGCTCTTTTAAGTTTTTCTGCTTGCCGATCCAACACCCGGCTGATGGCCGCCTCCACATCATCGGCCATCATCAGTACATGCTGTGCGGCTTTTTGATCCTCTGAACTGATTGCCCGCATGGCATAAGCGAATGCCGTTTCAAGTCGCTGAAACAAGAGCATGAAGTCCGCCTTGGTGGCCTCACTGATACTGACATCAAACTCTACAAACTTTCTGGCGACACGAGCTAATCCTACGGAAATGTCATCCCCCACATGCTCAATATGATCAATAGTCGCCATCAATTGCACAAACTCTTTCATCTGAGCATTGGTAAGTCCACCCCGTTTGATGCTGCCCAGATACCTGAGTAATTTCTCTTGTAGAACATCCACCTGATCGTCAGTCTTGCACACATCGTTAATCCGGTTCAGATCTTTAGAGCCAATCACGTCACTGAAGCGATTTAACATCGACATCACCAAACGGCCCATGTGCACAATCTCAAGGCGAACACGCGCCAAAGCCAATGCTGGCGACTGCACCAATTCGAAATCCAGATACTTGGGAACAATGATGTCTTTCTCCGCTTGCGAACGGTCAGGTATCAGCCAGCAGGCCAAGCGCCCCAACCAATGCGCGAACGGAAGAAAAATCAATGTATTCAGAACATTAAACAAGGTGTTGGCATTGGCAATCTGCCTCGGCGCATCCATCGCCGCCTGTTCGACCCCCGTTAAGTGCAAGGATTCAGGTGAAACCTCAACACTAAAGTAAGCCAGGACAGGGATCAAAGGTAACCAAATGGCCACACCCAGCACATTAAAAATCACATGGATGATCGCAGCCCGCTTGGCCTCTACGGTTTTGCCAATAGAAGCCAGAACGGCAGTGGTAATGCAGGTACCTATGTTCGCGCCCATCGCCAAGGCAATACCTGCCTCTAATGAAATAAACCCCTGACCGGCCATCACCACAACAATGGCGGTTGTGGCTGAGGAGGATTGTACTAACACAGTGAAGAGCGTTGCTACAGCAATGGCCAGCAACGGACTAGACATAGCTTTTAACAACTCAAGAAAGGGCCCATAATCTTTTAACGGTGCCATCGCTTCACTCATGATATTCATGCCCAGGAAGAGCATGCCTAACCCGAGAATCACACTGCCATAAGCTTTTACTCTTTCCTGTTTGCTGAAAAACCAGCAACCAAATCCGATAGCAATCAACAGCAAAGCTGCCTTGGTTACTTTGAACGCCACTATCTGAGCCGTCACTGTGGTCCCGATATTAGCGCCCATAATGACACCGATGGACTGCGTCATCGTCATCAGTCCGGCCGAAACAAAGCCCACCACCAGCACAGTCGTTACGGAAGACGATTGAATAATGGACGTCACCGCAGCACCGGAGAGCGCCCCCAGCACACGGTTTTTTGTGACCGATGCCAACCAGCGCTTTAATCGTTGGCCGGAGACTTCCTGTAAGGAATCACACAGCTTGCCAATACCGTACAAAAACAGGGCTAAGCCGCCAAAAAGCCCCATTATCATAGGAAACCACTGAATCTCTTCTACCAAAATCAGCCCCTCGTATGGTTACCAGCGAACGGGCGTTATCGTTCGCCTGACGTCAATCAAACAAGTGCATGGATAAAAGCATTACGAATCTTTAAAATCTCCCTACCTAATTTGAAAACATACGACCATGCGCATACCCCGTATATATACCAAAGCACTAGAACGCACGCTTGACAACTTATGGCTCGATCAAGACACCAGCCACTATCTTGGCCGGGTACTCCGAATGAAGCCTAATCAACAGCTGTATTTATTTGACGGTGAAGGCTACGAAGTACTGGCGAACATCCTGGCGTTTGAAGGGAAGAACAAAACCCAGGTCGAGATTATTGAAGTGGTTGAGAGAACGGTGGAATCACCGTTACAGATTCACCTAGGCCAAAGTATCTCCAAGGGCGATCGCATGGAGTTCACCATTCAGAAGTCGGTGGAATTGGGCGTCAGCGAAATCACACCGATCTGGGCTGAACGGTGCGAAGTGAAACTGAAAGGGGAACGTCTCCAGAAGAAAGTGGAGCATTGGCAGTCAATCGCGGTATCGGCCTGTGAACAATGCGGCCGAAACGTCGTACCGAAAGTCAACATGCCTGTCGCCCTTGAAGAGTGGGTAAAACAACGGACTGAATCAATAAAGATCACCTTACACCATCGGGCGAGTACCCAGCTTAATCAAATATCAGCGCCTGACAGTGCCGCCTTGTTAATCGGCCCCGAAGGTGGCTTAACGGCACAAGAAATTGAAGTAAGTGAACAGGCTGGTTTTGAATCCATCGCCTTGGGGCCTAGGGTGCTCAGAACTGAAACTGCCAGCTTGGCAGTACTTACGTTGATGCAATATGAGTGGGGAGATGTTTGATCTCCCCTGACGTGTAGAAAGGGACAATCGGGAAGTCCCTGAATGATCGGCCGTATCAGGCCAGTTGATTCACCATTAACTCCAGCTTTTCCAAATCCGGAATGACCAAGGTTTGTTGCTCTAGCGACGCCATACTCAGATCACTGTTCGCTAAAACTCCGTCTTCCGGTTTTAACTCGTCCTGATTCACCCGCACCAAGGTTGGTAGATCACGAATAGGCACAGCAAAGAAATCAAACTTCGCATTGTCAGAAAGACGATTAATCACCGCCAGACGGGTTCGATCTGTAATTTCCAGTGCCTCTTCGCCATTGACGGCTTCCAGCGATAACACAGGCACCTGGGTATTACGCCATACAAAGTACCCGAGAAACCATTCCGGCCCTTCCAGTTTCTGTGGCGATTGGTATGGAATCACCTCCGCTACAGATACGTTTGGAACCAATAAATTGTTCGGGTGTTTGGGAATCCTTAAGCATGCCACCTGATTTGCTTGCTCTGCCATGAAGCCTTCCTATTTCAGTAACCTGTCTGATCAATATGGATAGATGGGATCGTCAATCGATACGTCATCACTGTGCTCATCAATTCTGACTGCATCCTGATGACGGGATGCAATCACCTGTACCAGTTTCTCTGCCAATTCTTCTGGCGTCCCCTGAAAACGGCTACGACCTGTAGCAAGCACTGCTTCCGGCATAGACGCGCTGGCGCACGAACTCAGGGTTTGAACCCACACCTCTGCCCCTGCTTCAGCCATCGCCATAGCACCATCTGAAGCATCATCGCCCATGCCGCTGAACACAATCGCGCCGGTATCCGGCCCATAGCAGCAGGCAAACTCTTTCATCACATGCGAAATGTTCGGACTGTAAAGCCCCTGCCAAGGACGATTATGAACAAAGATAATACCTTCGCTCTTTGAACTCTGAATCTGATGGTTAACCGGAACAATATGGACTTCACCGATACCGACCCGTTTTTTGTGGCCACATTGATGCATATCGAACGCGGAATGACGCCCCAGTACCTGATGCAGTACCGGTAAGAAATTATTATCAATGTGTTGGGCATAAACAAAGCCCACCGGCAAACCTTCCGGTAATGCGTCCAAAAAGCGTTTAACCGCGCCTGGCCCACCAAGAGAGGCCCCTAATACCCAAACATAAGGCGCAGGACGTCCTTTTTGCCAATCGCCCGCCAAGTTGGAAGGCAATGTAATGCGTCGCTTGGGTTTGTCGGAGCTAGGCGTCATGGGAGCGGCGTCCGCATTAGCCTCTGCTTTGACCTCTTTCCCTGGGACAGGAACGGCTGGCACCACCGGGATTTCCAGTTTAGGCAGCGAAAAACCATCCGAGCTGCTCAGCACAGAAATCACTTTTTTATTAAAGCGACGCTGCCAACGTTTAAAATCATCGGTATTAAAGGCGGGAACCTCACCCTCACCAAACAACAAAGGCGCTGTGGCCAAATCCAGAAGATCATCCAGGAAATCAGCCCAACGGTCTTCATCGGTCAGATCGACCACCCATGCAGCGATCTCACCGTCGGTGATCTCCTCTTTAGAAATACGATCAGGCGATGTATTGAGCGCAACCACTAAACCCAACTCTTCCAGCGCTTTACTGAGAGTAATCTTGTTTAATGGCTGATCCGAAACAATACCAACCTTTCTGCCTTCTATACTCAACCCGATACCTTTTGCTTGCCAACCAACAACTCAATGGTTTCTAACAATGCCGCTTCCTGGAACGGTTTGCCCATATAATGATTTACCCCGATCGACATCGCACGATCACGGTGCTTCTCACCGGTACGGGATGTAATCATAATTATAGGCAGGTCTTTGATTTGTTCATTATGTCGAACGTGAGACGCGACCTCAAAACCGTCCATTCTCGGCATTTCAATGTCGAGCAGCATGATATCCGGCCGTTCGTCCTGAAGTTTCGCAATGGCATCCACACCATCTTTTGCAGTGAAGACTTCATAGCCCTGGCGTTGCAATACCCGTGTCGTTACCTTACGTACTGTCACAGAGTCATCCACCACCATAACCTTAAGCGGACGATCCGAGACCGGTGCAGACTCTACCACTTCGGTCAATTGTGAACTTTCTTCGATGTAGCGCGCATGTTCCGCACGGATTAGCGCAGCAAGATCCAGAATAATAACCACGCTACCATCACCCAGAATGGTCGCACCGGATACACCTTCCACTGTACTGAACTGAGCACCCAACGATTTAACCACCACTTCACGGCTACCCATCAGGCTATCCACCTGAAGCGCAATCGGGTGTTCAGCGCCACGCACCAAGAGTACCGGCAATGGCAACACTTGCCCTTGCAGTTTTGGCTGATGGCCTGACTTCAGCAAGGTGCCCATGTACTCCATACGGTATTCTTTGCCAGCATAAAGATACGGCACATCAGAACCTTCTTTGTAGAACTCTTCCAACTCGTAAGGGCTAACACGAACAATACCCTCAATGGTGTTCAGCGGAACAGCATAAAGATCATCGCCCACTTTCACCATTAAGGCCCGGTTTACAGACACCGTAAACGGCAGTCGAATTTCAAACTGAGATCCAGCACCGTATTCAGAGTCTATGGTGATATTACCACCCAACTGCTTGATTTCGCTGTTCACCACGTCCATTCCGACACCACGGCCGGAAATCTGGGTCACTTTCTTCGCAGTCGAGAAACCAGGGCTGAAAATAAACTGCATCACTTCGTGATCAGACAAATCCGCTTCCGGCTTCATCAGATTACGTTCAATTGCTTTGTTACGAACCGCTTCCAGATTGACACCACCACCATCATCATTCAAACGAAGAACAACGTCTCCGCCTTCCCGACTCACTGACAGCTCAATGGTTCCTTTCGGTTTCTTCCCGGCTTTCTTACGAACGTCCGGTGTTTCAACCCCGTGGTCTACCGCATTCCGCAACATATGTTCAAGCGGAGCTACCATGCGCTCCATTACCGTCCGGTCCATCTCGCCTTCTGCGTTTTGAACCTTAAAGTCGACTTGCTTACCAAGCTCTTGGGCTACTTGTCTTACGATACGACGAAGACGCGGTACCAATCGACTGAACGGCACCATACGTGTCTTCATTAACCCTTCCTGCAATTCGGTATTGATACGCGATTGTTGCAGAAGCAAGGTTTCAGAATCCCGGACTTTATTCTCCAGTGTCGAACGCAAATCAAGAATATCGGTTACCGATTCCAACAAGGCACGCGAGAGCTGCTGCATGTTGGTATAACGGTCCATTTCCAGCGGATCAAAATCATCGTAGTCGTGTGACTGTTGCATCTCGGTCCGGTAGGAAATCTGGGCCTGTGTTTCAATATCCAGTCGTTTCAACTGATCACGTAAACGACTGACGGTCATATCCATGTCTTCCAACGTGAAACCAATGTCGGAAATTTCAGTTTCCAAGCGGCCACGAGTAATCGAGGTTTCACCCGCCAGGTTGACCAGGTTTTCTAACAGATCGGCCGATACTTTTACTGCTTCCTGACCTGCTTTCGCGTTCTGGTCTACCAAGGCCTCACGAATGGTCGGACCAAACTCCGGAGCCGGAATCTTCTCGATTTCTATTTCTGTGCCGAGTATTAATTCTTCCGGTGCTTCTTCGTCATCGTCCAGATGAGCAAACTCATCCAGTAACGCCTCATCCGACAACTCATGAACTTCCAGTGAAGCGGCATCGTCTTGCAGATCAATTTCCGGTTCTACAGCCAACTCAAGTTCGGCTGGAGCTTCCGGCGCATCGAGGGCTTCTGCCACCAGGGCATCAAATTCGTTCACGTCTGCAGCGTCTGTCGCCTCTGCAGAGGTCAGACCTTCGATCAGCTGCCCTAAAGCATCAATACGCTGGACCAGGTCGCCGAAGAATACATCGTCAACCGGCTCTTTAGCGTCTTCAATATAGCTTTCCAACGCATGAGCGGCCGTTGCTAATGGCTCCAGTTTCGCCAGTTTTGCACCGCCTTTCAGAGTGTGCAGAACCCGCAGAACTTCGGCTTTGGCTTTTGCGTCATCAGGATCTTGAGTCCAGGCGTGGCATGCATTATCCAGCTGCTCGGACAGCTCAGCGGCCTCTTCAATGAAGATGTCTGAAACTTCCATCGCTGCCGCATCCAATGCAGACAGACCAAACGCGCTCAGATCAATATCACCCTCGACGGCCGCTTCATCAAACTCTGCCAGCTCGGGTACATCCAATGCATCGTCTGGCTCGTCTATATCCAGACCCAGCTCACTTAACGCATCTTCCAGATTTGCACTGTCATCCAGAGCATCAATATCAGCATCCGGGAGTTCATCATCCGACAACGTTGGGCTAGTAAGCTCAACGTCATCAAGACTAACCACAGGCGCTTCAGGTTCAGTAGTTTCTGCCCCGGATTCAACTTGCGCTTCATCAAGTAACGACTCGTCAAGCAGACCTGCATCTAGTTCAGGAGCCTCAAGCTCGATCTCTTCAGTAAGTACATCATCAACAGCTTCAACGTCCGGTAGTTCAACCTCTTCCAGCTCAATGCCATGCTCTGAGGTTTCAGCAAGCTCATCACCTGCTTCAAGCACCTCACTGACGTCGGTGGCCGTTTCCTCTGTTGCAACCTCATCAAAGCCTGCAAACTCGGAGACTTCGTCTTCCTCCACCTCGGCAACGTCAGGAAGAGTGGCTTCAGAAAGAGAGGTTTCAGAAAGAGTAACGTCATCACCTTGGTTATCAGTGTCAGACAGCTCTTCAGTCAGATCGTCGTCCTGCAGATCTGCCTCTTCAGAGGTTTCAGCATAATTCACTGCCACTGGAGCCAACACAGCTTCATCGTAAGAGCCTGACTTACAATACTGGGTAATAGCGTCGATCAGGTCATCCGCTGCAAACGGCATCTGCTGATTCTGGACTGCATCGGTCATATCGTTAAGACGATCATGACAAGTGCGTAACAGCTCAATCAACGCTTCAGAACTGCTAAACATACCGTTTACCAGCCCTTCGTAGAGATTTTCAAGCTCATGACCCAAGTCACCAATAGGTGCCAACTCGGCCATTCGAGCACCACCTTTCAAGGTGTGCAGCTCACGCTGTAATTCAGCCACCGGAGTCAGGTTGTCCTGCTCGTCAGCCCACTGTTCAAGATGTTCAGTGATACTGTCGAGTAACTCTTCGGCCTCTTCCAGGAAGATTTCAACCAATTCAGGATCAACATTACTGCTTAACGGCTGTGGAACTGACGCAGACAAGGCCTTACCTGCTTCTTCGGTCAGTTCAGTAATTTCCTCACTCTGTTCGAACCGCTCCGTCGGGCTTTGGTTCGTCATTTGCGCAATAATGCGCTCTTCTAAGTGCGGATATGCCTTAGGCTCTTGTTTGTCATGGATGTCAGCTACTTGGGTTGCAATCGCATCATGGCAATCTTGCAGTAAATCCAATAGGCCTTCGCTGTAATGCAAACGCCCCTCTGACAATCCTTCATAGAGGTTTTCCAACTCATGACACAAATCACCAATGGCTTTGATTTCTGCCAGACGTGCGCCCCCTTTCAGAGTGTGGATTGCACGTTGTAGTTCGTAAATTGGCGCCGGGTTATCCAGCTGACCTCGCCACTGTTGCAGATTCTCGTCAAGGTGCGAAACAATATCATCGGCTTCTTCAAGGAAGATACTGACCAGTTCGCTGTCTTCTTCCTCGTCCTCTTCATCTACATCCAATGAGATTGGTTCCTGCTCCTCAGCAGTCTGTTCGGCCGGATTACCGCCGAACTCATCAAACTCATCCACCAAGGCAGCCAAATCATCATCAGAAGCCAGCGCGTCGAGACCAAACTCATCCTCTGATTCTATATTTTCTAAATCCGCTAGTGGCGCATCGACGTCGACCGAAAGATCGACTTCTTCATCGGACAGTGAAATAGCTCCCTGCCCCTCAGAGACAGACGTAGCTTCTGCCGGTTCCTCCAATGGAGACAAACCTTCAATCGCAGACAGCTCATCCTGTTCAACCTCATCCACCTCAGGCAAGGCATCCAATTCCGGAATTTCGGTAAGCGATACCTCTTCCAATGGATCAACCAAGGTGGCCTTATCATGGGACAGAATGGCATCAATTTGTTCATCAGTGGACGTGATGGCCTGGCCTGCAGCCAATAAATCCATCAGAGAGACTAACGCTTCGTATCCTGAATCAAGCGTCACAAAAAACTGACTATTAGGCTTGCCTTCAAGTGAGGAAATCTCACGCACAAAACGATCCAGAGTATCCGCCATCGCCGCAAACGCCGTCAAACGAGCCATACGAGCCGCTTTTGCCAAGGTTTCAAACTCGGCACTGACGTCGTTACTTAATTGGCTGCTCAACGGTTCATTACGCCACTGCTGAATCAACAGTTCTATGTCACCGAGGATGTCCATACCTTCCATCAGGAAGATGTTCATCATTTGATGATCC
>JBFHTA010000100.1:0-12823 GCA_041590855.1 Pseudomonadales bacterium
GAGGAGCTTTCCGCTTCCCGTCTGTTGGCGTCACGTGTTGATGACGGTCTTCGTAAACAATTTGCACAACGTACCGTTCATGAAGTGATTTCAGGTGAGCGTGATGAATTGATGGACGAGCTGACGACTAAGCTGAATCAGGTGGTGTTGGCGGATATCGGTGTTGAATTGCTGGATATTCGAGTCAAAGGTATTGAGCTTCCGGAGCGAGTGAACGAAGACGTATACAAGCGTATGCGTTCAGAGCGTGAGCGTGAAGCACGTGAATACCGCTCGCGTGGTCGCGAGTTGGCTGAAGGTATCCGAGCGGATGCCGATCGTCGTCGCACCATTATCGAGGCGAATGCTTACCGCGAAGCTGAGAAAATTCGAGGTGAAGGGGATGCTCAATCAGCCCGAATTTATGCTGAAGCGTTCAATAAAGACCCTGAATTTTACTCGTTCGTTCGTAGTTTGAAGGCCTATCAGGAAACCTTCAGCTCAGACGGCGACATCATGGTTTTGGATTCGGACAGCGATTTCTTTAAATACTTAAGCGCGCCGAAAGCAAAATAGATAAATGATCCTGCTTTTTGTTGGGGTTATTTGTTGAGTTCGTGTTATGATACCGCACCGGGTCTAAGACCCGGTTTTTTTGTGTTTGTATAAGCCTGATTTATGTCGGATCAATTTCTGAATAGTCTGATTGCCGGTTTTTGTTTGATGTTGGTGTTTGAAGGTGTTCTACCTTTTCTAGCGCCCAAACAGTGGCGTGAAACCGTCACAAGAATCGCACAAATGAATGATCAGTCGATTCGAAAAGTGGGCTTATTTTCCATGATTACAGGCATAGTGCTTCTTTACTTACTGGTTTGAAGACGGTGTTGAGTCCTGTAACTGTTGCTACTTTAGGATAGAAGTGAGAGTCGCTTTATGACGATTGCAGATCGTTGGTTGTTGCCTGACGGGGTTGAAGATATTTTGCCTCCAAAGGCGGAGCAAATTGAAACATTACGATCGAAGTTGTTGGATTTGTATAAGTCGTGGGGATACGACCAGGTTATGCCTCCTATGATGGAGTATCTGGAGTCCTTATTGACGGGTGCCGGTCATGATTTGGAAACCCAAACGTTCAAGGTGACAGACCAGTTGAATGGTCGCTTGATGGGGGTGCGTGCAGATATTACACCTCAGGTGGCGCGTATAGATGCCCACTCGCTTGCTCGTGAAGGCGTCTCTCGTTTCTGTTATGCAGGTCAAGTGCTTCATACCAAACCTGCCCATACGATGGATACTCGCAACCCAATTCAGTTAGGCGCTGAAGTCTACGGTCATGCGGGCATTGCCAGCGATTTCGAAGTCATTGCTTTGATGCTTGAATCACTCAAACTGTCTGAAGTGAGTGCGATCACTCTGGATCTTGGGCATGTGGGTGTGTTCCGCAGTTTAATGGAAAAAGCAGCGCTGGATTCCGATAATGAGAAAGCCTTGTTCGACATCCTGCGTCGTAAAGCCCTTCCTGAATTAGAAGACTTCATTCCAAAGTATTTTAAAAACCAGTCGTTAGGTGAAGCAGTTCGTCAATTAGCGTATGTATGTGGTGGCGCTGAAATTCTGAATACCATTCGCGAATTGGTTGCCCCTTTATCTGCTGATGCGGTTGAAGCGGTTGATGTGTTGAAGCAATTGGTTAGTCGCCTGAATGCGCAATATCCAGAGGTCAATTTATACATCGACCTAAGTGAATTACGTGGCTATAACTATCACACAGGCGTGGTATTTTCGGCGTTCAAAACCGGAGGCAGTCAGCCACTGGCTTCTGGTGGTCGTTATGATGAGACGGGCAAAGTGTTTGGCCGTGCTCGGCCAGCGACCGGGTTTAGTTTGAATCTGCTTAAAGTAGCTGATGTGACTACTTTAGCTGTGGCGAAGTCAAAGTTAATTTTAGCTCCGGATCAATCGAACGATGCGTTGTCGGCTAAGATGAATGAACTTCGTTCACAAGGACACCGGGTGATTCGTCAGTTGACGGATTCAGATGTCGAGGCGTGTGATGCCGTCCTTGAAGACGTGCAGGGCCAATGGACGGTGGTGGATCGGTAAACGATCCCAGGATGTAAATTTATGCCAATCCCTGATTGGCGAAATGTATATAAACTCAGTGTTTAGCGTGGTCTAGAGAAAGAAACTATGGGCAAGAACGTCGTGGTTCTAGGCACCCAGTGGGGTGACGAAGGTAAGGGTAAGATCGTTGACTTGTTGACTGAGCAAACTGCAGCTGTAGTTCGCTATCAAGGTGGTCATAACGCCGGTCATACATTAGTAGTGAACGGTGAGAAAACCGTATTGCACCTGATTCCGTCAGGCATTCTTCGTGAGAATGTGACGTGCATGATTGGTAACGGTGTGGTGTTGTCACCTGAAGCCTTGCTGAAAGAAATTGCAAAGCTTGAAGAGCAGGGTGTGCCTGTTCGTGAGCGTTTGAAAATTAGTCCGGCGTGTCCATTGATTCTTCCTTACCACGTAGCATTGGATCAGGCGCGTGAAGTTGCTCGTGGAAAGCAAAAGATCGGAACTACAGGTCGTGGTATCGGTCCGGCTTATGAAGATAAAGTTGCTCGCCGTGGTCTGCGCTTGGGTGATCTTCTGAATAAAGAGAAGTTCGCTGATAAACTGAAAGAAGTGTTGGAATACCATAACTTTGTTTTAACCAACTACTTCAAGGCAGATGCGTTAGATTTTGATCAAGTGTTGGCTGAAGCTTTGGAAATGGGTGAACAGTTAGCCCCTATGGTGGCTGATGTAACATGTATGTTGCATGAGTTACGTGAGCAAGGCGCTAACATCATGTTTGAAGGTGCTCAAGGTTCATTACTTGATATCGACCACGGAACGTATCCGTTCGTGACATCTTCAAATACCACGGCAGGTGGTACGGCGACCGGTAGTGGTTTTGGTCCTTTGTATCTGGACTACATTCTTGGTATCACCAAGGCTTACACAACGCGTGTGGGTTCTGGCCCGTTCCCGACGGAACTGTTTGATGACGTAGGTGCAGGCCTGGCTGAGCGTGGTCATGAGTTTGGTTCTACAACGGGGCGTGCTCGTCGTTGTGGTTGGTTCGATGCGGTTGCGTTGAAACATGCAATCCAGGTGAACAGTGTGTCAGGTATCTGCTTGACTAAACTGGATGTTTTGGACGGAATGGACGAAGTTAAAGTATGTGTTGGCTATAAGAAAGCCGGTGCAGACTGCACAACGCCTATGCATTCAGACGACTACGAAGGTCTTGAGCCAGTCTATGAAAGCCTGCCAGGCTGGAAAGAGTCTACCGTTGGTGCGAAGTCGATCGATGATCTACCAGCTAACGCCAAGGCGTATATTGAATACGTTGAGAAAGCAATCGGCGCTCCGATTGATATCATCTCAACCGGCCCGGACAGGGCCGAAACTATCATTAAGCGTGATCCATTCAACGCTTAAGAATGAAAAGGGGCGCTAAGCCCCTTTTTTAATGCAGTCAGTTTAGGATGTGACTGTTTTATACCCTGCTGGTGTTTTGTAATACACTTGCAGTTAACGTTATGAAAATTGAAATAGATTAACTTTCAACATAGGAAATAATATTGAAAGACCCTTTTAGTCAGCGCGAAGCTGATAAATATGAGAATCCTGTTCCTAGCCGCGAATTAATTACGTCGTTTTTGGAAGAGGCTAATAAGGCATTAACGCATTCTCAAATATGTGCGGCCATGCAAATTTTTGATGATGAGCGTATCGAGGCGATGCGTCGTCGGTTAATTGCAATGGCCCGTGATGGTCAATTGATCAGTGATAAGCAGCAAAGATATCGACCGATATCTGTGATTCCAACCATCGATGGAAGAGTGATCGGCCACCGGGATGGTTACGGTTTTGTTCAGCCTGATGATAAGTCAGCGGATTTATACCTTCATGCGAGAGAAATGAGTAAGGTCTTTGATGGTGACCAGGTTCGCGTGATGGTCAGTGGCGTTGACCATAAAGGACGTCGGGAAGCCCGAATTATTCAGGTGCTGGAGCATAAAACAGTCCAATTAGTCGGACGCTATTATGCAGAAGGTAACGGTGGCTTTGTGGTGCCGGACAGTCGACGTATGTCACAAGAGGTAGCTGTACCGCCTGATGGCGAAGGTGGTGCGTCGTCCGGACAATATGTTGTGGTGGAAATTGAACGACAGCCTTCCCGTCGTGAAAAGGCATCCGGTCGGGTAGTTAAGGTACTGGGTGATCACTTGGCGCCAGGCATGGAAATAGACGTTGCATTGCATACGTATGATGTTCCGCATCAATGGCCGGAGGGTGTCCTCTCGGAAGTAGCGCATTTTACAGAGAGTGTTGCCGAAAGTGATAAGGTCAACCGGGTTGATTTAAGAGACTTGCCGCTTGTTACCATTGATGGCGAAGATGCCAAAGACTTTGATGATGCTGTTTATTGTGAGAAGAAAAAGTCCGGTGGCTGGCGGTTAATCGTAGCGATTGCCGATGTCTCTAATTATGTGAAATTAAGAACAGAGCTGGATAAAGAAGCGCAAAACCGAGCGACATCCGTGTATTTCCCGGGGCACGTTGTGCCTATGTTGCCGGAAGTCTTGTCCAATGGCTTGTGTTCTTTAAATCCTCAGGTAGACCGTTTGGCGATGGTATGTGAAATGAGCATCAGTGCCAGCGGTCGGATGAGTCGCTATAAGTTTTATGAGGCAGTTATTCGTTCTCATGCCAGGCTGACGTATAACCGGGTGGCGGCTTTGTTAGAAAAGCCTCGGTCGAAAGAAGCGCAGCATTTTAAAGCCGAATTTCCTGCCATAGTTCCTCATGTGCAAGAGCTGTATCGTCTCTATCAGCAATTAATTACCTGTCGTGAAGAACGTGGGGCGATGGATTTCGACACTACAGAAACGCGCATAGTGTTCTCTCCTGATCGTAAGATCGAGACCATTGTGCCTGTGGTTCGTAATGATGCGCATAGAATCATCGAAGAATGTATGTTGTGTGCCAATGTAGCGGCTGCCCGTTTCCTTAGAAAGCATCAGTTGGAAGGTTTATATCGTGTTCACGAGGGGCCGAAAGAACAGAAACTGATTAACCTTAAGGAGTTTCTGTTTGAGCGCAGCCTGATGCTGGAAGGTGGTATGAAACCTACGCCGGGGGATTACCTTGAATTGGCTAAACAGATTGAGGATCGCCCTGATAAGCATCTGATTCAGACAATGATGTTGCGTTCTTTGAGTCAGGCAGTTTATCAGCCGGACAATCAGGGTCACTTTGGTTTGGCGTATCCCGAGTATACGCACTTTACATCCCCTATTCGTCGATATCCGGACTTACTGGTGCATCGCGCTATTCGTAGTGTGATTCGTTCCGAGCAGCCGGAGTATAAAGACAGTAGTAATGTTCAGCGTGTCCCTGGGGCTAAGTCGCTCACTCGTGGCGAGATTTATCCTTACGATATGGCTGCGTTGCTTGCTCTGGGTGAGCAGTGTTCCATGGCAGAGCGCAGAGCTGACGATGCGTCACGTGATGTGATGGCGTTCTTGAAGTGTGAATACATGCAGGATCATGTGGGAGAAGTATTCCCTGGTGTGGTGTCTGCAGTGACGGGGTTTGGTTTGTTTGTTGAGCTGACGGATGTCTACGTAGAAGGCCTGATTCACATCAGTAATCTGACGAAAGAATACTTTGAGTTTGATCAGTCTCGACACATGTTGATCGGTGAGCGAAGCGGTACTACTTACGCCTTGGGTGATGGGGTTGAGGTGCGTATCGTCCGTGTGGATCTGGATGAGCGTAAGATCGATCTTGAGTTGGTTGATCATAAAACATCGGTTCGGTCGCGTAGATCGAAGAAAAAGCCGGGTTTGGGTGAATCGTTGGGGCCTAAGAAAAAAGGACGAGGCAAGAGTGGTGCTAAGCGTCGCTCTTCGGCTGACTCCGATCGTTCTCCCAAGAAGAAAAGTAAGAAGAAGTCCAAGCGCGCTTCAGCAAAAACCACATCAAAAGCGCGTAAGAAGAAATAGTTAAGGTAGTAACAATATGGCTAAGCCGCAGTCGGCAGACAGCTCAAATTTAGTATTCGGCATCAACGCCGTCTCTTCATTGTTAAAGAAAAATGCCAAAGACATTGGCACCTTGTATGTGCTGTTAGGTAAGCGTAATCAGCGTGTTAATGATTTAATGGAAGTTGCTCGCAAGTTACATATCCGAGTGGAGCGTGTAGGAGCTGAGTTTTTTGATCAGAAGATACCTGATGGAGTGCATCAGGGGGTATTAGCAGAAACCCAAGTCAGCTACGCCAAAGACGAAGCCTTTTTGGATCAGTTGTTAGAGCAGTTACAGGAACCTGCTTTTCTGTTGGTGTTGGATGGAGTGACTGATCCTCATAACATTGGGGCCTGTTTGCGCACAGCGGATGCGGCTGGTGTTCATGCGGTTATTGCTCCGAAAGATAAGTCTGGTACCTTGAATTCAACGGCTGTCAAAGTGGCGTGTGGTGCAGCCGAGAATACGCCTTTTGTTTCTGTGACGAATCTGGCTCGATGCCTTAAGAAGTTACAGGACAAGGGCATTTGGATCACCGGCACCGCAGGTGAAGTGACTACCTCAATTTATCAAACGGATCTGACAGGGCCCGCCGCGATTGTGATGGGGGCAGAAGGAAAGGGAATGCGCCGTTTGACTCGAGAGGCCTGTGATAATCTCACCTTCATGCCGATGGCGGGAGAAGTGAGTAGCTTGAATGTGTCAGTTGCTACTGGTGTGATATTGTTTGAAGCCGTTCGTCAGCGCTCATTAAAGGTTTAGTGTGGTTCGCCAGAGATAAAAATGAGAACTCGTTGGCATTTCTGGTGTCCTTTGATTGAAAAGCCTCTGACTTGTTACATTATGTAACTGTTTTGTCCTCTGAGAACAACTGATAGCTCATTATGTTTGTAAAATCGTTTGCTTCCTTATTCTTACTGTTGATCAGTATGCATGCCTTAGCTGCTTCGGAGCAGATGATTCGGCAGGAGGTAGCACGCTTTTTTGAGCTGACAGATGCGATCAATGTCGACCCGGTTAAGAAGCGATTGGGGGTATTGATTAATCGTAAGTTACGGCATAACAATTCAGGCTTGAAGCAAGTACATTACCAGGCGGTTGAGAGTGTCGTAGCGCAAGAGGTTGATCGCTTGCTGTCCCAGGATTTCTTTTTTGAACAATATTTTCAGGTCTACAGTCAGCATTATACCTTGCAAGAGCTTCGGGATATTAATGCGTTTTTTGAATCGGAAGCAGGGAAGAAATTCATTCAGTCTCGAGCTTCTCTTCATCAGGATGTCAGTACGACTACGGTAAAGATGATTCATCGGTTGGTTGATGAGATCGCACCTAAGGTTCAGCAATCACTGGCCAAAGCTGGTTACAACGTCGATCTTTAATCTGTTCCTGTCAGTAAATCTACTTGATTGTTTTTCATCCAGTCTATAAAATGCCTGCCTCCTTTTTGTTTGCCTAAGACTGGGCTGGCAGAAGGCTTTAAACATCTCTCCTTGCCTCACCCTGAAACAGTGGGAGGCTATTAACCCATAAGGAGCATTTTATGCGTCATTATGAAATCGTTTTTCTGGTACACCCAGATCAAAGCGAACAAGTACCAGCGATGATCGAGCGCTATCGTTCAACTATCGAAACTTCTGGTGGTGCTATTCACCGTCTGGAAGATTGGGGTCGTCGTCAACTAGCTTACCCAATCAACAAAATTCACAAAGCACACTATGTTCTTTTGAACATCGAGTGTGGTGATGAAGCGTTGGAAGAGCTGAACAACAGCTTCCGTTATAACGATGCTGTTCTTCGTAACATGGTTATCCGTCGTAAAGGTCCGGTAACTGAAGTATCTCCAATCAAAGCTGCAGATTCTAAAGAGCGTCGTCCACGTGATGAAGCTAAGCCAGAAACTGCTGAAGCTGCACCTGCTCAAACTGAAGAAGCACCTGCTTCAGAAGAATCAGCAGAATAATCTGATATTTAAGGAGATATATAATGGCTCGTTTTTTCCGTCGTAGAAAATTCTGTCGCTTCACTGCTGAAGGTGTTTCTGAGATCGATTATAAAGATCTGGACACTTTGAAAGGCTATATCACTGAAACTGGCAAAATCGTACCTAGCCGTATCACAGGTACTAAAGCTAAGTATCAGCGTCAATTGGCGACTGCAATTAAGCGTGCACGTTACGTGGCTCTTTTGCCATACACTGACGCACACGAATAATTTAAGGAGAGACTCGTGCTTTGGCTGGCTCAAACTGCATTGACTAGCCGTCTGCATGCGATTTCTCTGGCGGTAGGCTTTGTCATACTGCCGTTTTTCACTTGGCTGGGAGCAGCAATAGCTGCGTTAGTATTCCTGGCCAAGGGCCCCAGAGATGGTGGGATCTGTTTTGCGGTTGCTCTTGTTCCGTGCCTCTATTATTTAGTGGTGGATGGTCAACGGGCAGATCTGATTCATCTCACTCTTACCTGGCTAATTGCTATGGTGCTCTGGTGGTCAAAATCATGGATCTATGTGTTGGTGGTGATTGTGTTGGCCGGTAGTGCTCAACACACTTTGGTACCAGTGTTGTCGGACGCTCAGCTTACTGAGTTGGTGGCTGCGGTGAATCAAATGATTCAGGATGTAGTTGCTCAAAATCCGGACGCTACCCCCATTGAACCTCCTTCGCAGGCATTGTATGCCGGGGCTATTCAGTTGTGGTCTGTCTTGGGCAGTCTTA
Organism: Pseudomonadales bacterium; assembly: GCA_041590855.1. Lineage (GTDB taxonomy): Bacteria > Pseudomonadota > Gammaproteobacteria > Pseudomonadales > Litoribrevibacteraceae > Litoribrevibacter. The sequence continues at coordinate 8,771 of JBFHTA010000100.1, forward strand.
TCAGTCTGATGTTCGCTCGCTCTATGCAAGCGATGGTGTTTAACCCCGATGGATTCCGACAAGAGTTTCACTCGATTCGGCTTCCATATAACGTGATGGCTTTATTGCTGGGTTTAGCGTTTGTGTTAAGCCTGTTGGATGAAGTGTTTGTCAGTTACATACCAATGCTGGTGTTACCTTTGATGGTGGCCGGAGTGTCCTTGGTGCATGGCAGTGTTGCAATCAAAAAACTCGGTGGGAATTGGTTGGTACTTTTTTACGTATGTTTGGTACTGGCGAGTTCTCTAACTCTTTTACTACTGATGCTGGTAGCTGCATTGGACAGCGTATTTGATTTCCGGTCGAGATTGACCGCAACAGATAACAGTGATCAGTAACAGTAACTTTTGAGGACAGCGAGATGGAAATTATTCTACTCGAACGTGTTGGTAAACTAGGTAACCTTGGTGACAAGGTAACTGTTAAAGCTGGTTACGGCCGTAACTATCTTATTCCTTTTGGTAAGGCTGTACCTGCTACTGCAGCTAACATTGCTGATTTTGAAGCGCGTCGTGCAGAGCTTGAAAAAGCAGCTTCTGACAAATTGACAGCAGCTGAAGCTCGTGCAGAGCAAATCAATGGCTTCACTTTGAACATCGCGGCTAACGCGGGTGACGAAGGTAAGCTATTTGGTTCAATTGGTCCTCGTGACATCGCTGAAGCAATGACTGAAGCTGGTGTTGCTGCGAACAAATCTGAAGTTCGTATGCCTGAAGGCCCAATCCGTAGCGTTGGTGAGTTTGAAATTGATGTTCAACTTCACAGTGACGTTACTGCGACTTTGAAAGTAACTGTTGTTGCTGAATAATCGCGTATAGCACTATCAATGAGAGGTGATCGTTTTACTTCTCATTAAGGTAGATCGTACGACTACCTTACAAAGGCATCGGTGGTTTATACTGCCGGTGCTTTTTTGTTTTTGGTCTTTAATTTTTTCAAGCATGTTTGGCTGTTTGGGCGTTAACGAGTTATGTCAGAAGCTGAAGAACTGGATTTAATCAGAAAACCTCCTTTTTCTTTGGAAGCAGAGCAATCCGTACTGGGTGGATTGATGCTGGATAATGAAGCATGGGATGGTGTGGCTGAGAAGCTTATGGAGCGTGATTTCTACGAGGCAGCGCACCGTCAGATATTCAGTGTAATGACCCAGTTGGTAACCCAGGAAAAACCGATTGATCCTTTGACCTTGAGTGACGAGCTCGAGCGTTTAGGGGAGTTGGATGATATCGGTGGACAGGCGTACTTGGCGGAATTGGCTCATAATACGCCAACGTCTTCTAATATTTTGGCGTACGCAGACATCGTGCGCGAGCGTTCAGTGATTCGTCAGTTATTGTCTGAAGTTTCAAGTATTGCGGATCGTGCGTATCGCCCGGAAGGGGCAAGCAGTGATGAAATTCTCGATGATGCGGAACGAAGAATTCTTCAGATTGCTGAATCCCGGAATAAGAAAGATGCTGGTCCCCAGCATATTAAGCCTGTCCTAAAAAATACTCTGGATAATATTGAGCTTCTTGTAAAACAGGGAGGAGATATTACCGGGGTGACTACCGGATTTACTGAGCTGGATAAGATGACCTCCGGGATGCAGCCTTCCGATTTGATTATTGTGGCAGCACGTCCTTCCATGGGTAAGACCACGTTTGCTATGAACCTGGTAGAGAATGCATTGCTTCGGCATAAAGGTGGGTGCCCTGCGCTGGTATTCAGTTTGGAGATGCCCTCAGAGCAAATTGTAATGCGTATGATTGCCTCACTTGGGGGCATTAATCAGACGGAAGTTCGTACCGGGAAGCTGAATGAAGAGGGGTGGAGCAAGCTGAGTGCTGCGGTCACTATGTTGAACGATAAGCCGTTGTTTATTGATGATCAGGCGGGGTTAACGCCTAATGAGATGAAAGCGCGTGCACGTCGTGTTCATAGGGAATGCCAGGAGTACGGTGGCTTAGGCTTGATTATGGTCGACTATTTGCAGTTGATGCGTGTGCCTGGCTTCGAAAATAACCGGACGCAGGAGATTTCTGAAATTTCGCGTTCCTTGAAGGCTTTGGCGAAAGAGCTGGAATGCCCGGTGGTGGCGCTGGCACAGTTAAACCGTAGTTTGGAGCAGCGGCCGAATAAGCGACCTGTAAACTCGGATCTTCGTGAATCGGGCGCGATCGAGCAGGATGCTGATGTGATTATGTTTATTTATCGTGATGCGGTTTATAACGAAGAATCACCGCCGGAGCGTGCGGAAATCATTATTGGTAAGCAGCGTAACGGACCGATTGGCTCCATGCCAATTAAGTTTGAAGGTGCGTTTTCCCGTTTTGTGGATGCCATGCCGGATGAGTATGAAGCATGGGCTAACGAGGAGTAACGACCCTCAGCTATGACGCTGTAAAATAGAGTTGGTGCACATATGTGTTGCCGAAATCGAGCAAACTTTATTTTAATTGTGTATAATGCGCCCGCCCTTGTAGGCCGCATCAGAGCTGGGCTGGGGGTGTTTAAATCTGGTGCGTAGTGTAACTCAATGGTGCATTTTGGGGTTTCGGCTATCCTGAGATAGATGGAAGGCAGCCCCTTTCTAGAAGCTATCAAGCGTTCAACAAGAAACGCATGTTTCTGAGTTTATTTGAATAAATAATTCTTGGTAAGGCGAAGGTAATGGCTGTAAAAACAACTGATGTATTATTAGTCGGTGGTGGTGTAATGAGTGCGACGTTGGGCATGATGCTCCAGCAGTTGGACCCCTCATTAAAAATTACCATGATCGAGCGATTAGACCATGTGGCCCATGAAAGTACCGATGGATGGAATAATGCGGGAACAGGCCATGCCGGATATTGCGAACTGAATTATACCCCTCAAACCTCTGATGGTTCGGTTGAGATCAACCGGGCGTTGTCCATCAATGCGGCGTTTGAATCTTCTCTGCAACTGTGGTCTTACCTGGTTAAGAGCGGGTGTTTGCCTCAACCTTCAAACTTTATTAACCCTGTTCCTCACCTCAGCTTTGTTTGGGGTGACGACGATGTTGCCTTCCTTCGTGAGCGTCATCAGAAATTGTCAGCTCATCATCTTTTTGAAGGAATGGAGTACAGTGAGGACCCTCGCACGCTCGAAGAGTGGATGCCACTGGTTATGAATGGTCGTCAGGCAGACAAACCGGTTGCTGCAACGCGTGTTAAGCATGGTAGTGATGTGGACTTTGGTTCTTTAACACGCAATATGGTGGATTTCCTTCAACAGTCCGACAATTTTGAATTGTTGTTAAATACCTCTGTTGTGAAGTTGGCTCAGCGTGAGAATGGCGTTTGGAAAGTTCGCACGAAAGAAAATGATACCAAGTTGGTTCAAACTTACGATGCGAACTTTGTTTTCCTGGGTGCCGGTGGTGGTGCTTTGCCGTTATTGCAGAAGTCCGGTATTCCGGAGCGTAAAGGATACGGTGGTTTCCCGGTAAGTGGTCAATGGTTGGTATGTAAAAAGCCTGAGATCGTTCAGAAGCATTCTTCAAAAGTGTATGGTAAGGCTGCTATTGGTGCGCCTCCGATGTCTGTACCTCACTTGGATACTCGTATTATTAACGGTGAGCCTGCGTTGTTGTTTGGTCCGTTTGCCGGCTTTACAACCAAGTTCCTTAAGAAGGGTTCCAAGATGGACCTGTTTGGTTCTGTAAAAGGCAATAACCTCGCGCCGATGATGTCTGTGGGCGTGAATAATATGGATCTGACTCGCTATCTGATTAGTGAGGTGATGCAGTCACACGCTGAACGTTGTGAGTCATTGAGAAACTATTTCCCTGAAGCCAAAGATGAAGATTGGACACTGGCGAAAGCTGGTCAGCGCGTGCAAATCATCAAGAAAGATGAGAGCGGCAAAGGTAAGCTAGAGTTCGGTACTGAAATGGTTGCTGCGTCTGATGGCTCTCTGGCGGCCTTGTTGGGTGCATCTCCTGGTGCGTCAACAGCAGTTCAGGCGATGGTTGAGGTCATCGAGCGTTGCTTTAAAGATCGTTTGGCTCAA
>JBFHTA010000101.1:0-12770 GCA_041590855.1 Pseudomonadales bacterium
GGAAGTGGAAGGCCGCAAGAAGGATTGGTATTTCCGAAAAGGTGAATACCACGACAAAGTCGTGGTCGGTATCACCCGGCAGCGTTATCAAGAACATATAAAAAATACCGCGTATTGGGATGATAAAGCTGCTGATTGAGCAGGGACAAAACTAGGGTGGAGGCTTTTGCACCCCTCAAGAGGTTCTGTTAAGCGTTTGGTACACCAGGTACAGAAAGGGCAGTCATTTGACTGCCCTTTATCACTTCATGTGAATTACTTAGAACAATACAGCTGGTACATGCAGTTGAACATTTGTGGCGAGGATTGTTCGATCACATCCCAGTTCAATAGGCTGGTACGGTTTCTGTCTAGCGGGAATTGAGCATCAAATGCGGCTTTATGCGCATTCGATACGCCAATAAAACCTAAAAAGTTCAGTTCGAGCTGCGACAGCAATTCCTGTATTTTGGGGAGTGTGTACAGGTGTTCAATTGGGTTGAACAAGAGGTCTTTAGTGCCACTGGTTGTAAAGAAGTCCGGGCGGCTGACAATCTCACTGAAATCACCATCAATTTCCTGGTTCATCAGCATGGCTCTGAACTGTTGGATATTTTCCAGCGTTGGCTCAATATTGTTGCTTTCAATGATATTTTTCGTGGCAGTAATTTGTTTTCGCGCCAATTCACTGTATAAGCCGATTTTGATCAAACCATGATCTTCCAGTACTTCGTAAAGTGCATTTAACCCAGCTTCCGGTTCCGGCATATGATGCAGTACGCCAGAGCACTCGATAACATCGAAACGTTTTCCAAGGGACTTAATGTCCAATAAGTCACCCTGATAGAAGCTGACATTTTCTACGCGAAGTTTCATTGCCATCATTCGTGCGTAGGCAACGGATGCTGGAGACAAATCTATGGCTGTTACCTTAATGTTGTTAAAGTACTTGGCTGCACGAATGGCTTGAAGACCTGTGCCACACCCGGCTACAAGTAACTCCAGAGTTTTGCCTTTCAGTGCTTCCGAGGGAGTAAAGTGTGGTAGTTCAGTGTGTAAGGCTTGCAGGTAATCTGTCGGTGTATGGTAGCCGAGAGATGTCCAGCGCGGGTAAGGTGATTCACTATAATGCGCCTTAATGGCGGATTCATCGGTTCCGCTATCAATGTTCGGCAGAGTTTGATTTTCTGAAGCCAGCTCTTCCAGGTATAAGCTATCAAACAGGGTTTTCTCTACGATTGGCTGCATGAAATCAGCCCAATCGTTGATAGAGCGTTCAGCTACTTTGTCGGCAATAGACAAGGCAGCGATGGGCTGATACATGGTGATCAATACCATAGCGCCAGAGATGTCGTCCGGATGCCAGGATTTATCGGCTACGAAACCATTAACAAGCATGATAAGGGATTCAAGCCCTTGTTGTTCATCGGGCTTTACTTCCATGACGTATTCGTTATTCGAGCTGTAGAGGCTTAACGATACGGCCAGCTGAACGAGTTCATCCCGAATTCGAGTGTTATGAAGGCTGTCTGCCAAAACACAATAACGCAGTGATCGGGCCAGTTCTTCAATAGGTTTGGACGGCATTAAGATATTGCTTAGGCAGGTTAACAGGAACGGGTCGGTGGCCAGTGCATCCAAATCAAGTTCTGAGTCGTCATCGCTTAAGCCGTATTTTTTATCCAGTAATGAGATGGCCAGAGGCGCAAATGCTTCCGGATTGACTTCAGGAAACTTCATGAAGCTCTCTACATCTGACTGCAACTGGGCATCAAATACTTCAGCCTTAATCATCGGGGCTGCCTGTGCCAATCCTGATTGAATCGTTTCGTCTAACATGCCTTGCTTGATCAGGGCTCTGTAGGTTTGAAACGCTTCAATGTAGTTTCCTTGTTGAAGCTTGGTGTAAGCAAGGACTTTCAGCGCCTTTAGATTATTTGGCTCCAGCTTCAGAATATGATTCAGGCATTTTTCTGCCTGATCAGGCTTGCGGCAGACCAAATGTAAATAGGCCATGTTGATCCAACTGGTAATGGCTTCCGGATCAGCTTTAAGGGCTTTGGTAAGTAAAACCAACGCTGAGTCGAAATCCATCTCATCCATGGAGATACGCCCCATGATATTTAGCATATCAACCTGATCGGGTTCTTCCGTTAATGCTTCCAGGCAGATTTTCTTTGCTTTGAGTCGCTCTTTAATGCGCTCTTCAACAGACAAATCCGGTTGTACTGATCGATTGTAATATTCATTAGCCAGAACCAAGCGAGATGCGCCATCAATAGTCTGGTTAAACTGTGGGTGTTTATTTTGAATTTGTTGGCTTATTGCGTTCATGACTAATCCTTCTAAGTAAATCATGCGTTTTTTATACTTGAGCAATAGTGGTGCCAATTATTAAAGCTGTTTTAAATCATGGGGTTAGGGCTATTTTGGTGGCTGTTTGGTGTGACGCTGTCAATTAAGCGGCATTGAATGGCCTTGCAATAGGCAAGAAAAAATAGGTCAGAGCGGCAACTTTTGTTGGGGACTTTTTGTTGGTCTTTGGGTGAGCGTGTCAGGAAAAAAACCGGGCCCCGAATAACAACAAAATGTTTTGTCGGGGCGAGGGATAGAACGAATTTACATTAATTGTAGGCCGCACAAGACTCACAGGCTGTGCCGCGAACATCCATGTTTAAGTGGGCATCGCGTAAATGTTGGAAGGTTTGACTGTGCCAGCCTTCCATAAAGCTGACTTCGTTCAGATTGGCCATATTGAACTCTCTGGAGTGATCAAAACAACACGCGCTTAAGAAACCGTCATGAGTAACACGAGCTTCGGTGAACACTGCCCAGCAAGGAAGAGGTGCTCGCATATTATCGGCCCTGCCCGGGTTACCGGCTTTTACATCCCAGCCGCGTTCCTGGTTTTCCTGACCGGTGAGGTCGGCTTGGGAATAAAGTGGCAAGGCGTAAACTTCGTCCAGATAGGGTTTCACTTCCTCAAGAACATCCAGCATGCGTTCACCCTGCTCGCCATCGTATCGGATGTAGGAGGCGAATAAGCCGCAATCGTAACCGCCTTCTTGTCGAATCTCGTAGGCTGCTTTGATGTTATCGAGCATTCTTCGATATAGGCTGCCTTTGACTCGGGCAACTTCTGTGAATTGGACTTCGTCTGCGTAGTTCAATGAGAACTTCAGGGAGTTAAGACCCGCATCCATACAGGCTTTAACCTTATCCGGAGTACTTAGAGAGCCGTTGGTGGTTAAAAATATGTAGGGAAAGGCTCTTTCTTTTGCTGCCGCAATAGCTTCCGGCAACCAGGGCAGCATGAAGGATTCGCCCAGATAGAACATGCCAACCTCTTCAACACCGGCTTCTTTGCATTGGTCGAGCAACTTGATGTAGAAGTCCCAATCCATGTCGCGCTTGTCACGCAATTTATAACCGGTTGCACAGAAGGCGCAGTTGAAATTACATCGGGCCGTTAGTTCAATTTTGACTGATTTGGGGCAGGGGGGCGCTACGTGTTTTTGCTCCTCACGAATGCCGGTAATGTTATCGATTTTGTTAGTGATCGATCGTTCTTTTGTTGATTTTTTGGAAGAACGTAATCCTGAACTGGAATCTTTTGCAATGATATTGGGTGTGTCATTACCGTATAAAATATGTTCTGCTGTCGCGCTCATAATCTCAACCTTAACTGTAGTCTCTCATTCTTATAGGAGGTATCTTGATAAGCTTTATCGGCAAAAGTTGCCGTAATTAATTGATCTAAATCAATGGCTTGACAAGATGTTTGGGTGTCTGGTTATCAGCAGGAATAAGGCCAGAGTTGAAAAAATACAGAATATTCAGCTGGTTGAAATGTAATCGCATGAGCTTGTGGTAATTTCCAAAGCACATAGCCTATACATAGAAAAAGCCCGACACGGAAATGTCGGGCTTCTGATCGCCACTTAGGAAGGTGGCGCTAGATGGGAAGTGGACTGTCAGCTTATTGCAGTAGCGACAGAACCTGTTCAGGTTGAGAGTTCGCTTGCGATAGTACTGAAATCCCGGCTTGCTGAAGAATGTTGGTTCTTGACAGCTCAGCGGTTTCTTGGGCGTAGTCGGCATCCCGGATTCGGGAGTTTGAAGCATTAAGGTTTTCATGGCTGATCTGAAGGTTTTGAATGGTGGATTCAAAACGATTCATATAAGCACCGAGATCCGCTCGTTGGAAGTTCACCGTATCAATAGCATTATCAACCGCTGCTAAAGCTGCTAAAGCGCCTTCAACGGTTGAGATATCTACATCTTCAAGGAACTGGCCATCAGTAGCACCGCCGTAGAAACCAACGCGCAAACCTGCGTTTGCTTCAATGTTGCCGCTGGTTGTTCTTAGTTCAAACTCTTTAGCGGCAGACAGTTCGACAGCGCCAACAAACACGGCAGGTTCAGCAGCCGTACCATGACCATTAATACCGGCCGCAACACGAAGGTTCGGATCACTCAGCTCAACTACCACATTTCGGCCATCTTCAGCGATCAGTCGAATGCCTTCGGTGGCCGACCCTGTGTCAATAGCAACGACACCGGTTTGACCTGCGACTGAGTTGATTGCATTGACCGCCGTTAATCGGTTTTGCTCAGCGTTTGTATCGTCAGTTGCTGCCACTGTGGTATCAAGTGTTGAAATAGTAACCTGCACACCGTTAATTGTGATGGTGCCACCGGCGATTGCTGCTGTGCCCCCAGGCAAGTTTTGATCAAAACCAACGACTGTGTTTTCTAATGCCCTGGCATCAACACCGGTTTGGTCTGAGGCTTTATTGATTGCGGCTGCTTTGGATATGGCAGATGCAGATACCCAGCTGGTATCAACGGATGCAGCAGAGGTCGCTGTAGCTCCAGAGAATGAGAAAATATCATCTTGCGTGGTAGAGGCCGGTATGGTGACACCATTAATGACCAAGTCGCCGCTAACCAGTGTGTTTGCGGTTGCGGCAGCACCACCAGCAGCAGTCAAACTGGACGTGCTTGGTAATGAGGTGACGCCTGCAATATTAGCCTCGTATGTACCTCGGTTTAATCCGGCATTGTTGGTTAAGTCGTTATCACCATCAATAACAATTGATTCATTGGTGATACTGCTTAACACGAACCCGCCTGCAGAGGTGAAGTTACCCCCACCGTCCGTTGCATTAGACCCTAAGCCAAGGGCGGCTGCAGAGAAACCAGCGCCGTCCATGTTGAGGGTAATATTACGACCATCGTCAGCGGTAAGTCTGATCCCGGTTGAGTCATTGTTGGTATTGAGTGCTACCACACCAGTTAAGCCTGATACGGCGTTAATGGCAGCAACCACAGACTCCCTGTTGATGTCTGCATCCAGGTTAGCATCGGTGGCAACGGTAATGTCCACACCGTTAATTTCAAAGGTACCGTTCTGGGTAGCATAACCCCCATTAGATACCCCTTGAAGTTCGTTAACCAGAACTTCGGCAACCACACCCGTTTCTTCAGATTTTTCGTTAATGGCAGCTACTTTTGCAATAGCGCTGGCGCTTTTATCAAAGGCTGACGAGGTATCGTCTGCCCCGGAAGAAGTGCCTATGGTTACACCATTAATAATCAGGTCGCCGGTGGATAAGGCGTTCGGGCTGGTAGATGCGGCCGTACTGGTGGTACCAAATGAGCTGATACCGGCAGTTGCTCCTGCACCCAAAACATCGGTGGTCATCTGGCCAATGGAGATGTCCAGAGTATCCCCGTTGTTGGGACCGATTTGGAATGTAGTTGATTCAAATGAACCGTCCAATAATGGCTGGCCGTTAAAGGTGGTATCTTCGGCAACACGCTGAATTTCACTGATCAGTTGTTGAACTTCCAGGTTCAAGGCTTCACGGTCGGTTGAATCGTTGGTGCCGTTAGCAGATTGCAGTGCCAGTTCACGAATTCGAAGTAATGAATCGATGACAGTGTCTAACGCACCTTCAGCGGTTTGTGCGAGTGAAATACCGTCTGCAGCATTTCGGGTCGCTTGTTGTGTACCTTCGATTTGAGCGTCAAAGCGAGTAGAAATGGCCAGTCCGGCGGCATCATCTCGGGCACTGTTGATTCGCAGACCAGAAGATAAACGTTGTAGTGCGGTCTGGTTTTCTCTCTGCGACTCATTCAAGTTACGTTGCGCATTAATCGACGCAATGTTGGTGTTAATAATCTGAGGCATGGATAGCTCCTTCTCATTTTCTCAAGAATTTGAATGAGATAGCAGGACAGCTAGAACCGCATAGGTATTCCTAGCTTACCACTGTCACTGCAAACTCTTGCCGTTAACTTGAAATTGTTTTTGGCTTGCCAGAGATAACGCAGAAGGTGGGCCAGAAAATTATTTTCTCTTAATATTCAATGGTTTATTTTGTTGTTTTTAAGTGTTTGATGCAGATGGTTAAGCTAAGTGGCAAAGGGTCGCCATATATTTGCCATTGTTGTTAAAGCTTTGGCCGAAGCGGCCGATAAATGTGTCATTGGAGAAAATTGTTTGGGTAATTTTTTTTCTAAAGCTGAAAAAATACTTGCCGATAAAACTCTCTGAGAAGGGTTGTTTGCCACTAAAAATGTCAACCCGGATCAATTCGTCAAACGACGAACAAAAAACACGGAGAATGAACCATGGCACAAATTATTAATACTAACATTGCATCTTTGAATGCTCAGCGTAACTTGAACAGTGCGCAAAACGCGAACGATACAGCGCTTCAGCGTTTGTCTTCGGGCTTGCGTATTAACAGCGCTGCTGATGATGCGGCGGGTCTGTCGATTTCGACTCGATTCGATGCGCAGATCAGTGGTAGTAACCAAGCAATTCGTAACTCTGCTGATGGTGTGTCATTGGCACAAACAGCAGAGGGCGCATTGGACTCAATTACTGACAGCTTGCAGCGTATTCGTGAACTAGCGGTACAGTCTGCTAACGGAACGAACAACTCGGTTGACCGTGAAGCACTTAACCTTGAAGCCCAGCAGTTGATTGACGAAATTGAAAACGTTTCTCAAACGGCTAACTTCAACGGTACTTCATTGTTGGACGGTAGTTTTACCGGTATTACTTTCCAGACGGGTGCGAACGTGGGTAACTCCATTGAAGTATCTATCGGTGAAGTTTCAACTAACACACTGGGTGCTTCAGAAACTGCTGGCGTAACAGCCTTTGGTGGTTTGAATAACTCTTTGGCTGATTTGAGTGGTAACAACCCGGTAGCTGGTGAAGAAGCTGCGAATAAACTAGCCAACGGTGACTTGGTTATTAATGGGGTTGCGATCGAAGCATCAAAAGCGGGTACCGATACCTCTTCGTTTGCTTTGAATGCAAACAGTGCGATTGCTAAAGCAGCAGCAATTAATGAGAAGTCTGCAGAAACGGGTGTGACAGCTACCGCGCTTGAAAATACCATGCTGGGTGCCTTCACTGCCTCGGCGGGTGGTTTCGATACCATTAACGGAAACATCGATATTAACGGTGTAACCATTAACATCGCAACCAATGGTAACTTGGATAACAACACCAACCGTGAAGCCGTAGCAGCTGCGATTAACGCAGTGTCTGGTCAAACAGGTGTTGAGGCAATCAACAGCGGAACTGATGCTACAGGTGTGACTCTGGTAGCGGCTGACGGACGAAACATCACCATTGATGTAACCAACTTGGGCGCAGGTAACACGGCTGCTGAAATTGGTTTGGGTTCAGGCGCTGTGGAAGGTGGTTCCAACGATATCATCACTCAAACAGGTGCGTTCCTTCTTCAATCTTCAGATGGCAGTGCCATCACAATTGATGCGGGCACTGGTAGCCTGGAAAATGCCGGTTTGACTGCTGGTGAGAAATCAGGAATTAAAGCGTCTATTTCATCGGATACTACTGTGGTAGCTGATGGTGATACTGCTGCACTTGCTGCTTCAGGTACTATCGAGGCTGGTGATTTAACTATTAATGGTATCACCATTCGTGAGACACGAGCTTCTGATGATACGTTGTCATTCTCGGATGGCGGTACAACAGTGCATCCTGAGTATACGGCGCGTAGTGCGATTGCGAAAGCAGCTGCCATTAATGAAGTTAGTAATACAACGGGCGTAACCGCTGTGGTTGAGTCTAACGTGGTTTCTGCGGGTACTCAGGGTACGGGTACAGTTGCTGCAGGTGCTTCAGTTAGCTTTACACTTAACGGTGTAACGACGGCTACTATCGACTTGACCAACGGTGATGAAGACGTACGTCGTGCTAATGCGGTAGATGCGATCAACAATATTTCTGGCCAGACTGGCGTACTAGCGGTTGATACTGGTGACGGTATTGAGCTAAGAGCAGAAGATGGTCGAAATATTTCTATCCAGCAGGATACGGCGGGCTTATTTGCCTCGGTTGGTATCCAGGATGGTACTGGGGCGAACACTGCTGACCAGTCCAGTGTTTACTTGGGTACGGTTCGACTGGAGGCTGCAGGACAGTTTGAGGTGGGCTCCAATACAGGGCAGCTATCTGACTTTGGTCTGAAAGCTGGTAAGTTCGGTGCTGCAGAATCCGGAACCTTCCTGAAGGATGTCGATATTTCGACGGTGGATGGGGCGCTCTCGGCAATCACGGCTGTGGATAATGCCCTTCAGCAAGTAAGTAATGAGCGAGCGAACCTGGGTGCGACTCAGAACCGCTTTAACTCAACCATCAGTAACTTAACTATTTCGTCTGAAAACTTGAGTGCTGCGAACTCTCGTATCCGAGATGCGGATTACGCGGCAGAGACAGCAGAGCTATCTCGTACTCAGGTATTGATCCAGGCTGGTATTTCGGTATTGGCACAGGCGAATGCTCGTCCTCAGCAGGTACTATCACTGTTGGGTTAATAGCAGAGTAAGCATGGAGCTGTTCTTTCAAATACTGAAAAGCAGCTCCTTTGGGTAACGTGCAAAGAAAGGTAAGAGGTGAATTATGGCTGATATAAGAATGACTGCAGGGTTTTCTGCTTCAGCTCCTCAGGCACAACCCTCTGAATCTGCTACTAAAGGATCGGCGAAGGCAACGGCTTTTAAAGGTTTAACGGATAACCAGGTTGAACAGGCCTCGAAAGAGGCTGAAGTAAGGCTGGACCAATCTGAAAAGCTTGCAAAGCAGGTCGCTGATAAATCTGATCAGCAAGAGGAACAGGTACAAGAAGCTGTATCTAAACTGAATGATTATATCCAGAACCAGCAACGTAATTTACGTTTCAGTGTGGATGATGATTCAGGTGAGACAGTGGTCACTGTTCTAGACGGTCGTTCAGAAGAAGTAATTCGCCAGATACCTGATGAGACGGTTCTCAGGTTGGCACGTAAATTGGATCAGGATGAACCATTGCAGTTATTCAGTTTGTCGGTTTGATTAAAGCTTAACCAAGCATTGCCGATAAACAGGATAACTGACCTCTTCGGAGGTTTGGGAATCCTGCAATAATTTGCAGGTCGGTCGTCGAAAGGCGGCCGGCTTTTGCCGTTTCAGAGCGGTAGAATTACAAAAGCCTTTAGTGAATGTTCAGGGGTGAGATATGGCCAGTATTAGTTCAGTTGGTATCGGTTCCGGTTTTTTGACCAGTGATCTGATAGATCAACTTGTGCAAGTTGAAAGAGACGCGACTGAGCCTCGTTTGAATTCAAACCAGGAGAAGCTCGAATCGCAACTCTCTGAAGTTGGCCGTATTAAATCTGCTATTGAAGATTTTCGTTTGAAGTCCCGGGTTCTTACTATTGATGGGGCTTTAACCAGTACTGTAGGCAGTTCGTCTTCGTCCGCTATCAGTGTCAGCACGGGTAAAGATGCGAAAGTTGGCTCTTACAGTATGAGTGTTGAGCAACTGGCGCAAAGCCAAAGTGTTGTCAGTTCCTCGTTTGCAGCAAAAGATACCGCATTAAGTAACGGCGTTTTAACTATTGAATTTGGTACTTTTACGTTTGGGGATACTAATGCCACGCCCGGGGATGCACCGGACGGAGGTGATAACGAAGACATTACCGGTTTTACCGATGATCCCGACAGTGACCCGATCAGTATTATCGTAACGGACGATAACAATACCCTGGAAGGTATTCGAGATGCCATCAATGAAAAAGACGCAGGCATTACTGCCTCGATCCTGAATGATGGTTCAGGCTATCGACTGGTTTTGAAGTCGGACGCCACGGGCGAAACCTCGGCGTTTCGTATGACCGTATCCGGTGACTCGGACGGCGACAGTAATGATACAAATGGTCTTTCAGCGTTAAACTTTAATGCCACTAATCAGCATATGACCGAGTCCGTTCGGGCTCAGGACGCAAATCTGACGTTTAATGGTATTTCAGTTACGCGTTCAACTAATGAAGTAGAAGAGTTGATTGATGGTGTTACTTTCACTTTAAATAACACCACAACATCATCGACCATTACGGTTTCCCGTGATGAGGATTTAATTGTTGAGCGTCTGCAGAACTTTGCGGATGGCTATAACGAGCTGCAAGGCATTATTAAAGAGGTGACAGCCTACGATTCAGATACCGGTACAGGGGCTGTGTTGTTGGGTGATTCGACTATCCGTTCTTTAAGCTCCCAGTTGAGAACCAGTCTGACACAAATTGTTCCTGGACTTGAAAATTCAGCGGTTCGATCCCTTGCAGATATAGGGTTTAAAACAGACTATCAAACAGGACAAATTGAATTTGATTCTGAAGAGTTTTTAGATCAGCTGGAAGATTACCCTGATGAAGTTGCTGCCATTTTTGGTCGTAACCTGATCAGTGATAACAGCGATGTTACTTTTTCTTCAATCACTTCCAGAACAGAACCCGGTGAGTATGACGTTGTAGTGACTCAACTGGCGACTCAGGGTGCCTTTACCGGTGCAGTTGTGGGCGCGCCAACTAACATTGTTGTTGATGGCACAAACGATGAGATGGTGCTGGAAGTAGATGGGGTGACTTCCGGTACTTTAACCTTAACCAATCAAACCTATTTGACGTTGGCAGATTTGGCTGCAGAAATGCAGACACAAATTGATGCCGATTCCGCATTGTCGTCTGTTGGCGTGACTGTTTCTGTTGATGCGAATAAGCTGGTGTTTACTTCTGATACTTTTGGTACGACTTCCACGGTTAATCTGACGTCTGTCGAAGATGGCTCCGCTTATGGATTGACTGCAGGAAATGGTACGGTTGGGGTAAATGTTGAAGGGACTATCAATGGCCAGACTGCGACAGGGAGTGGTCAAAAATTAACCTTGAGCCTGGATGATGATCCGGCAGATGGGGCTTCAGTCACAGTAACTGCCACTGCGTTTCCTCCTGCCTCTACGCAGCTAACTGCGAAAGTTACTGTTGCCGACGGGGTAGCGCAGAACCTGGTAGAGAACTTTAACGACATGTTGGCATTTGAGGGGTTGATTACTAATAAAATCACCTCGCTAAATGCTCAGTTAAGTACCGTAGATCAGCAGCGTGCCGACCTGGATGAACGTTTGGAATCTTTACAGAATCGTTTAACCCGTCAGTTCATTGCGGCGGATACGCGAGTTGCCCAGTTGAACAATACTGAGCAGTTTGTAAAAACCCAGTTGGCGGCTATCGTCAATTCCTTCACGGGAGCGGGTAATAGTGAATAGTGACCTATGATGAACAATCAATCATGGGGCCGGCTTCAGCTGTTACTGAATTCTGGAAATGAACAGGATGCCATTGCTTTTTTTAAAGGCTTACTAAGCAGCGTTCAGCAGCCCGTTCAGTGCTTGTTTTCTTGTATAGATTGGCTGCAAGAGAATAAATTAAGTCATCTTCAGTTGGCTTTTATTTCTGAATTTTTAGTCCTCTTTCCCAACCAGCCTCATGCTGTATTCAAAGCCGGACAGGTTTTGTTTCAGCAAGGTCGTTTCAATGATGCGGTTAATGTTTTAAACAGCATTCCTCAAGGTGATGCGCTGCCGGAAAGTCAATTGTTATTGGCGGAAGTCTTTAGTTCCCAAGGAGATTTCGGGAAGGCGCATCGTCATTATTGCTCAGCACTTGAACTTCTGGATGATGAGCAGTCTCACTGTTTGTTTGCCAATTTTCTGCAGAAGCACATATATGGTGAAAGGGATTTGTCCGAATCGGTTGTGGCAGAACTGAGGCGGCTTGTTGACACTATTCTTTCTCGATGGCCCAAGCATCGGGTTGCCTGCTTGGCAATGCTTGCCGATTGCCATACTGCGTGCACGGAATACCGAGCGTCAATAGACATTCTGGAGTCCATACGAGATACCAATAATCTTGATCGGGAAGAAAACCTGGCGTATCAGTATTTGTCTTTGGGGGAGTTTGAAGTTGGTTTTCGTCAGGCTATGGACAGAAATCGGGCTTTGATTGATAAAGAAGGGGCTGGCTGGCTAACGTCGATTGATTGGTATCAAGTCGATGAACAGGTTGATCGTTTGGTGATTTTTGCAGATCAGGGTGTTGGAGATCAAATCCTCAATCTTCAATTCATTTCTTTGATAAAACCTCAGTTATATCAACATGTCATTCTGGTGTGTGAAACTCGAATGTGTTCTTTGTTTCAACGGTCCCTGGATGATGAATTAGGTGCAGGGCGAGTATCGGTAATAGATAGTCGTGTATTTAATCTTGATATGATCCAATCCGGAGGTCAGTCGGTAAAAAAAGCATTGTTAAGTGATTTGCCTTGCTTGTTGGGTGTTGACTCTTCTTATGTGAATACCCGACGCAGTTACCTTTCTCCGGATAAGGCATTAGTCGAGCACTTTCGAGAGAAGTATAAACACTCA
>JBFHTA010000102.1:0-12741 GCA_041590855.1 Pseudomonadales bacterium
ACGTCGTGCTTCTGAGAAAGCTCCTGAATCAAGCCAAGTAATGAGACGGCGTCAACATTTTCAAACGTTGCCCGTACTTGATTGTCTTTATCCGGGCTAATCTGTTTAATTGCCAATTTGTGTTGGCGCGCTAAACGGTTCACTAGTGAGGTCGAAGCTCCGCTGGTACTCGCCCCTGACGATCTGGCTTTTAATAGATCCGGTTCAAAGCTCTTTACTTCTTTTAGAAACTCTAACCTGCTTTCAAAATATTCTTTTTGAGTAGCTTCGTAGTCGAACACAGGCTTGATGGCGATTGAATAAAGTGCGAACAAGCCAAAAAATATTCCCAAAGCTTTGAGCGCAATACGATCCCGCTGAGACAGTTGATTCCATTGAACTAAAACAGGTTGAATTGCAGACGATTGTAATAGTTTATCCAGATTCGACATGAATTAGCTCTCCTTGGCCTGCAAAATCAAACGGCCTTTGAATAAGCCATTATCGTTGGTTACGGCCCCAACGGTCACAAGATAACCTGACTTACTCATCCTGTCCTTGAATTGATCTACCTGAGCAAACGAATTGGCGTGGAGCTCCAACTGGGTTTCGCCAGTTGCTGCTCGGTACGACAAACGTTGGACATACGGTGCCTGCCCCTTATTGTATGATGACAGCGCAGAAATAATGTCAGAGGTCACGTGCCCCAACATAGGGGAACTGCCATCTGTACTCATTCCTGCTAACGTCGACTTGATCTTGGAGCGTAAAGCCCGATCGCTTTTCAGCTTGGATAACTTCGCAGACGGGATCGCTTTTTTAACAGTAGAGTATATCTGAGCCTGAAGTTCGTTAGCTTTTTGCTGATATTGCCAGCCGTTGTAGAGCGTTAATCCTAGGTGGCAACACAACACAAATGCGCCGAAAACCAAAGTTGGAGCCAACAAAGACAACCATTGGTTGTTCTTTTTCTTTGGCTTATACGCATCAACCAGGAGACTCTGATAATAACTGGAGTTATTAGACCCCGTGGCTGCAAACGATACCAGGTATGGTTTTAGCGCCTCAATTTTATCGGAGTAAAACTCAGCTGAGGTTCCTTCTGGTAACGACGACTCCACCAACTCCTGCAATTCGGTATAAGACAAGGCGCTTGACGAAGTTATGACCAGTTTAATATTAAGCAGGCCATCCTGATCCGTTTGATTAAACTTCTTTAGAACCCAGGGAATTTGCTTTGTTGGTAGGTGAATCGGCCTTGCACCCTGCTGGGACAAGAAAGCACTTTCTCCGTCAGAGATAATGAGTAATTGTTGCTCAAGTGTAGGTAAAAGTTGCTCAATAGAAAAAACATCTACCGCTTCTAGATCAGCGGTTTTGAGCATATCCAGTACATTTTCAAGTAAACGACGATCTACAGCAATGACGTTTAGTTTATTATCAAGTGAGGGCTTATAGTCAGATACCAACACCAAACTGTCAGGGTCTTGCGCAGCCTGCTCTTCCACTATGAAAGGCAACGCTTGCCTGAGCTGTCGGGACTTCTTGGTAGGTACAATCACATCCATCATAGAGACAGATGCTGGAGGAAGAATCACGGTAAGTTGGTCGACCGGGTAATGTAAAAGATGCTCTGAAAGGCTTTCTAATGTAATTTGGTCAATATGCTTGTCGACCGAACGAGTAAGATCACTCCAACGAACAAACTCCACTAACACATGCTCAAGTGCTTCTTCAGACGAGAAGGCATTAAAGTTAGTTGGTAAAAATAAGAATCCTTTTTCTTTCATGCTGGAGTTCACTTATTATATTTTTAGATATTAAAGCCACCACTAAAGAGGAATTAACTCTTTAGTCGGTTTGAATCGTTTGCTTAAATCACGCGCAATCACACGGGTCTTGCCATCCTTAGGATCACGCCATAGTACACTATACAATTGGACGACGCGATCCCCCAGGGTGACTCGGCCTTTCATTAAAAAATAATTACTCGAAACCGTAAAGTCATTTGCATCCAAGGGATCAGTCAACCCAGCAAAGGCAGGATGAGCCAAGAAACTATTTACATCTTCAAACTCACCGTCTTTCTTGGCCCTGTCTTCAATTAATGTATCTATATCCGACTCAGATATTCCCGTGGATAGCGCCAACAAAACTTCTTTAGGCGCCAAGTTGATATTTATTTGTGTCGCGGATTCAGGGAGTGCAGCCAAATTGGGCTCCAGAAGATCAAAAAACGCTCCTTGCATACCTTCTATCAAAGCTAACTCTTCCACCGAAGAGGCCATGTAGTTCAATGTACGATAAGAAGGGGTTTTAACTAAATAATCCCCCTCTTCCGATCCCAGGCCTGTGGAGTCGTCATCTTCATCTACCCAATCTGCAATTGACTCAGCCAGTTCAGAAGGAATATTAACGCTGTGGGTTTTCGAAACCTCAGCAATCAAACGCTTAAAGTATTCCAGTTTTTTTGGAATTACTTTGCCCTTGTCATCAATCAGACTATTGATGTTAAAGCGGCCCTGAAGATCAAACAGCTCCACCTCAATAATGCCATCATCCATTGGAAGAGCTGCCCCATACTGAACCCATTCATCCTGAGGAGCATCTTTGACACTTCCGGCACCATCTTTTTCAAAGTCTCTAAACAGCATTTCAGACGCATATACTTCCGCTCCACGTGCATACAAAAACGCTTGTGAACGAAATATTAAATTGCCCGTTAACTGAATGTCTAAAGTCTGACGATGTGAAATAGCCGTAATAATGGTTACCACCAATGCTGTTATGAACAGCACAGATACTAATGCCAAACCTTGTTGATGTTTAATTCCGGAGCGCATTTCTATTCTCCTCCTGGAATCTGTTCTAACCACCTATAAACCTGGCCAGATTCAGTGGTAAGCTCAAGGGCAATTGCTCTGGGTAATTTCCTAAGTGTTTCCGGGGTTCGGGCGGCTCCTGTATCTTCCGGCCATTCAGACCGCCAATCATCACCAGTAAGTACTTTAACACTCATCTCCAAAACATTTTCCAGAAGAATTTGTTCCCTTGGGGTCGAGTCAGGAGACTGATCCAACACAGGCCATACATAACGCTTAAAATCACCGTCTGTTAATTCATAAGCAATTCGTTGAAAGTTAGATTTAGGAAGTTTAAGAGGGTTGGCTACACCATTACGGGTGAACTCTATTGGGCCATAGACACTATACCCGCCCAATCTGATAGCAGGTTGGTAATCACCAAACTGATCTCTGATAATACGGCTTGAGATCTGACGCAAATCATTTTGAACTATGGCTGTCATCAGCTGCAATTCTCGAAGATTTTCAGCCTGATCAGCCAAATGATCTCGAGTTCTTAGTGTTTGACTAAGCAAAGTATAAGTAGAGACACCAATTAATGCTGTAATTCCAATAGCCAACAAGACTTCAAGTAATGTAAAACCTTGGTTTTTGGATTTAAACAATTTAGTTTCCACTGTTTCTTCCTACAAAACCACTTAAGGTAATCACAGGGTAATCTTTACCGAATAGCTCACCCTTCTCCATCACCGTCAGGTCTATTCTACGCATGTTTGCATCTGCTGTAGCCGATACTTTCTGGTTTATTTTCCAATGACGATTACCAGACTCAACCTCGTAATTTGAATTCTTGATTGGCAAAAAGCCGCCTTCAACCATTAAACGATTGAGTTCATATTCAGCGACATTCAATGCCTCTGTTTTCAGCTCCAACCTGGCAGAATTGTTTATGTATATAGAAGCAGATCGCCCTACAGAAACTGCAATAACAGCAAAGATCATCAAGGCAATCATCACTTCGATCAGGGTAAAGCCTTTTGCATGAGAGGAGTTATTCAGCATCACTCTTCCTCCTCATCGTACGGCAACTCTATATCCACCTGACCAAACCCATCAGACGTAAACTTTATTTGCCAGTCCGGGTCACTTTCCTCAAACAGAACCAGCTCAAAGCTGGAGTACTCTCCGCTGGACAGAAAGACAATCGAAGGTACTATTGCGTCTTTGTCGTCTGTATCGTTGGGATTTTTATAGAGTTCATTGAGCTGTTCCGAAATAGGAACACCATCCAATTCAGACAATTCAATCTCGAAATACACAGGGCGTTTACGGAACATTCTCTGATCCACGCCAGACCACAGATTTTTCTCATAGTCATACGACAGGAAGCCATATTCTTCATCATCAAAGAACCAGCCAATTTCCTGATTATAAAGAATGGCATGCTGGCTAGCCTCAGTGAACAAGGCCTGCAGGCGCTTTCCTTCTTCGACCAATTGACGTTTTGAATTATTCGTACCAGTAGAAATAGTAACGGCACTGAAGAGTGCCGCAACCAAGACCATAACCACCAATAACTCAATAAGAGTAAAACCGCGTTGTAGTCTCATACTTTACAAACCAAGTGCGCTTATTCGTCCCACACACTCAAATCTGCTGCATGATCTTCACCACCTTCACGCGCGTCAGAACCAAAGGTAAAGACATCGAAAGGCTTGCTGTCTGCTGGGCTGATGTACTGGTACTCATTGCCCCATGGATCTTTTGGCAGCTTAGGAAGGTAACCGTCTTTGTTCCAGTTTTTGGGTTCAGGGAAGCCCGTTGGCTTATTAACTAAAGCCTCCAATCCTTGCTCTGTTGTTGGGTACGTAAAGTTATCCAGCTTATAGAGATCCAATGCATTAGATATGGCTTTTAAATCCGATTTGGCAACGGTGACCCGAGCCTCATCGCTTCGACCCAATATATTCGGAGCAACAGCTGCGATCAGGGTTGCCAGAATTACCAAAACAACCAAAATCTCGATCAGAGTAAAACCCGAGTGTGTTTTAGGAGTTCCTGCTCTCGTCATGTTCAATCCTTCTTTTTCGTAGTTATAATTCATTCTTCCCACCGGAAACTGTGTGCACTTACGTTCTGTTTTCATTGATTAGCCAACCAAGGTATTCATGGACATCAACGGCATCATGATGGCCATTACAATTACCATTACAATACCGCCCATAAACAACAGCATTAAAGGTTCAAACAATCCTACCAGCGTGGATATTAATGACTCCAGCTCTCGCTCTTGCTGTTCGGCTGTTCGCTTTAGCATATTTTCAAGTTCACCAGAGGTTTCACCACTAGCAACCATGTAAAGCATTAGAGGCGGAAAACGCCCAGTTTGTTCCAGTGCTTTTTTAAGGCTGGAGCCCTCGCGAACCTTTTCGGATGTGACTGTAATAGCCTCACGCAGTACTCGGTTTTGCATTACCTCAGAACTGATGGCGAGCGATTCTACCAGAGGAACGCCACTGGAAGTAAGAATGCTGAGCGTGCTGGTAAAGCGGGAAATATCCGCCCCCTGCACAATACGCTTGATTAACGGTAGTTTTAACAACAAGGTATGAACTTTACGCTCAAACCCTTCGCTTCGATTCATTTGAAGTTTTATTAAGAAGACAATGCCAACCAAAGCTATGGCCAGATACTGTCCATAATTCATAATCCAATCACTGACGACAATTAAGCCCTCGGTCAAAGGCGGAAGCTCTTGTTTGGAGGTATCAAAAACTTCAACAATGTCAGGGACTACCGTGGTTAACAAGAACACAACCACACCCACAGCCACCAAACTCAAAATAACCGGGTAAATTGCGGCCATTTTGATCTTCCGAACGGCCATTTGCTGACGTTCAACATAATCAGCCAAGCTCTCTAACACCGAGTCCAAGTGGCCTGAATGTTCACCCGCTGCAACCGTAGATCGATAGAGTTTAGGAAAGGCGCCGGGGTATTCCGCCAAGGCATTGGCCAGACTGTGGCCCTCTAGAACTTTGGAGCGAATCGCCAACATCATGGATTTAATACTGGCTTTCGGACTCTGATTAGCCACTGCATTGAGCACTTCTTCAAGCGGTAAGCCAGATTGAACCAGGGTTGCCATCTGGCGCGTCAACAGGGATAAATCCGGGGTCGATATACTCCCTCGTCCACTGAAAGAAAAAGATAAGCCAGAGCCCGACTTTTTCTCTTTAGCTTGCTCAACACTTAGCGGAGTGAAGCCTTTATCTCTTAAAGCCTGACGAACCTGTCTGGGGCTGTCGCCTTCAATAACCCCTTTCTTTTGTTTACCAGAGGCATTGTCCAGTACGACATAATCAAATGCAGCCATTTAATACAACCTAATCTTCCCTGGTCACTCGAAGAACTTCTTCAATTGTGGTGATGCCTTGCATGACCTTGGTCATACCATCCTGACGGATACTTGGGCTTGAACGTCTGACATAATCATTCATTTCCTGTTCCCCAACACAAGAATGAATTTGATTACGCATTTCGTCGTCCACATGAATCAGTTCGTAGATCCCTTGTCGACCACGATAACCACTTTGATTACAGGCATCACAACCATGCGGTTTGTATAGAGTTAACGGCGGCTGTTCAGCTCTTAATCCCAACAAATCCATTGTGGCGTCATCCGCTTCGTATGGCACTTTACATTCGGCACACAAGGTTCGAACCAGACGCTGCGCCAGAATACCCAATAAACTACTTGAAATCAGGAAGGGCTCAATCCCCATATCCTGTAATCGGGTTACGGCACCTACGGCGGTATTGGTGTGTAATGTCGACAATACCAAGTGACCGGTTAGTGAAGCCTGAACCGCAATTTCAGCAGTTTCACGGTCTCGAATCTCACCAATCATTACTACATCCGGGTCCTGACGAAGAATCGCCCTTAGGCCTCGGGCAAAGGTCATGTCTACTTTGGTATTTACCTGGGTCTGACCGATACCTGGCAAGTTATACTCAATCGGATCTTCCACCGTCAGAATATTCCTGCTTTGGTCGTTAATATCAGACAAGGCTGCATACAAGGTGGTTGTTTTACCAGACCCTGTTGGACCGGTCACCAGAATAATACCGTGAGGTTTATTCACCAAATCACGCATTAATTTGTAGTCACGCTGCAACATACCTAAATGCGACAGATCCAAACGCGTGGCATTTTTATCCAGCAATCGTAATACGACTCGCTCGCCATTTGAGGCTGGCATAGTCGAGACTCGCACATCCACTTCACGGCCAGCAATACGTAACGAAATCCGGCCATCCTGAGGAATGCGTTTCTCTGCAATATCGAGTTTAGCCATCACTTTAATACGCGAAACAAGCAAAGGTGCCAGTTGACGTTTAGGCTGCACAATCTCACGCAATACTCCATCGATCCTGAATCGTACCGTCAGATTTCGCTCAAAGGTTTCTATGTGAATATCTGAAGCATTTTCTTTAATAGCTTCAGTAAGGATGGCATTAATCAGGCGAATTATAGGAGCATCGTCTTCTTGCTCCAAAAGATCTTCACTTTCGGGAACCGAATCTGCAAGAGACTCAAGGTTCATATCATCACCAATACCTTCTACCATTTGCATGGCATCACTGGATTGATTCTGATAGTGCTCAGCCAAGAGATTTTCAAATTCTTCATCGGTTACTTCAGTAACATCGAACGAGCAATTCAAAATGCGCTGCACTTCAGTAAATGCAGATAAGGGAGTCTCACTTTTAATATAAAGTCTGGGCGTAGGACTTTCACGCAAGTCCAAAACGACGCCCTGTTTTTTGGCAAAGCTGTACGGAAGTCTGTCTTGCCCGGTTATTAACGCCGGAGCTACCGCAGGTGAGATTATGGATTCTGTTGAGCTCATTAAACCATCCGTCATTGAACACACCGCAGGTCACATACAACACATAGATACCTAGATGCTAGGTTCTGTGCAGAGTCGGAAAAAAATAATGACAAAAAGATCATATCTTTGCGGAGCATTCAGAAATATACTTTGATACTACTTATTTATTTTTGAGTGTTATAACGCATGGACTCTATCAGATGCCCTAAATGAGTACAACGCCGTTATTAACCTATCGATCACCTATTACATGGATATGTGAACATTGATCGATCAGAGGCTCAAATTCACTGCAGAAAAATTGAGGTGATTGGATGAAACCGAAACATTTGCCAGGTGGCGAAGAATACTTAAATGACTACTGGAAACTTCGCGACAGCTACATGAATGATCTTAAACATGATCGTGAACTCAGAAAAGAAAACAGAAAACGAATAGCCATCTACATCTTGCGTAAATTACTTTGGTCTTTTGGCTTTTTCCCGATCTTTCTGGCGGTGTGGATTCCTCTTTTGCTCTCTCATTTCAATCTGGTTGTATTCTCTCAACAACTGATTGAATTATTCACCAGCTATCTCGCTCAGTCGCCTAACTTACAGGCTGCCACCAGTGAAAGCATCATCATAGCCTGGGCTTCTATTGGCTGTATGTTTATGGTGTTTGACCTGGTCCTAACACCCTATCGCTCACCATTTGAAGAGCAGGCCGACGCCTACATGAAAGCCCGATACATGATGTTTTCAGAAATCATGAGCAAACAGAAGTCAACAAAAGGCGCTGTCCACACATCAGACCAGGAAGTAGCAGATCACGATATGCGCCCGGTCTATGAATGTGAAGACGATGTGGATGAAGAAATGATTACGTCATCTCATATTTCAATCGGCACGCCTAAACAACCCCAACGGTCTCAAGAAACCACTGAATCAACAACACATTTACATAGTAATGTATCGGCAGCCAACAGCCCTTTACAAAGCAACTCATAAAGGGCTCTTCCCAGATTAGCCATGATCCATAAACGCTAGTAATTGGTTTAGCATTTCGGTTTTCGGCATAGCAACTCCCTTGTGCTGTGCCGATTTGATAACAGACTCATAAATGGCTTGTAGCTCCATCGGACGGCACTGATCGAAATCCCCTTTCATACTTGGAAAATATGGGGACATCCCATCGGTTAGTGTCATCAACTTGTCAGCAAAACCATTGTCCAACTGACATCCGTGAGCGTTAGCGGCAGTAATCACCTCTATCATAATGGCTTTAATCAGATCCCGACTTTTGGGGTCATCCAACATTTCCTTGGTGGTAGCATCCAAAATAACAGACAACCCGTTGAACGGAACATTCCACACCAGTTTTTCCCAGCGAGCTTGTTCCAGAGAATCTGCCGTTTGAGTGGGTATATCAGCTTTGCTGAACAAGTCCGCAACCAATGACACAGATGGGTCATTTACTTGACCCGCAAAACGGATGCTGCCGAAATCCTGATGCTCAATCACACCCGCTTCGGTTTTTTGTGAGCAGATAAAACACAAGCCACCCATGATTGAATGATTAGGGTAAAGACCGGCCAACTCCTGTTCCAACCCATAACCATTTTGCAACGTGCAAAGCACGGTATTAGCGCCGACTACCGACTTCAGTATGCCAGCCAATGCCTGATTAGCCGTGGTTTTAAGTGTAATCAAAACGAGATCGCACACTGGCATATCAGAGGCAGAGCTATAGACATTGACCTCATCCAGATGGATATCATCGGCTTTAAGTGAAGCAACCCTTAACCCTTGCTGGCGAATGACATCGGCGTCAGATCGGGCCAAAAAATGAACCTCATTACCAGCGGCAGCGAGTTTGGCTCCGTAATATCCGCCAACCGCTCCTGTACCTATGATGGCAATGTTTTTAATACCTTTTACCGACATAAATGAAATCCCTGTAAGTTATTAACGACTAGAGGCTATTTTGGTTGCTGAGAACAGATTTTTCCAGCTAGGATTTGAGAATTAAAAATTATCAAAAAAGGATGGCACTAATGGAAACGTCAGGAAGGAAAGCCTCTGAACTGAGGAAGATTTTAGAATTGATAGCTGCCATGAATCGAGTCTACGAACTCAGAGAAAAGAACTCGACTCATGACTTTGAAAAAAACTTAACGGAACTACCAAAAGACCGACAGTTGCATTAAGCCGTTTCGAGCAACTGATGCTTTAGTTCTGCTACTTTTTCTTTGATCTCATCCCTGATTTTATCAAACCCCTGAGCATCCAGGTGCTTAGGGTCAGGGATTTGCCAATCCTGAAATGAATCAGCCGCGATTTCCGGGCAAAAATCACCACATCCCATGGTAATAGCCAAATCAAATTGATGGGTAGGTAAGGATGAAATCGGCTTTGAAGAATGAGATGTCAGGTCGTACCCTGCTCGCTCCATGGAGGCTATTGCCTTGGGATTAACCACTCCTGATGGATTGGACCCACTGCTGTAGGATTCACATACATCAGAAAGCAGACTTTTAGCAAACGCCTCAGCAATCTGGCTCCGACAGGAATTCTCTACACAAAGAAACAACACCTTTTTTGATGATACCACTCCAGTCTCAAACATTTTTCATCCTTTCATCAATAACCACGAATTTATTCAATTGATTAGTCATCATGAAAAAATGATAGTTCAATTTGAAAGATGAGTAGCTGTCAATCACACCCCTGGAAAGTTGCCAAAATCCGTCGGGCGCCACCATGATTACGATGTTCACCTAAGTAAATACCTTGCCAGGTGCCCAAGGCCAATCGACCATGCTGAATGGGGATCATCAGAGACGGACCAACCAAAACCGTCTTAAGATGGGCCGGCATATCATCCGGCCCTTCGTAGGTATGTTCAAAATACGCAGCATTTTCAGGAACCATCACATTAAAATGCGATTCCATGTCACGACGGACACTGGGATCACAGTTCTCATTAATGGTTAATGACGCCGACGTGTGTTGAATAAACAAGTTAACCAGCCCCATTTGATAGCCTGATAGATGATCTTTCATATGATGCAGAAGTTCATCTGTGATGAGATGAAACCCTCTTGATTTTGGAGAAAGAACTATTTCCTGTTGTTTCCACATAACACTCTTTTCCAACCTGCTTGCACCAGGAAATACCTGATATCTATTAACGCTTGATACTTACGCTTTCTTCAGCAAGAAAACGAACTACCGGGTTTCTTCGATAAACAAATGGCTTTAAAACTAAACCTATGCCTACCCCGACCAAAAGACCACCAATGTGTGCCCAGTAATCAATGCCCTGCACTCCGCTCACCATACTCCAAACATTATCCAATACCAGCCATATGGCAAAATACCAAACGGCCGACAATTTTTTCTGATAGAAAACAAACATAAAACTCAGGCTGGCAAATCGGAACCAGATCAGGTACATACCAAACAGGGCTGCAATGGCACCGCTAGCGCCAACACTTTGAATGGGGCTCCCCCAGTTAAAGGCCACACTGATCAAGCTGGCCGCGACACCACTGAAAAGATACAGACCTAAAAAACGCCAACGTCCAAGAACATCCTCCAGGTTGTCACCAATGACAAACAAAAAATACATATTCCCGAGCAGATGCATCCATCCGCCGTGCAAAAATGTCGCGGTCAACGGGGTCCATAGCTCGGTGCCACGGGAAATATCCAGAGGGCTACTGGCGAAATGACCAAAGACCCACTCTGCCGACTCCGGCTGAATGGCATATCCTAGAAAGATTAAACAATTAACCAACACTAGCGCATAAGTCACCCATGGGGTGCGGTGTGGTTTGAGATTATATTCAACCGGAAAACGGGATAACATCTGAAAGAGCCAGCTTTTTACAGAAACCTCTTTATTCAGGTCATCCAGTGCCTGGCGAATTCTTGGTGAATGCTCGACCTTTTCAAGTTCATCAAAGTCGACCCATACACCATCACATACACGGCAAATATCGATTTCTACATCATAACCATTAAGCAGGCCAAAGCACTCCAGTTTTGAACAACCGTTAGGACATGAAAGCCGTGTTTTTGTCAGTTTGTCCCCAAGCAGTTGTTTGTAATCAGAGTTATCCTCGCCGTTGTCCACTTGAGATATCACAGCATTGAGCTGTCCCTCTTCGAACCACACACCAGCACACTGGCGACAAACATCCAGCTCCTCGCCGTGATGATGGGTGACATCCAACGCCTCCTTCTGACAATGCGGGCAGTACTTTACTGTCATTATGCGGATACTCCCTTACCAGTCACGACCACCCTTTCAACCTCAACATCGTATTCTTTCAGTTCCTTTGCCAAGGTTTCAATATTACTCAGCAACTTTGGCAACACTTTCTTCTCAATACGGTCTAAAGCTGTTTTCATCAACTTAGATGCATGCGACGGGCCATAAGTTTTAGCCTCCCTTTTACTGACAATGTCATCGACTTCTGCATAAAAACGACGTATTTCGCCCAGAAAATAACTAGGTGTTTCGAGAGTCGATTGAGAATACTTCATTGTCTCCCAAACATAGCGACTGATTTTAGGAGTATTCGCCCGAATTTGATGCATGGGAATGCCCCGACTTAAATAATTTGTATCGTATTCACGCAAGATCCCCAGATTATCTTTTACTTCCTCATACAAAGACGCTCGTAAATAATAGTTATTTTGCTTAGACACCACTTCATCAAACAAAATGGCTTGCTGCAGACCCGCCTGTGCAGCGAGGAAAACCCCGGCAATGGTCGCAATAACCATTAATAGATGACCAACCCAAAAAGCGGAACTCGTTAGCTCAGAATGATCCAGAGTATCGACTGGTTTACGAATAATAGATTTTGATAATGCCATTTTGTCTTCCATGATCACGATATAAAGAACGATAAAACGTATGTCATATAAATAAAAAAGAGGCCAACTGGCCCCCTTTATCTAGGGAGCCTCTGAATAAGTCCTTCTCTGCTCTGGCCTATAAGAGAAATGGCTATTTGAGGCGCGGTTTTGAAGGCATAACGGGTTACGTCAAAAAGCCGCAACAAAAAAGAG
>JBFHTA010000103.1:0-12667 GCA_041590855.1 Pseudomonadales bacterium
ACCACTCTGGAATGAAAAAACTCATCTTCATTCAGAACGGGTTCATAGACGACAACTTCAACGCCTTTCCCCTTAATCCGCTTCATAACACCCTGCATAGCAGAAGCCCGGAAGTTATCCGAGCCGGATTTCATAATCAGGCGATAGACCCCGACTACTTCCGGTTTCTTCTTGAGGATGGAGTCTGCGATAAAATCTTTTCGGGTGCGGTTAGCTTCAACAATGGCACCAATGATTTCATTAGGTACGTCGTCGTAGTTGGCTCGTAACTGTTTGGTATCTTTTGGCAGGCAATACCATCCATAACCAAACGACGGGTTGTTGTAATGGTTACCAATTCGTGGATCGAGTCCAACGCCTTCGATGATTTGTTTTGAGTCTAGGCCATGTGTTTCAGCATAGGTGTCCAGTTCATTGAAGTAGGCTACTCGCATCGCCAGATAAGTGTTCGAGAACAGCTTGACGGCTTCTGCTTCTGTGCTGTCGGTAAAAAGTACAGGAACCTCTTTTTTTATCGCGCCTTGTTGTAATAACTGAGCAAATTCCTTAGCTCTTTCACTTTGCTCTCCGATAATGATTCTGGAAGGATGCAAATTATCGTAGAGGGCTTTGCCTTCACGTAGGAACTCGGGGGAGAAAATCAGGTTGTCTAGGTTTAAACGATCCTTTAGTGATTTGGTGTAACCCACCGGAACAGTGGATTTAATGATCATCACGGCATTCGGATTAATATCCGTAACGTCGTTGATAACGGCTTCAACAGATTTGGTGTTGAAATAATTCGTTTCTGGGTCGTAGTCCGTTGGTGTTGCGATAATCACAAAATCTGCTTTAGTGTATGCTTGTCTTTTATCCGTAGTAGCTAGTAGTTTTAGGTCTCTGTTGGCTAGAAAGTCTGAAATTTCAGCATCTTCAATAGGAGAAGTTTTGTTATTTAATTGCTCAACTTTCTCTTGAACAAGATCAATGGCAACAACTTCATTATATTGTGCCAATAGTACAGCGTTGGATAAGCCAACATAACCAATTCCGGCAACGGCAATTTTCATTCTTGTTTTCCCTAACTAGGAAGTTGGAAGATGGTATAGAGCGTTCTGAAAAGAGTCTGGTTATAGGCTCTTAAGGTAGTCAGAAAACTCACTGCTTAATTCTGGGTGGCGTAACGCATATTCAATGTTGGCCTTCATATAACCGATTTTACTGCCACAATCGTGGCTTTTACCCATGATGCGATAGGCTTCAACTGTTTCAACGTCCATCAGCATGGCAATGGCGTCGGTAAGTTGAATCTCGTCCCCTGCGCCTAACGGTGTTTTTCGTAACAGTGGCCAGATAAATTTGGATAGTACATAACGACCCACTACCGCTTCGTTAGACGGCGCTTCTTCACGTTTAGGTTTTTCGACAATGCTGCTCATCGCCTTGCTTTCACCTGGGTGCAGTGATTCTCCATCCAGGTTGACGACCCCGTATTTATGTACCAGTTCTTCAGGTACTTCTTCCACCATGATTTGGCTGGAACGGGTTTCCTTAAAGCGTGTGATCATGGCTGCCAGGTTGTCTTTGGTTGGATCTGCGGCAGCATCATCGATCAAAACGTCAGGTAATAAAACAACCACATCGTCATCACCAACCACAGATTGGGCGCACATGACGGCATGCCCAAGCCCTTTGGCTTCATTTTGTCTGACTGAAATTATGGTCACGTGATCCGGGCATATGGCACGAATTTCATCCAGTAACTGACGTTTTACGCGTCGCTCTAATTGGGTTTCCAGTTCAAAACTGGTATCAAAGTGGTTTTCGATAGAGTTTTTACTGGAGTGAGTGACCAATACGATTTCAGTAATACCCGCAGCGATCGCTTCGTTAACTACATATTGAATTAGCGGCTTATCAACTACCGGGAGCATTTCTTTGGGAATGGCTTTGGTCGCTGGTAGCATGCGCGTACCCAGACCTGCAACAGGAATCACGGCTTTCATTTTGAACTCTTCTTTGAAAATTTTAGATTGTCCAGAATGCTATCAAATTCACTGGAATGCGGCCAGTTAAAAGAATTTAATAAAATCAGGTGGATTCGTCACTTATCCGACCAGTATTCTGTATAATTGCCGCCCGCGATGGATGGATTGATTGAACTGAGGTGGATGTGTCTCTGAAAGCGAAAGCCATTTGGTTTATTTACAGCGTATTGTGGTACCTTTTGTTGCCTTTGGTGCTGTTGCGCCTTGGGTATCGAGCCTGGAAAGCACCAGACTATGCGAAACGGGTGGCGGAGCGCTTTGGACTGTTTCAGTATCATAATCCTAAAGAGGCGATTTGGGTGCATTCCGTGTCTGTGGGAGAAACCCTGGCAGCAGCGCCTCTAGTAAAACAGCTTATCAAGAAATATCCCGAGTGTCAGATCGTGGTCACAACAATGACGCCGACCGGATCTGAACGTGTACAGGCACTCTTTGGTGACTCTGTATTTCATGTTTACGCACCTTACGACTTTCCTCTGGCGATCAAATTGTTTCTGAAAAAGATTCGTCCGAAAATGGCGATTATTATGGAAACAGAGCTTTGGCCTAATACGTTGAAAATCGCAAAAGAGCAGCACATTCCGGTGGTGTTGGCAAATGCCCGACTGTCTGAACGCTCTGCGGCGGGTTATCAAAAGGTGGCTGCTGTTTCAGAAGAAATGATGAAGTGTTTAACCTTTATTGCCGCGCAGAATGAACCGGATGCCGAGCGCTTTAAATCGTTAGGTGTCACTGATGAGAAGGTGTTTGTGACTGGAAGCATCAAGTTTGATGTTCAGATTCCGGACAATCTGTCATCGCAAGCGTTTCAGTTGCGTAAACAATTAGGTGAAGATCGGGACATCTTTATTGCCGCCAGTACACATGATGGAGAAGAAAGCCAGTTACTGGATTTATATCAGCAGTTGAAACGTCTGTTGCCTGAACTGTTACTGATACTGGTTCCGCGTCATCCGGAGCGCTTCAGGGCGGTAGAGCAGTTGGTGGTTAGACGGGGCTTGAGTTTGGCACGGCGAAGTAAAGGCGAATCTTGTTCGGACAGCACCGATGTCTATCTTGGTGACACTATGGGGGAGTTAATGCTGATGTATCAGGCATCCGATGTGGTGTTTATGGGCGGAAGCCTGGTCGAGCACGGTGGTCATAACCCGATGGAACCAGCGGCTTTGGGGAAACCCATCTTGACTGGTGTACATACCTTTAACTTTGAAGAAATTATTAACAAAATGATCGCTTCCGGCTCAGTAAAGCAAATCACCAATAGCATTGAGCTAATGTCGGAAGTACAACAATTGTTTACCGATGGCGATTTATATCAGCGTATGTCAAAGGCCAGTATTGATGTGGTTAAAAAGAACCAAGGTGCGCTGAATTACTTATTGGAATTGATTGATAACGAATTAAAGCGTTAGTTCAAACCCATTGATGATCGCCTGAGTAATTTCAGAAAGAAAAAGGCGCCCGAGCTTAAAGCACTGGGCGCCTTTTTCTTTTGAGGAAGCGTGTTAAGAATTACAAATTCTTGGTTACTTCCACTGTTGTAACTTTTCCGCCGGTCAGCCAATTGTTGAGCTCTTCAATGTCCGTTTGTGCCAGTTCGCCAGACACCAATTTCAATTGAAAGTACGCCACTATGTAATCATAACGAGCGTCAGCCAGGTTACGTTGTGCTTCGTAGAGATTTCGTTGCGCGATCAAAACGTCAACGATGTTACGCGTACCGACTTCGTATCCAAGCTCGGTGGCTTCTAGGGCACTTTTACTGGAAACCACTGACTGCTTACGAGCATCAATTCGAAGAACACTGGACGTTACTTGGGAGTAGAGTGTTCTGGTTTGCTGAGTGATATTTCGATTAGCAAAGGTCAGGTTATGACGAGCTTCTTCCAGGTTGGCTGAGGCTTGACGCACAGAAGCACTGACTCCGCCCCCAGCATATAAGGGTAGACTGAAATTCAAGGCAACGACGGTGTTTTCCGGGTCGGTATCTGCTAATTGATTCTCACCGTCAATGGTTTGTTGGCCGTAGCTGGCGGTGACATCAATGGTCGGGTAGTGTCCGGATTTTGAGGCATCCAGGGTTTCTTGTGCTGCAGACACCGCGTAATGGGAGGCTGCCAGAGACGGATTATTTTCTAACGCCTTGGTTACCCATTCCTGCGCAGATGCCGGAACCGGGTTGGTGATTGGATAATCCTGAGAAAGCGCATCCAAATCCGGGTACACTTCCCCGGTCAGTTTGGTTAAATCTTCAAAAGCAATGTTCAGATCATTTTGGGCTACGATCCGATTCACACGGGCGCCGTCGAAGGATGCTTGCGCTTCGTGAACATCGGTAATGGGGATCAAGCCAACTTCAAAGTGCTGCTTGGTTTGCTCTAATTGGCGGCCAACGGCTTTTTCTTCTGCAATACGCAAAGTCAGGTTTTCATGCGCACGCAGTACTTCGATGTAAGCAACGGCAGTCCTAAGTGTCAGGCTTTGTTGGTCGGCCAGGTAGCTGTATTGAGCTGCCTGTGTAGAATTTTGAGCAGCTTTCCAGTTGTTCCAAACCGACCCGTCGAACAACACCTGACGACCTTGAAGGTTCCACTCGGTCACTTCACTGTCTGAGTCGTTAAAAGGTGATTCATTTTTGGTGTCTGAGTTTGTATAGCTTGCGCCAAGACCGACTTGTGGTAGTAAGCTCGAAAATGCTTGTTCTTCAACTTCTTTGTTGCTGTCGAACCGTGCTTTAGATGCAGCAATTTCGGCATCTTTCACGATGGCGTCCTGATAAATATCCACCAAATTTGCAGACCAGGCTGGCGCAACACCCAGTGAAAGCAAGAGTGCAGAATATTTTAAATGTCCTTTCAGCATGTGATAGTGACCTTCGTATTATGTTTGACGTCTCGGGAGACTGAATCAAAAGCTCCCTGGTTAAATGTCGATCCCCGCCCCAGTATATACGACTCATTAAAGAAGACGCACCCTTAAAGCTAAACAATATGGAAGCGTTGAATAATCGGAACCGACGGATGAATGGATTTTTAGAGTGAGCACGGTTTTTTTAGTTCATTAATAAAGCTGGCACGGATTTTATGGTTGTTTGCTTTGTCGAGCTGTAACAAAATAGCGCCTTCGATATTACAAAAAGTCCCATGTAAGCTACATTGGCTTATTCAGAGGTTTCTTTAGACGACGGTTTGAATGCGTTAGCAAGCGATGTATCCGTACTCGAATTACCTGTATTCATCGTTCTGGGAACCTGTTTGTTCAAATAGTTTGTGTGTTAAATGATAAGTTTGTTGAGCTTTATGGCCACCGTTAGGAGAAGGATGTTATGAGTGCAATTCCAGAAGAGTTTCTAAGTAAGAACGCCAAGGTCGATCAGGCGTCGATTCAACCTTTTCCTAATTCGCGTAAAGTGTATGTAGAAGGATCGCGTGCCGACATTCAGGTGCCAATGCGGGAAATTACCTTGGCTGACACGCCAACCGAGTTTGGCGGTGAGAAAAATGATCCGGTATTAGTCTACGATACCTCGGGTCCGTATACCGATCCCAAAGTGTCCATCGATATCCGTAAGGGGTTGCCGGATGTTCGTGGTGCCTGGATTGAAGAGCGTGCTGATACTGAGCTGTTGGACAACTTTAGCTCTAAGTTCTGTCAGGAGCGTATGGCAGACGAGAGCCTGGATCAATTACGTTTTGATCTTAAGCGTCAACCGCGCAAAGCGAAACCAGGGAAAAACGTCACGCAATTGCATTATGCGCGTCAAGGCATTATTACTCCGGAAATGGAATACATTGCTATTCGTGAAAACAGCAAGCTGCAAGCGTTAAAAGCCAGTGAGTTGCTGAAGCAGCAGCATCCGGGTGAATCCTTTGGTGCTAATATTCCTGAAGAAATTACCCCTGAATTTGTACGTGAAGAGGTAGCGCGTGGCCGTGCCATCATTCCAGCGAACATTAACCACCCTGAAGTGGAGCCGATGATCATTGGTCGAAACTTCTTGGTGAAGATCAACGGTAACATTGGTAATTCAGCGCTTGGTTCTTCCATTGAAGAAGAAGTTGAAAAACTAACTTGGGGTACTCGCTGGGGTGCGGATACTGTGATGGACTTATCCACAGGTAAGAACATCCACGAAACCCGTGAATGGATTATTCGCAACTCGCATGTGCCTATTGGAACTGTACCTATTTATCAGGCGCTTGAGAAAGTGAATGGCATTGCAGAAGACCTGACGTGGGAAGTATTCCGCGATACTCTGATTGAGCAGGCCGAGCAAGGTGTCGACTACTTCACCATTCATGCGGGTGTTTTATTGCGCTATGTACCTATGACCGCCAAGCGTGTGACAGGAATTGTATCGCGTGGTGGTTCAATCATGGCGAAATGGTGTTTGGCGCATCACAAAGAAAACTTCTTGTACACGCACTTCGAAGAAATCTGCGAAATCTGTAAAGCCTACGACGTTTCCTTCTCTTTGGGCGATGGTTTGCGTCCTGGTTCGGTGGCGGATGCTAACGATGAAGCTCAGTTCGGTGAGCTGGAAACCTTGGGTGAACTGACAAAAATTGCCTGGAAACACGATGTTCAGGTGATGATTGAAGGCCCGGGTCACGTACCTATGCACCTGATTAAAGAGAATATGGACAAACAACTTCGTGAGTGTGACGAAGCGCCTTTCTATACCTTAGGTCCATTAACGACGGACATCGCCCCTGGCTATGACCACATTACTTCAGGTATCGGTGCTGCGATGATTGGTTGGTATGGCTGCGCCATGTTGTGCTATGTAACGCCAAAAGAGCACTTGGGCTTACCGAATAAGGACGACGTGAAGACAGGTATTATTACGTATAAGTTGGCTGCTCATGCTGCTGACTTGGCGAAAGGTCACCCTGGCGCCCAGATTCGTGATAATGCGTTGTCGAAAGCCCGTTTCGAATTCCGCTGGGAAGATCAGTTTAATTTGGCGTTGGACCCGGATACGGCGCGTTCTTTCCATGATGAAACCTTACCGAAAGAGTCGGCTAAAGTGGCGCACTTCTGTTCAATGTGTGGGCCTAAGTTCTGCTCGATGAAAATCTCGCAGGAAGTGAAGGATTATGCTGCTGAGAACCGTATTGATACGGTGGATGTGGCACTGGAACAAGGCATGGAAGAGAAAGCCAGCGAATTTAAAGAGCAGGGCAGTCAGTTGTACCATAAGGTTTAGTGCGCGCATTCAGTTAATGAAGTGCATACTCGACAAGGCCAGCATTGCTGGCCTTATTTAATTGCAGTTGAATTTAATTGCAATTGAACATGAATGAAGGTTTTTACCGTTAGGAGTTGTCATGGCATTTTCCAATATGACCATACAGGATGTTGAAATCATTGAAATGTCGGAAGGGTATCGCGGTTTCTTCAAGCTAAATGTATACCGCCTGAGACACAAACTGTTCAATGGAGACTGGAGTGAGGTGATTACCCGGGAGCTGTTTGAGCGAGGTCATGCTGTGGGTGTGCTGCTGCACGATCCTAAGCGGGATTGTATCCTGATGGTGGAACAATTTCGTTTAGGGGTGGCTATTGCTGATAAAGGGGATTCCCCATGGGCTCTGGAAATTGTCGCTGGCATGCTGGATAAGAACAAACCGGCGGAAGAGGTGGCCAGACTGGAAGCCATGGAAGAAGCACACTGCGAAGTAGGTGAGCTGGAGCATATCCACGACTACTATTCGTCCACGGGCGGTACTTCGGAACATGTGCAGATTTTTTATGGGCAGATGGATTCGACCGGACTCGATGGACGCATTGCCGGACTGGATGAAGAATCTGAAGACATCAAAGTTCATTTGATCCCGACAAACGATATCCCAGCGTTGCTGTCATCCGGGCGGGTTAACAATGCTATGGCTCTGATTGCTCTACAATGGTTTCTTTTGAATAAGTGCTCCAATAAATAAGTGCATCAACAAAAACTGTTAGACTTAATAGATAGTAGGGCAATCGCTTCTGCAAATCGCAAGGGCAAATTCTGGGGGACGAATGAATCGATCCAAACGCTACATCCCTGACCTCGTCGAGCAGTCGTCGCAGTGTGAGCGCAATTATCTGAAGCTGATGAGGCTGATGCCATCGTTTGATGAGCAGGAGCTGTATCGTTATGAGTTGCGCTCAGAACAAGGTGAATTGGGTGGGTTGCAATTAAAAGTGACCGAGCGCTTCAAATATACGGCCACGGTGGAAGTGACCCAATTGGTTGATCTTGGGGAGTGGTTACCTGCACCGACCATGTTGGTGCGTTTGTATCACGACGCTCGAATGGCGGAAGTCATTGCCTACCAGAACAAGCGGCGTTTCAAAGGCACCTATTCATATCCTAACGACGATATGCATCACAGAGATGAAAAGTGCCAGTTGAATCGGTTTCTGGGACAGTGGTTGAATTACTGCATGGATCACGGATGCCATTTAAGCTCCTTCACCAACTTTTTGTCGGCTTGATAAATAACTGATCGGGCAGGCAGAGTTCAGAATAGCAGACCAATTTGAAGTTGGTTTTCCTTTATATTCCAGGTCAGTCGTCAGCTTTTCTTGTTACGCACTGTTATTTTGTGAGTCACCTATCATTTATTAGTGTTTCATTAGCGATACAGTTAGACTGTCTATAATTAAAATAAATAAAATTCGTAACTCTTGACCATTGAATCTATTATCCATAATGCTGGGTGTTGCATTTAATGCTCATTTTGAAACAGTTTGTTAGCCAAGGAGAGAAGGTTAGTGGTAGCTGATCGCGTCCGAATCGTACAAATTACGGACTCGCATTTGTTTAAAAACACGGAAGGCGACTTGTTGGGTATGAATACCGAACATAGCCTTGGCTGTGTAACTTCCTTGGTTCGCCAGAAAACGCCGGAGTTTGATGTCGTGCTGGCCACAGGCGATATCTCTCAGGACGGTTCGATAGAAAGCTACCGTCGTATGCGTGAGAAACTGGAGGCATTTGGGGTTCCTTTTTACTGGTTGTCAGGTAATCACGATCAGAATCAAGTGATCACCGAAGCCAGCAAGGGCACAGATGCGCTTCAAAAAATCATCGACTTTCCGCATTGGCGCATTGTCATGCTGGATTCTTCTGTCAGTGAGAAAGTGCACGGTTATCTTAAACAGCAAGAGCTGGATCTGCTGGAATCTGCATTGGAAACCGATAAGCATGTGCTGGTGTGTTTTCATCATCATCCAATCAATGTCGGCGCGCGCTGGATTGATAACATCGGCGTGAAGAATGCGGATGAGTTCATGGCATTAATCGAAGGTCGCGAGCAAGTTAAAGGCGTCCTTTGGGGACACGTTCACCAGGAAGTGGATGAACAACAAGATGGCAAGCGACTGCTGGCTTCTCCTTCCACCTGTATTCAATTTACCAAATATTCCGACGACTTCGCAGTGGACACCTTATCGCCCGGTTATCGCTATCTGGAGCTATTGCCAGATGGTTCTATCGACACACAAGTGCACAGGGTCACTGGTGTAGAGTTCACTATCGACTATTCTATTAAAGGGTATTAGCAGAATTGCTTGCTGCTGAAAGAAGCAGGCATTAGTAGGAGGAACCCACTGAATGTCGTCATTAATTTATATTCATGGTTTTAACAGCTCACCGGAGTCCACCAAGGCAAAGTTGATAGGGAAAGCCATACAAACACTGGGCTTTACACCACATCAGTATGTAGTGCCGGACTTGACCTACGAACCCAGACAGGCCATCGCCCAGTTGGAAGATTGTATCGAAACCCTGATCGCCCGAGAGGAAGATGTTTACTTGATTGGCAGTTCTCTTGGCGGCTTCTATGCTACCTACCTTGCATCAAAATATCATTTGAAAGCCGTGCTGATTAATCCTGCAGTAAAGCCCTACGAGCTCTTGTTGGACTATCTGGGGCCAAATAAAAATATTTATACGGGTGAAGAATACGTTATATCCGAGGAGCACATGGCGCAATTAAAAGCCTTGGATGTGACTAGAATAGATACACCGCAAGATTATTTGTTACTGGTTCAAACCGACGACGAAACACTGGATTATCGTCAAGCTACAGACAAGTTCTGGCAATCGCCATCGTCCATTGAGTATGGTGGCAATCACAGTTTTGAGGGGTTTGAATCCAAATTGGTTATGATCAAGCAATTCTTTCAATCTTCAACCAGACTTGCGTTATCTTAAGGAAGAGCCGTCACCGTGATACGTCAAACTCAATCATCGGATCATCCGACTTCTGTGACGCCCCTGTTCTCGGCCTCTTCCGGGATGGCGGATTCTGATGATCAGTTGGTTTTTGCTGATCACTTTGATGCTGAATCCGGAGACGACCAGCAATCGGTTGAGAAAGAGCCCTGGAAAGTATTGATCGTTGATGATGACAGCGATGTCCATCAAATTACCCGTTTGGCATTACGTACCTTTACCTTCGAAGGTCGTCCACTGGAATTACACAGT
Organism: Pseudomonadales bacterium; assembly: GCA_041590855.1. GTDB lineage: Bacteria > Pseudomonadota > Gammaproteobacteria > Pseudomonadales > Litoribrevibacteraceae > Litoribrevibacter. The sequence continues at coordinate 10,507 of JBFHTA010000103.1, forward strand.
GTGTACAGTGGAGAAGAAGCACGGCGGGAATTGTCCAAGTCGCACCAATTCGCTGCCATCCTTTTAGACGTGGTAATGGAAAGCGATGATGCGGGTTTACAGTTAGTTAACTACATTCGAAATGAACTGAAAGATCATAACGTTCGGGTGATTATTCGTACCGGACAGCCAGGTTTGGCTCCGGCGGATCGCGTCTACATTGAATACGATATTAATGATTATGTGGCGAAGACCGAATTGACCGCTAACAAGTTGTCGTTAGTGGTGTTGGGGGCGCTGCGCTCTTATCGGGACATTGTTGCTGCACAGGAATTACAAGTTCAGCTTCATCGGATGGAGCAAGAGTCTCAGGCTGCCAAGGCCGCATCTCAGGCTAAATCCCAGTTTTTAGCACACATGAGTCATGAAATCCGAACGCCGTTAAACGGTGTGATCGGGATGCTCGATTTGCTTCGTCAAACTGAATTGACTGAAGAACAAGATTATTTTGCCCGAATAATTGATAAATCCGCACATTCACTATTGAGTGTGGTTAATGACATTCTCGACTTCAAAAAAATTGAAGCCGGTAAGCTGGAGCTGGATGAGATCGAGTTTTCTGTTAAAGAGATGTTGGATGATGTACAAGCAACTTTTTACGCGCCCTTGCATAACAACCAGCAAACCTTGACGGTGCGTATCTCAGATACCATGCCGGGCAAACTGGTAGGCGATGAAATCCGGATTAAACAGATTCTGATTAATTTGATCGGCAACGCCATTAAGTTTACGCCGGAACATGGCCATATTTCTGTGGTTCTGTCGGGCTTCCTTGATGCGGCAGCGCAACGATTCCATCTTGAAATGTCGGTCTCTGATACGGGCATTGGAATGACTGAAGAGCAACAGAAAAACCTGTTTAGCCCCTTCTCCCAAGCCGATACCTCGACAACCCGTGAATTTGGCGGAACCGGACTCGGTCTGGACATTTCCCGACAGCTGGCTGAAATGATGGGCGGAGGAATCACCCTTAACAGTATTCAGGGTAAAGGCTCGACCTTCATTGTGACATTAAACCTTGGGTGTTTACCTCATATCACGTCTGTTCAGGATACAGGAATCGAAGCGGCTTCTACCCATCTGCAAGGGCCTCTACGGATTCTGGTTGCAGAAGATGATATGACCAATCAGAAAGTTATTCGGGCCATGCTGACCAAACTCGGTCATCAGGTCACTATTGTGGAAAACGGTACACAGGTAGAACCTGCGTTAAGGGACGGCCGTTATGATCTGATCATGATGGATTACCATATGCCTGAAATGGATGGCATTGAAGCCACTAAATTGTTGCGCGCACAATCGGAATTTCAGACTATCCCGGTAGTGGCATTGACGGCGGCGACGTCTACCGAAGAACGTGACCGTTGCCTGAATGCCGGAATGAACGATTTTCTCACTAAACCCTATACTTTGGATGGTCTCTCTAAAGTCTTGAACAAGTTGGGCCACACAGACGCCTGAGACACACCTTTTGGCAACGTTTTCTTTCGTTGCCTGGCTAGAAATTACTGGCATCCCGGTAAAAAATTCCATATGGTAAAGCTCGTTTGAATCCTGTCATGATTGGGTGCGCTGTGAAGATAAGTAAGACATTTTTCATAGTAAACTCATTATTGTTCTGTTTACCGGTTGCTTGTTGTGTCGAGCCTGTAAGAATGAACAAAAGCAATAAGAACTTATAGCAAACTGCGTATAGTAACGCGTTGATGTGTAGCGCATATATATGTGACGTATCTGCTAGTTAAGAACCCGTTAGTGAAGAAAGAGAGTCTATGACCAGTTCCAATTACAACGCCGAGTCCATCGAAGTTTTAAGTGGCTTAGATCCCGTTAAAAAGCGTCCGGGCATGTACACCGAAACCACACGGCCAAATCATTTGGCTCAAGAGGTTATTGATAACTCGGTGGATGAAGCCTTGGCCGGACACGCCAAGATGGTCAAAGTCACACTTCATGAAGATAATTCTCTGGAAATTGAAGACGATGGACGAGGCATGCCGGTGGATATTCACCCGGAGGAGGGCGTTTCCGGTGTGGAGCTCATCCTTACTCGACTTCACGCGGGCGGCAAGTTCTCCAACAAAAACTACCAGTTTTCCGGTGGTTTGCATGGGGTGGGTAT
>JBFHTA010000104.1:0-12649 GCA_041590855.1 Pseudomonadales bacterium
CGCTGGCTTAGCGTATTGCTTGAGGTGTTGAATCAGAGAGAGATGATCTCCGCCAAAATCGTCCAGATACCAGTGATAAATGCTGGACACCCTAATCTCATCGCCCTTCACTTTTACACCACGTGGGTGATTTACATAGTCCACCGCACCTTGATTCAACAAGTCATTGGTATTGGCAGCAGTAAACGCCCTTGCTGATAGATTCGGGCAACCAAAACTTGCGCAGTTCACCGCATAATGAATACGAGGGTCTTGCCAGATAGGGCGTAAAATCTGATGTTCGATGTGATTCAGACTCAAGCTGTGATTAGCTACGTTAGCCGCCTCATCATCCCACGGACCAAAGGCAAAGAAGGTTTCCCCCAGTTTGGTGATGCTTACAACCGGGTAATGGTTCAGAATTAAGTCCACGGTCAGGGCGTTGTATAGGTTAATCCAATAGGCTTGCTGTTCTGCTTTTCGGTAGTCACGAGGGTCGATACCTTGTAACTTCGTTAGATAGCGTTTCAACAGCGCCTTATCCTGATCCTTCACCTTGGCATAGGCAAACAGGTTCACACCGGATTTATCATTCACCACCAAATAGCGCGTTAGAAGTTGTTGCCATGCACTGTGATCAATGATGTTTACATTGCTTTCATCACTTTGCGAAAAGTCCTCGGTAATACCTGCATAGAGATTGCCTGCCAGCAATAACCAAACCGTAGCAAGCCAATAAAAAGGGTTAATTCGGCGTTTCATAAAGAACCTCCTTTGGTCAGTGGATTTTTTGTCACCAGCGTGCGTTTGGGCTCTTCCCGCCAGCATTTGTAGATCATCCCCAAGATGCCAATACCTGCACCAATCGAGCCTTTAATAGTCCCGCTGATTTTGGAAACACCAATTCGTCGTCGGGTATCCACCGCCAATTCAGTAATCGCCATCCCGTATTGAATGGCTTTAATCTGCATTTCGATGGTCCAGCCAAAGGTTTGATCGGCCATGTTCAGTCTCTTGAGAGCATCATAACGAATGGCTCGAAACGGCCCCAGATCGGTTACCGGATGATGCCAAATGGCTCGAATCAAGAAACTCGCCAAATGATTGCCAAAGGTCTGCGGCAAGGTTAACGCGCCATCTTCTATATGCCCCAGAGTCCGGGAGCCAATGGCCAAGTCTGCCCCAGAAGCCACTGCACTGATCAATCCAATGGCTTGATGGCTATAAAACGCATGGTCTGCATCTACAAATAGAACGATGTCGGTATCTTCCAAGGCATCAATGGCCGTCAGGCAGGCCCGCCCATACCCCGGCACGGGCTCGTACACCACGCGAGCACCGGCGTAATCGGCCATTTGAGCGGTTCGATCGGTGGAGCCGTTATCACACACTACGATGTCGTCAATAATGGGGTTCTGCTCACTGTCCTTGAGCGCCATCAACCCGGAAATCACTTGTAAGATGGAATCTTCTTCATTCAATGCCGGAATCACCACAGAGATATGTTGTGATTTGTACATGGCAATCTCCTTATAAAAGCCTTGTTTAAGAACTTTAAAAAAGGGCCAACCCTATGGCACAAGGGTTGGCCAAGCAGGGACAGAGAACCTATGAGCACAGTCGCATGTCTGGCTCAATCGGCCCTCCTGGGCAGCAACCGGGTTAGAATGAATAGCCCAAGTACAAGGCGTAAACATCGCTTTCAGCCGTGTTCTTGCCGTCGATTACACGACCGGCATTCGCACCGACATTAAATTGAGAGGTCAGGCGGTAAGACACCCCTAAATCCACCAGCTCTGTGTCTTCCTCCAATAAGTGGAAGTTCTCACCATTAAAGCTGCCGGAGTTCAGGTTCAGACCATCACGCGCATTGGTATTGGAATAGGACAAAGACACTGTCAGGTTCGAAACAGGAGAAAAGTAACTCCCAACATTGAAATAAATATCATCGGCCACGTCCTGATTGCGGGCTCGGTACCCTATCTCACCAGACACAGCAAACCAGTCGTTCAACACCTTGCCGGTAATCAAAGACAGCTCCAGACCATCCGCACCGTCACCAATGGAGTTGATGTAACCGGTATCGTAGTTACCTTGCAAAATGAGCCCGGCACGCAACACTGTACTCGGCAAAGGCGCGTCGCTCAGGAACTCATCCACCAATCGGAAGCTGATACCGATGTTGGTATCAGTTCGTCCACTTTCGTGTTGATCCCTGAAAGGGCCTGGCCCTTCAGAATCAAAGGTGCTTCGTGCATAACCGGTTCTGAAGTCCAACGCGATATCATCAGTTACACCGTATTGCAGCGACAGCCAGGTTGTATCTTGCTCCAAGTCTTCGCCTAAATCGTTTTTGCTGTCTTGGACATAGAGCTCGTCCGCAGATTGATGCACTTGCGTCACAGACGCTGAAAACGTGCCAGGTTCCTGCAACCAAGGGGAACCTTGCGCCAAACAAACCGAGGAAGCGGCTAAGCCGAGTCCGGCCGTAATCATCTTATACATGGCCATTGCCTTGGCTGGCTTACTGGCACTGTCGTGCCCTTGATTGTTAACTTGTCCTTGAATACGAGAGGATAGGTCGTACATGGGAAATCCTTTTATATTTAGTTAGCTGTGATAAGAAGATTGAAAACCATTAACTCGCGTTGAATCGACGCTGGAGGTAAAGAATCACGGCTTTGCGCTTCTTACCCGTCACCTCGCTGGCAAAGTCTTGATTGCTGTTGAGTTTGTCAATCAACTCACCGGCCGATTCGGAATCCAACTGAGTGTTTTCTACCGGACATCCGTCACACGCCAGCTTCTTATAAAACACCGCTTTCCCCAGGTTGTAGGCATTCTGAGGGCCAAACCCCGAGCCACCACCAAACGATCCGGACGCCATCGACTGAGACGCCATACCAGACGCCAAAATTGCCACTGCCGCACAGCGTGCTAACAACGAGCCCGACCATTTCATCGGAGTAGAAGAACGTTTAATCATCGACATGTTTTCACCTAATTAGTCATGAGTTGTATACAGAGACGAAGCGCTCTGCATGACGAAATCGCCCAAGAAGTATTACCAAAGCCGGGGCTGGAGGTATCACGAAGCCGTGATGAAACAGTCACTTGTTGATAACAAATCATCCCGATCTGTCGTCATTTATAACGTTTTGATCACAATGATCTTTTTTGAAAAAAGGGCCGGAACTTACGGGGTTTCGCTTCGTCTGATCGCCTTACGCCATCAAATTACCAAGCTAAAAACCTAAGCGGAATCCCAAAAAGTAACGACAATGAAGCCAAGCAAAACCACACAATTTCTCACGCTGTTATTAGGGTTCTGTTATTGCGCCCTTACTCTGTTCAGCCAATCCTCGCTTGCCGAGAACGTCTGGTTGTTTTTAGGATTGATGACGCTGGCAAATGCGCTCTTGTTTGTATGTGTATTCAGAGCTTGGTACAGAAAAGAAGCCTTCTCGGCCCGATATGTGATGAGCTGGGCAATTGCCTTCCACCTGCTGGGCTTGTTCGGTTTACCGCTGTTTGAAGACGATTATTTCCGCTACCTGTGGGACGCCTATCACACGGCTCAACATGGCACGCCTTACGGCGTCTCTCCCAGTAATTACTTTAATCAGCCAATAAAAGCCCCCTTTGCTGATATTTTGGGGCAAATCAATTACCCCGACATTCCCACCGTCTATGGCTCGGTCTTTCAATACAGTTTCTTGTTAGGGTATTGGATTGCCCCTGGTGAAGTATGGCCATTACAACTGATCTACAGTCTGACGGATTTGGTACTGATTTGGGTGCTATTGAAACTGGCATCGCCCATCAAAGTGGCCCTCTACGCCTGGTGTCCTTTGGTGTTTAAAGAAGTGATTCTCACGGCCCACCCGGATGGTCTTGCCGTGTGTTTGCTGGTGATTGCTGTGTATTGCCTCCAAACCCGTCGCCCTGGGCTTATGGCGTTCACTCTGGCGACAAGCGTCGCCGCCAAAATTTTTGCCATCATCGCCGTTCCCTTCTTGTTATGGAAAATCCAGGTGCGTTATTGGCTTCTGTGCTTGATCTGCTTGGCTGGGTTGTATGCCCCCTTACTTCTTAACTTGGAGTCTGACTTGCTGGGGCTGACCGCCATGGCCAGTGATTGGGAATTTAACTCCGCCCTGTATGGCTTGTTACGACTGGGATTAGACGACGGCTCTGCCAAGTTGTTGCTTGCCATGGTACTAATGCTGGGGGTTGGCGGGTATTGGCTCAAGTTTAGTGGTCTACAACAAGAGGGGTTTCGCTTCCTAAACACAACCGAAGCAAATCAAAAGACAAGGCCCCCGGTAAACATCCCAAGACTGGACTGGGTGTATGCAGGCGTCCTACTGTGCATGCCGGTAATCAACCCCTGGTATTGGCTTTGGGTACTGCCCTTTGCGGCCATTCATCTCAACCCGACAGCCTGGCTGGCCTCTGCCATGCTGATGATGGCGTATCTCACGGGTTGGAATCTTGATTGGTTAGACCAGCTCGGCCCCTACCATCAACCCGTTTGGGTCAGGCCCATTGAGTTTGGCGTCATCTTGTTAGCCAGCTTGGGTTACTGGGCTTTTTGGAGACGTCCCAAGAAACCTAGAAACAACCCAATGCCAGTTAATTAGTAACAAAGTGTACGATCAAACCAAAATCACAGTTCTTTTCAGCCAGCCCGATACCATGGCTGTTTTCACTATCGGGCACTGATTCATGCGTATTCAAAAGAACACCACCACCCTTCTACTTACTACCTGCTTTACCGCCTTGTTTTTAACTGCCTGTGGAGGCGGCGGTGGTTCTTCATCCGACTCCGGTTCTGTGACCTCTGCCGGAAACAACGCTCAAAACACCAATGACACAAACGATACCAATGAGCCAAACAACACAGGCTGTGAGCTGGACGTAAACGAGCAAGACATGCTCGATCAAGTAAACGCCGCGCGCGCTTCCGGCTACACCTGCGGAGGTGACGACCTTCCGGCTGTATCAGCGTTAACCTGGAACTGCGATCTTGAAGCTGCAGCCTTCTCTCACAGCACCGACATGGCTACCAACAACTTTTTCAGCCACACGGGTTCCGATGGCTTATCAGTCGCCAACCGGGTAGACGCGCAGAATTACGATTGGTCCGCTGTGGGTGAAAACATCGCTGCAGGCCAAACCAGCGTTACGCAAGTTGTCACTGGCTGGCTCAACAGCGAAGGCCATTGCCGCAACATCATGAATGGCAGTTTTACAGAGTTCGGCTCATCCCGAGTGGATTCAGCCACAGCAGACTACCCAACGTATTGGACGCAAGTGTTTGCGCGGCCGAGGTAGTTTGGATCAAACCGTCCCAAAGTGAATCGGTTTAACCACGCCGAATTGCATGTTGATCTGGATGGTTTAATCCAATCCTCCATCAAAATTTTGTTCACCCGATGATAGTTGGTTTCGTGCAGTTTAAGCTCGTTTTCAGCTCATTGAGCTAAGCCATCATAAGGGTGGCCCACTAACAATACTTCCTCAATACAAGCTTCATTTGGCCCTAATAGAACCAGCCATAACAAACGTGCTATAACAAACGCCTACCTGAACTAAAATTCACACCATGCAGCCAGGAAAGTAGATGAAAGTTTCACTATCAAATAAGCAATTATCTAATGTGAAAACCTATAACGAATGGCTATCACTGCATGAATCAACCAAGCAATCGGATTACGCCAGCTCACGTTATAACAGCTCAAAGTATGACACCTTTGAATCCTCCCGCTCTTTATTAACGAATCACACTGAACGCTTGGCGAACTTAATCAACCACTCGCGGTTAGTAGAGCTGAGTCGTTTTCTGGATGAATCCTTGCATCAAATGGTCGGCGAACTGAATAACGTCAGACTTCACCAATTATGTAACAGCGAAGTTGAAGCCTACCTCGACACAGTCATCGAGGGTATCGAGCTTCTTGCCAAAACGGCTCTGCCTAACATGACACAGGACGACAAACTGAAGCGCTTCAGTCAGGTAGAAAAGAATTTTGGTCGTCCGGCACTGATGTTAAGTGGTGGCGGTACCTTTGGGATTGCCCATATAGGCGTTGTTAAATCCTTATTTGATCAGCGCTTACTGCCAGACATCGTTTCAGGAACAAGCATGGGCTCAATTGCGGCAGGCATTATTGCAACGCACACAGATAAGGAACTGGCCGAGTTATTTAACACCCCTGAGAAAGCACATTATCAACCATTAAAGCCGCTGCCTTTAAAGCAAAAAATCAAGCAAGGCGCATGGATGGATGAAACACAACTCAAGACCTGCATTGAAAGCAACATAAAACCCTATACCTTTGCGGAGGCGTATCAGAAAACAAGGCGAAGCGTTAGCATTACCGTATCCCCTACCCGACCAGGCCAGAAACCCAGAATCTTGAATCATTTAACAGCGCCCGATGTTTTGATTACCACCGCATCAAAAGCATCGTGTTCTGTTCCCGGGTTATTTCCTCCGGCATCACTGAAAGCCAGAAGGTCAGGTACTAATGAAGCAGAACAGGATTATCTCCCCACAGAAACCTGGTGTGACGGTGCCATTGCATCCGACATTCCAAGACAACGAATCAGTCGTTTATTCAACGTCAATTACTTTATTGTGAGTCAGGCCAACCCACACATTCTGCCTTTCGTATCTCAAAGACAAAAGCCCGGAATAACAGCCCTTTTAAAAGATATCGCCATCTCATCTTTGGTAAGTCAGGGCAACGCCATGATCAAACTGGCGCAACGTCGAATCACCAGACAACCGTTTAACGCAAGCCTTAGCTACGCTGAACTCTTACTGGATCAAGATTACTTGGGAGATATCACAATCCACCCTGAATTCCCCATTGGCTGGTATAAGAAGTTTATGATTAACCCGAATGAGGAAGAACTGAACTACCTTATTCTTAAAGGCGAACAAGCCACCTGGCCTCATTTACAAATGATCAGAAACCAGACGCGCATTAGTAACACGCTTAAAGCGTGTATTGAGGAGATGAAGGGAGTCTGAGGGAAGGCCCTCTCTGCTTTAACCTTTAAGAGGAATGTCTATTTGAGGTGCGGTTTGAAGTGGCTAAGCTACGGAAATGCTGTCCTAGTCTGAAAGAGTGATACCTCTTGGCCTGATTATATACCGATTCAGCAGCCGCCATCTCCTGGAGGTTGAATATCGTTGCCACCTGACGAATGACCACTGGACCAACCTATTTTAAAGTGCTTGTGCGTATATAACGGACCGATTATTGGCACAAGCCAAACCAATAGACTCCAGAATATTTTTCTTGATGTTGGCATCAGTTCGAACGCGCTTATTTCAATACTTAACATGAATGCAAAGCAGTAATTTATTAGTGCTATGAAGCCTATTAAAAACCAATATTCTGATTCCATGTTTTACTTTCCTTGCGCACTTAACAGCTAACTCTACGCTCCACGCACGCAGATCCAATTTCGTACCATTATTCATGGAAACTTCTACAAATCAATGAGCTAACCCAACGTCTGACCGTCGATGGTTTCTCACCTATTGATGAGTAATGACGTATTTTCCGATCTCTAATTGTAGAACAATCTAACATATTAATTTATAGTACGCCGATAGCCCGTATCAAACTACGTACTTATTAAATTAAGCAGATGTCGAATGACATCCTCATCATTGAACGTCCAAGTGGTACCATGAAACAAAGACTGTCCGAGCTGTTTTCTCGCCTACATTCCGTTAACGAGGCTATTTCTCAAAAGCACGGAACCCATCTCATAAGCGCCATCGAAGAACATCAAAAAACCAGTTTTTATGAACGGCATTTGTCACTGACAAAGGCTGGCCACGAGCGAGAGTTGTTAGCCTTCTATTCCGATATCGTCACTCAAGGGCTGGATTCCAATGCAGTGCTTAAGACCAGTAAGAAAATTGAGTTAGTAGAAAAAACGCTCTCAGATAAAACCCCTATTCTGATTCCTCTCGAACTTCACGTTTTGATCTCTGAATTTAATGTATCCATCGCTCAGCAGATAGCATCCACAGCGCAGCAAGGCTCCCCGGAGGAGATCAATGAATTCATGAACATGCCCAGTGATTTTCTGGAGCGTCGCACTGAGATCATCAGGTTATTGGAGCAACTCTCCCAATACATAACTCAGTTATTGAACGACAAAGGTAAGATCAAACTATTGAAGAAAAGTCGTCTTGTCTTTAAAACGCTTGGCTTAGGTTACTTCTACCGCTTCATTTCTGACTATCTTGAGTTGGTGGAAAATCTTGCGGATGTTTCGACGTTGAATAACGCCATCATTACCAATGAATTACTGTATTTGAATGGCTTGGCACACTAGGTTAAGACAGTTCATCCAGCAACTCTTGTTGTAGTTTAGCCGGGTCGGAACGTAGCTTCTGGATGAACTCACGAGGGACTTCAGTGGTGTCATCATTCTTCTCCGCCCTCATAACTCCATAAAACGGGCTCTCAATCCCGGTTTTGTCATTGAATCGTTCGCTTTGTAAGTAAATGCTAACGGTTAGCATTTCGTATTGTGATGCAGCTCACTTGCGCTTACACAAAGCTAACGAAGTCGTTCAACAATGTAACAGCGCCTCTGACTATCACTGCTAGGCTCATGGAGTCGACGGAAGTAACGACCACACCAGAAAATCAAGGAGGAGATGTTCATGAAATGTCTATTTCACCTAAATTTTCCAAACCGGTGCTGGATACAAAGCTTACTGACTTGTCTTTTCGCTTTGTTGTGTATGCAGGTCTCCGCAGGCCAACTAACCATTCAGTTAGTTCATGGCCAAACAGGAAATGCTATTCCCGATCAACGTCTGGATCTCTACGAAATACAGGATTCAGGCGATAAAAAATGGGCCGCCCGTGTCTTTACCGATGAATCCGGAAATGCGTTATTTGATGTAGACGGTATCGGTCAGGGTAAAGTCTATAAAGCCTCTGCCAAAGTCTTTAATGGGTACCGGGTTTATACACCGGAACTCACACAAGAAGGTTCGTTTGAATTTGTAGTCGGAACCACAAAGGTCAACGTAGTAAATGGCACCACTGCTGCAAGACCACCTTTAACTCAAACAAAGGTAGAAGTGCTTAAACGCCACAGTGATGGCAAGTATAAGTGGTATGGCCAGGCCATTACGGATGATGAAGGGCAATTACTGATTGATTTGCCCGGTTTAAGCGAAGGTGTGGTTTACGCGCTGAGTTCAAAGAGCCCTGCCAATAATATCGTTAAAAGAAGCCAGGATATTACCCAGTCAGGGGAAGTCCTGTTTGTTGTTGGCAATATTCCCTTACATGCACAGTTGCTGGACGACGAGAGCGGACAAGCACTGCAAGAAATTAAAGTGGTGGCCTACGAAGTTTTTGCGGACGGATCACATCAGTGGCGACAACAGATGGTATCCGACGAAGAAGGCCGAGTTGTATTTGACTTAGACGGCTTGGGAGAGGGTCGGCAATATCTTTTGAGAACCAAAGTCTACAATGGTTTTTCTACCAAGAGCCCTGTCTTTTTCGAACCCACAAGCTGGCAGTGGCGCATAGGCACGGTAAGAGTCAGCCTGTTAAGTGGCCACACCAAACCACCTGTCCCCTATCAAGAACAAAAAGTGGTAATCGAACAATTAAAAGCGGATGGAAAATACAAGTGGTTCGCTCAGGCCTGGACAGACACTGATGGATTGATTCGAATTAATCTACCCCTAAACCAAGACGAGGTGTACCGCCTTCGAGCTCAAAGTTTGTTAAATGGCACCAGCAAATACAGCCAGGCCATTACCGAAGCCGGAGATCATCAATTTACGGTCGGCAATCTGCCACTGAATATCACCCTGCTTGATGATGAAACCAATGATCCACTTACTGAGCAACGAATCACCGCTTACGAAGTAAAAGAGGATGGCACCAAAGTCTGGGCCGGGGAATTATACACGGATACCAACGGCCAAGTGCCCTTTGACCTGGAAGGTTTAGGTCAGGGGCGGAGCTATCAATTAAAAGTGAAGGCCTATAATAACTTCACCTTCCTTTCTTCTGTGTTTTCCAAGCCCGCAACCCACACCTTGAGGTTAGGTAAAGTTCGGGTGAATGTTCTGAATGGCAGTGTGAACCCTGCCACCCCCTTGGTGAATACCACCATTAACGTCAAAAAACGCCTACCCGATGGCAAGTATTCCAATATCAGCTACGCAACTACCGACGATCAGGGGCGCTTGCGGATCGATCTGAATGGTTTTGATGAAGGGAGCGTTTATAAGCTGGCAGCAAAAAGTACAGTCAGTGGCGCTCATAAATACAGTCAGGAAATCACTCAAAATGGATCGTTTGATTTTATCGTGGGCAACCTTCCGATTCTGGTGACAATCCAAAACCTTGTGACCGCGCAGCCCCTGACAGGCCAAACCATCATTGCCGTCGAAGAGTTGGACGATGGCAGTAAAAAATGGACGGCCAAAGGCATCACTAACGATCAAGGGCAAGTGGCCTTCGACCTGGATGGCATTAATGAGGGACGCAAATATCGATTAAAGACCACACCCTATAATAGCGGCCATGTTTACAGTGATGTGCTAACCGCCTATGAACCCTATTTGTTTACTGTGGGGGCCTTACCCGTCACCTTGGTGAACGGAGATAACCAGCAAGTGTTAACTGAACGAAAAGTCTATGCCTATGAAATTTCGTCTGAAGATAAGCTGGTGTTCAGAAAACAAGGCATCACGGATGCTAATGGTGTGATTCAGTTTGATCTTAATGGTTTGGACGAAGGCAATCGGTTCTTGCTTAAATCTCAAAATCCATTCGGCGAAAACATGCGTTACTACAGCGGAGTCATCACTCGTAATGGCCCATATACGTTTAGCGTAATTCGGGGTCAAACGGGGCAGCCCGATATTGAATTACCCCAGGTGTCCATTCTGTCTCCAGACACCAACGTAACAGTTCCTGCCGAAGGCTTCGTATTAAACGGCGTAGCAACGGACAATCAAACCCTTTCCCGTGTGGATGTCACAATTCTTTCAGAAGGTAAGACCCCATTCACGGCACAAGCAGACTTCGATTCGGCTTCAGGTAACTGGCAGTTATCGGTGGCCCAGTCCATGTTGACGCCCGAATCGAACGTGTCTATTCAAGTGGTGGCGTTAGACAGCGCAAACAATGAAGGGCTGGCCACATCAACCTACCCAGTGGCAGCAACGGCCACGGATCGTGATCCACCTGTGATTACTGTGACATCCCATGCGAATGGCGACACGGTAAATAAAACGGGCGTCACCTTAAAAGGTTTGGTCACCGATGACGTAAGAGTGGCTCAGCTCATCGCCACAGTTACCGACTCAGGGCTGGGTATCGTGATTGATAACGTATCGGTTCCGTTCAACGAGCAAACAAACCAATGGGAGTTAGTGGTGCGAAATGGTCAATTGACTGTGGACGGCACCATTACCGTGGAGCTTCTGGCCACTGATTTTGCAAATCGTCAAACCACGGCACAACGAGTATTGAACGTTCAGGCAGTGACCCATGAGCCAATTCAAATGGTGAATCGACTGACCTTTGGTGCGACGCCTACCCTTCTTGACTACATCAGCAACATTGGTCCGGACGCATTCCTTGCAGAGCAGTTAGCACCGGACACCATTGATGACAGTGCCTTTGAAAATCAGATGGCAGGATTTACGCCCCAAACCAAAGACGAACTGAAATGGTATGCCTTGCAACACATGCTCTACAGCCGCCGCCAATTGCAAGAAGTAATGACCTGGTTTTGGGATAACCATTTCAACACCAACCTCAACACCCATGGTGAGGTGGCCTATGAGTTAGCTGAAAACAATGCCTTCAGGCAACTCGCGCTAGGCAACTTCCGAGACTTGCTTGAAGCGAGCGCGAAAAGTGCGGCGATGCTGCTCTATCTAAACAACCACGAAAACGTCAATACCGCACCGAATGAAAACTATGCGCGGGAGATCATGGAGCTACACACCTTGGGAGTTGATGGTGGATACGACGCCGAAGACGTTCGACAACTCTCTCGAATATTTACCGGTTGGCAACATGAAAACGGGCAATTTGTTTTCAACAGTTCGGTGCACAGCAGCGGAGACAAAGAACTGCTCGGTGTTGTGATCTCTGAAGGTGGTGTCAACGAAGGCGAGCAAGCGCTGGATATTTTAGCCATGCACCCCTCAACCGCCCGGTTTATTTGTCGCAAACTGTCGGTGCTATTTGTGGCCGATGAATCCAGTGACAGCTTAGTTGATGGATGTGCCTCTGAATTTATCAATAGCGATGGACACATAGGCACCGTGATTACCTACCTGGTACAGTCGCCCGACTTTGCTGACAGTCAGATGTTCCGAAACAAAGTGAAGACGCCGGTGGAAATGGTAACGGGCGTGGTTCGCAATTTCTCAGCCCAAACCGATGGCACCGGGCTTGATCAGGCAATGCGAAGCATGGGGCTGAACTTGTTTGAGAACCCTGTACCAACCGGGTGGTCCGAAGTGGGCGAAGATTGGATTAACAGCAACCTAATTCTTCAGCGCACTCGCTTTGTGAATGACGTTGCCTATAACACCAATGCCAGCGGAGGCCTTTATATCGATATTCGAAACCATCTTCTC
>JBFHTA010000105.1:0-12602 GCA_041590855.1 Pseudomonadales bacterium
AACGCGTTTCTTCACCTGTTTCGCCTTTTCCATCAGCTCGGTTATGGCCATTTGTTTTTCTGGTAACTTATTAACCCTGTTTATTTTTTATGAAGTCTTAACGCTGGCCACTTACCCATTGGTGACGCACGCTGGTACTGACGCCGCTAAACAAGGTGGCCGTACTTATCTGGGAATTCTGTTAAGTACCTCAATTTGTTTCTTGTTGTTTGCGATTCTGGGGACTTACAGCCTGACCGGTACATTGGATTTCCAGGCTGGCGGAATATTCGATGAATCACACGATAAAGCAATACTTGGCTTCTTACTGGTTTTATTTGCGTTTGGTATTGGTAAAGCCGCTCTCATGCCGTTCCATCGTTGGTTGCCAGCGGCTATGGTTGCGCCTACCCCGGTAAGTGCGCTGTTACATGCGGTGGCTGTAGTAAAAGCTGGTGTGTTCAGTATTCTAAAGGTCGCTGTCTATGTCTTCGGTATCGATGGTTTAGCGGACCTTTCAACCACTGATTTTGTGTTGTATATGGCGGCAGCCACCATGGTGATCGCATCAATCATTGCGTTAACCAAGGATAACCTGAAAGCACGTTTGGCCTACTCAACTGTAGCTCAACTGAGTTACATTGTGCTCGGCGCTATGCTGGCTACCACCGCAGGGGCAATTGGTGGTGCCATGCACATTGCCACTCACGCATTTGGAAAGATCACCCTTTTCTTTGTGGCGGGTGCTATTTACACAACTGCACATAAAAAACTGGTGAGTGAATTAGATGGCATCGGGAAGCGAATGCCTTTGACGATGGCGGCTTTTACTATTGGCGCTCTATCCATGATTGGTTTACCACCAGCGGCGGGCTTTATCTCCAAGTGGTACTTGCTCTTAGGTGCTTTGGATACGGCACAATGGGTGGCGGTCATTGCGCTTGTTTTGAGTACTTTGCTGAATGCGGCCTATTTTATTCCTATTGTTTACGCGGCGTACTTTAAACCTGAGAAAACAGAAGCGGCCCATGGCGAAGCATCGTTACCTATCCTTGTTCCGTTATTAATTACCGCAGCCATGACCTTGTTTGTGTTCTTTAACCCTGATTTGCCACTGGCATTAGCGAAACAAATGTTGGAGGTAGCCCAATGAGTGAACCTAATAAACATTGGTTAATGAAAGCCGAGTCGATTCGTCTGCTTTGGAAAATCTTTATTGCCATTCTGGTGGTGACGGTTTTCTCAGAGTTACTGATCCATAAACATGAATATTTTGGCATTGACGGCACTTTTGGCTTCTCTGCCTGGTACGGGTTTATCACCTGCGCGGCCATGGTGCTGGGCGCAAAAGCTCTTGGATATGTATTGAAGCGTGGGGAAGATTATTATGATGATTGAGTTTCCTCCAGGCTGGATTATCATTGCCGGCGCGCTATTGATCCCTCTGACGAAAGGGGTATTACGCCAAGGGGTGCTTCTGGCTTTGCCATTATTGGCGTTAGCCATGATCTGGACATTACCTGCAGACGCCAGTTGGCAAGCGGGGTTCCTGGATTACACCTTATCTCCGTTAGAGTTCACTACGGTTGGTAAACTATTCGCTACCATTTTTGCGCTGATGGTTTTGGTCGGTGGTATATTTGCCATGCGAACCGCCTCCACCTTTGAACTAGCCTCTGCTTTCCTTTACGCAGGCAGCGCCATTGGGGTGACTTCCTCCGGCGATTTAATCAGCGTATTTATTTACTGGGAGTTGATGGCCATCGGTTCCACGGCGGTGGTTTGGGCAGGAGCAACTGACGGTGCTTATAAAGCCAGCATGCGCTACCTATCCATGCACCTGTTCGGTGGTGTTGTATTAATGGCCGGTATCATTTGGCATATACATACCACAGGCTCCACAGAATTTACCGTGTTAGGGCTAGAGGGCCCGGCTCAATGGCTAATTCTGATTGGATTTTTGGTTAATGCCGGGGCACCGCCGTTTTCCGCTTGGGTTGCAGATGCGTATCCGGAAGCAAGTCCCAGTGGTGCCGTTTTTCTATCGGCGTTTACCACCAAGACGGCAGTATTTACGCTGTTAATATGCTTCCCGGGTTCCAACATTTTGATCCCCGTCGGCTGCTTTATGATTTTCTATGGGATTATCTATGCGCTATTGGAAAACGACGCTAGACGCATCCTTTCCTACAGTATTGTTAACCAGGTTGGTTTCATGGTGACGGGGATAGGTATAGGCACCGAAATGGCGTTAAATGGCGCTGCGGCCCATGCGTTTGCGCATATCATTTATAAAGCCTTATTGCTTATGACTGCCGGTGCAGTGTTGTACCAAACAGGTAAACGACGCTGCAGTGATTTAGGTGGTTTGTTCCATAGCATGCCTTTTACTACCGTGTATGGCATCATTGGGGCCTTGGCCATTTCTTCATTCCCGTTTACCTCTGGGTTTGTTTCTAAGTCCATGATCTCGTCGTCTGCGGCTTATGAGCACATCACTTGGGTGTGGTTCCTATTGGCGGCAG
This sequence comes from Pseudomonadales bacterium, assembly GCA_041590855.1. Taxonomy (GTDB): domain Bacteria; phylum Pseudomonadota; class Gammaproteobacteria; order Pseudomonadales; family Litoribrevibacteraceae; genus Litoribrevibacter. Next base: position 2,505 of record JBFHTA010000105.1, read on the forward strand.
CCTCTGCAGGTGTCTTCCTTCATGCGGGTGTGAAGTACCCCTGGTTCGTTTTCTTCCAGAAAGATTCCGGGCTACGACCAGCTGATCCACCAAAGAATATGCAGTTTGCTATGTTTGTGTTCGCTTTCTTGTGTATCGCGTTGGGGGTATTCCCGCAGCCTCTGTATGACATGCTTCCGTACCCGGTGGAATACGAAGCCTATACCGCAGATCACCTGGTGACTCAGTTCCAGTTGTTGTTATTTGCTGGTTTAGCCTTCTTCTTGTTACTGCCCATGATGAAGCGAACAGAAACCATCAGCCTGGATTTTGATTGGTTCTACCGTAAGCCGGGGCCAGCCTTGTTGAAATGGTTGCTACAAAGCCTTGATAAAGCTCGTCAAGCCTTGGAAGGGGCTCTCATTGCGTCGATCAAACGGATGATTCAAAACTCCTACGATGCGGAAGAAGGTAAACCCAAAGGGTACTTCGCTCGCTTGTGGCCGACAGAAACCATGGTGGTTTGGGTGGCTGTGTTACTGACGGGCTATTTGGTGCTTTATTACATCTAGGGACTTGTTCAGAGATTCCCTAGCCTGATTAATCCAACTAAACTCAGGCGGATGTTGCACTGGTGGATCTCGCGCTGGTTTCGTTCGCTATGGGTAAGGTTACCGTCACCCGGCTGCCTTGCCCGGCTGTGCTGTCCATCTGAATCTCGCCCTGGTGATCCTGGATGATGCTGTAGCAGATAGAGAGCCCTAACCCCGTACCTTTACCCACTTCTTTGGTGGTATAGAAGGGGTCGAATACACGATGTTTGACCTCGTCCGGAATGCCTTCGCCAGTGTCTTCAATGCTGATGACAACTTGCTGGTCTTGTTGCTGGCAATGAATATCAATGCGTTTATCCGCGCTGTGTTCGAGCGCATCTTTGGCATTACTCAGTAAGTTAGTTAAGACTTGCTCAATCTGGATTTCATTGCACAGAATCGCAGGCAGGGTGTCTTCACAGTAGACGTTAAGTGTGATGTTGTTCAGTCGCAAGGGCTCGCGCAGCAGCGTTAACACCGCATCAATCAGTCGGCTTATATGGCAAGGGGTTTTGGGTAAATCCATTGCATCGCGACCAAACAGTTTTAAGTGATTAATGATGGTCGTGGCCCTTTGTACCTGATGCAGAATTTGTTGCAATGCTTTGCTAAGGTGCTGGTGGGTACCCAGCTTGTGTTGTTCGAGACTTAACTCGGACTGTAACGAAATAATCCCCAGTGGTTGATTTAACTCATGGGCGATTCCCGCAGCCAACCCACCGATGGATGCGAGTTTTTCCGATTGAATCAGTTGAGCTTGGGTTTCTTTCAGAGATTGATTCAATTCGATCAATTGCTGGTTCTTCTCATCGGCAAGAGTACGGGCTTCGGCCAGCTCAGCATTTTTACTCAGTAATTTATTGTTGATATTGACCAGAGTATCGCGGCTTTCCTGTAACCGGTTGGCCAGGTTTTGAATGTCTTTCAGATAGAGGTCTTTAGGCTCGATTACCATCAGGAAGTCGGGTAACGCATCGTGCGGTGCAAAATGTGAGAGCTTCAACCCGAACCGTTCAAACTCCTGAATGCTGTTCATGATGGGGGAGCCAACAAAAAACAGCAGTGCATCCTGTTCGGCCAGTAATTGATAACGGAATGCCAAGCTGCTGGTGTGATGTTTCAGAATAAAGGTAGTTTTTATGGCAATACGCAAATCATCCAGACTGGGCTTCTTTTTGGGGCGTTCGATGCTGAAGTGTTGATCGAGCGGGTCACTGATGTCGATGTCCGGATAAAGGGCTCTCAGCGATGGCCCGATTTGTTGAATCGTCATGGCGTCGTTATTGGCAATGACAATATGAAATGGGAAGGCCTTTGAAAACTCACCTGCGTTTGGACAGAGCACCCGATGTCCTCCTATGTTTTGCTAACCGGGACGATACTCCACAAGAAAGGTATCGTGTTCGGTGGCATTGTTTCGGGGGCGTACCAGCTTCACCTGGCATTGCACATTGCACATGTTGGCGATGCCTTTGACCAGGCCAATGACAAAGTCACTTAAGCCTTCCCGTTGCGAGAAGTAATGCAGCTCGAGGGCGTCACTAAAGTTCGGATCGGTGCCTTCGGTATCGGAACACCAGAAGGAAGGTGGTGTGAGTTCAGGAAAGGCATTCACCAATCTTGAATGAAGGTTATCCAGATTATCCAGCACGTCTCTTAACGTATCACCTGCCGCTCTGAGTAGGGCGCCGTAGTCGCTGTTCAGGGCGAATTCAATCCAGAAGGTGCCTACGTCCTGAAGCAATTCCTGAAGGCTTTGATTGGTGCGCTCAGCGGCGGCTACCAGCAGCGATACTGTGAGTTCATCCGGATATTGGCTCATGCTCAAAAAACTGCCTTCGTTGGCTTGTGAGGCAGACAATACATCTTCCCAGACGGATTCTCCGTGATGACGGATCAAATAGTCTTTGATTGCTCGGTTTACCATTCCATACATGGCCTGTTCCTTACCTTTGTTCTGATTACTGTCTTCTACGGGAATTGCTGTACGGGTCATACGATTGAGGGTGGCTGCTTTGGTGGTGGTATCTCATAGTTACCGTTGAATCAGGCAGCATCCAAAAGGGTTTTGATGGTTTTATCCAAATCAAGAAAGGATAATGGCTTAGTCACCACGGCATCGACGCCCATGACATCTGCGTTGGCCAGGTAGTTCTCACCGGCAATCCGACCGCCGCCGGACATAGCGATGATCTTGCAGGGAAACGCGTACTCGCAGGCATCGGTTTTAGTGGCCAGTTTGAGGATTAATTCCAGGCCGTCTACATCGGGCATGATGATATCGGTGATGAGTACGTCAGGGTGTTCCTGATGGTAGAGCTTTAACCCTTGTCGGCCATCAAAGGCGGCGATGACATCGTAGCCTGCAAATTCGAGGCATTGCTTCAGTGAATTATTGAATTCCGGATCGTCATCTACCAAGAGAATTTTAGCCATACTACAGTTCCCGGTCTGTTACGTCTGTATTGATTAATCGCTCATTACGCCATGCTTAGAGGTTTGTTTCTGAACGTATATAGATAGGTTTAGACTAAAACCCGAAGGGCAGCAAGGCGGCAATAGAATGGGTTAGGGCGTAGATCAATTTATTGGGTGTGTGATGATAGAAAGGCCACCAGCAGATTGGCCTGCATGGGTCGGGAAATAAAATAGCCCTGACCCACTTCGCACTCCATTTCGCTCAGTAATTCCAGGGTGGCTTCGTCTTCAATACCCTCAGCCACGACACGCATCCCCAGCTCATGTGCAATGGCTAAGGTGGTACTGACGATCAAGCGATCGTCGCGGTTGGATACCATATCGCGTACAAACGAACGGTCGATCTTAAGTTCATGAACGGGCAGCTTTTTCAGGTATTCCAGCGATGAATAGCCGGTGCCAAAGTCGTCGATAGCTAATTGAATGCCCGCTTGTTGCAGCGTGTTGAGGGTCGCCAAGGTCAGCTCGATGTCTTCGATCATGGCGGACTCGACCATTTCCAGAATCAATTTCTCTGGGGGGAGCTGATAACGTTTCAACAAAGCGTTCACATTATCGAGAAAGTTTTCCTCTAACAAATTCCGCACCGAGACATTCACTGCAATGCTGATGTCATAACCTTGTTGATGAAGCTGTTTGGTGAAGGCAATGCTGTGTTCCAGCACCCATTGGGTCAAGGCATGAATCACCCGACTGTTTTCGGCAAAGGTAATGAATTTATCCGGACCTAACAGACCGTGGGTTGGGTGGTTCCAGCGAATGAGCGCTTCAATGCTGACCACCTGACGATTCCGAATGGATACCTTGGGTTGATAGAAGAGTTCCAGCTGATCTTCGGCAATGGCCGTATCCAGTTCTGCCAGCAGTGACAGCCGCTGGGCGCTGTACTTGTCGATGCTGTCTTCATAGAACTGATAGTCGCGCCCGGCCGCGTGTGCAGTTCGCATGGCGATCATCCCTTTGCGAAGCAAGGTTTCCGGAGCATCACCATGTTCTGGCCAGAGTGCGACTCCGATGTGACCACCCAGTACCACTGCCATATTGTTGAATTCTACCGGTCGATTCAAGAAGGCCTGAAGCTGCTGTAACCTATCTTCGATGGCGCATTCATTGGTGAGTTGCAACACGACTCCTAAATTAACCCCTTCAATCAAGGCCACATAGAAATGTTTTTCGGAGGTCTGTTCGATGCAGGTCAGGTTTTGCCAGTGTTCAACATGGGCTTCCAGATCACTGATAAAACGACAGAGTAATTCGTCGCCGGTGTCGTGGCCCAGGGTGTGGTTGATCTCATTGAAGTTGTTGAGGTGAATACACACCAAAGCCAGCCGTTGAGATGCAGAGTCGGCCTCTGAAGGGAGTTCAGGTGATGTTGGCTGCCGTTGCATCAGGTCTTGCAGGTGGTTGGACAACAAGAACCTATTGGGGTGGCCTGTTAACGGATCGTGCAAACCCTGATAGATCAGTCTTTCTTGAACCGCACGCGATTCTTCGACCGCTTCCAGTGCTCTTTGGCTGGATTTCAGGGAATCCTGGATGGCTTCCAATTTGGCTTTGCGATCCTGATTCATGCGGTCTGCCAAGGCCACAGAAAGCAGGATGGCTTCCAAAACGATACCAACCTGCGCAGCGTAGATAGTGGTCCAATTTACCGGTAACGCACCCACAGTCATCAACGATTTTAATACCCCGCCAACGCATAACACCAACCAGGCGGTAAGGAAAAAATACGCACGGCGTTGTTTGCGGTAGCAGCCATAGAGTCCGAGTGTGACAAACAACAAACACATCCCGAGGATGATAAACATGGTGAGCTGTAACCCCACACCAAAGTGTCCAAGCAGCATAGGCAGGTTTGAAACCAGGCTGACGCCGATCAGCACCAACATCACTTTATTCCAGCGTGGTGACAGTTGTTTCAGGCTGAGAAATTCCCGTGCAAACAAGATGGCAAACAAGGCGGTGGAATTCAGAAACACAGAGACACTGATGTTACTGAAGTAGGGGGATTCCGGCCAAAACAGCTTGTAGCCCAAGCCATCAATGGAGGTCCAGGCCAGAATTATAAAGAGCACATAGCCCACATAGTAGAGGTAACTGGTGTCTTTTACCCAGACAAAAATCAGCAGGTTGTAAAACAGCATGACCAGTAATGTGCCGTAGAAAATGCCTTGCAGAATGCGCTCCTGACCAATCGCCAACGCGAAGGCCTCTGGTTGCCATAAGGTCAGCGGCATGTGCAACGAGGTAGAGGTATTAATCCGGAAATAGAAGGTGTGTGCCTGTCCGGGTGTCAGGGTAACGGGAAAAATGAACGACGTATGTCGGACTGGCCGCTGGGCAAACGGGTAACTGTCTCCGGTGATGATGGGGGAAGCCTGTTGATCGGCGTAAAATTCGATGTGATCGAGGTAATAATGCTTTAACTCCAATAGCCAGGTTTTGGACGTTTGGCCCTGGTAATCCAGTTCAACTTTGAACCAGTAGACCTGATCAACCACGCCGAAGTTGGTGTCCGGTGTGGGCATGAGTTGGAATTGCTGATTGAGTTCTGAGGTTTTGATCTCTTCGATGTCTAGAGGACCATGGGTCTCAATCAGGTATTCTACCGCTACTCGGGCATCGACGACGGTATCATCCGGTGTGATCACTAAGTTGGCAAACGTTGGATGAGGAAGCGCCAGCCACATCAGCAAGACCAAGATCGACGTCCACCACACCCGTACCATTCACGTATCCAATATTCTGAACAAACTCCTTTAATGATAGGAGAATATTCCAGATCAGCGAGTGGCTCAGATATTTCTTACGTTTGATATCACGACAGGGAAGATCCGTTGTCGATCAGACGTGCTCGGCTGGGTTTGCTGATGATACAGGCTGAGTGGATGATTCAGGCTGACCCGTATCGTTACGTTTGAGGCGTGCTTCAGCCCGACGGTTTAACACCAGACCTCCGATTACCAGGCCACATGCCAGCAATTGCAGCAAATTGAGTCGCTCGTCCAACACCACAAAGGCAATGGCTACCGTAAATACCGGGATCAGGTTTACAAAGGCCGAGGCCTGAGTGGCCGGAACGTGCGCCATGGCGTAGTTGTATAACCCGTAAGCGCCGATGGACACCAGTACCCCCAGATACACAATGGCACCAATCGCCACAGGGCTGATTTGCTCGGGCATCGGGAAGTAGAGCGCAGGCCCCAGAAAAAACACCGCCCCGGTCCAGGACTGCAACGCGGTCAGAAACAAGGCGGAATAACGGGTAATCAGGTGCTTAACGATCAGGGTATACCCGGCAGCACAGACCATCGCCAGAAACTCAAAGAAATTGCCCAACATAGGATTGGGTGCGGATTCACTGCTGTCGCTGGTTAAACTCAGCAGTACCGCCCCGAGCATTGCCAGTAAAAAGCCGAACCACATGTGGCCGTTCATTTTTTCTTTCAACGCCAGCACGGCTCCCACGGCCGTCAGTAGCGGTAACAAGGAGGTCACCACACCGGCTTGTGAGGCGGTGGTATTGCTGAGTGCGATGGACTCAAAGATAAAGTACAGGCAGGGTTCCATCACCACCATGGCGAGAATAAATTTCCAATCTCCGGCCTGGTATTGAATGGGTTTCATCCAACGGATCAAGGCTAAGAAGCAGACACTGGCAACCGCCATCCGGCAAAACAACACTTGCGCAGGGTGTAATACTTCAAAGCCGATTTTTAGGGCGATAAACGAACTGGCCCAAATGAACATGGCAATGATCAGCGCAATAAAAGGCAGGTTCGAGGAAGAAGGTGTCTGATTCAAAGGGCTGTTCCGTTAATGGCTGTCTGTTATATGCGTGTTAGATGCAGTGCGTTAAGAGCGCATGCTAGTGGCTTGTAAAAACCAGTTCAATGGCTTTTATATTTCAATAAGTAAAGTCTGACTGAAAGATCAGACCGTTTGAGAAGTTATTGATCAAAACTCAAGCAAACAGAGTACTTCTATGGTATCGTGCCGCGCTTTCTGATCGGTCAGGTATTTGATCGGCAAGCAAACTTATAATCCTGGGAAAAGAGAATGAATGCAGTCGTTGTAGCTGTGATACTGATGCTGGTATTGAGTCTGGCTCGTATGCACGTGATGTTATCGATGATTATTGCTGCCTTTGTGGGTGGCTGGATTGGTGGGTTGGATCTGAACACCACCTTGGAGGCCTTCAATAACGGCATTGGCGGCGGTGCCAAAATCGCCTTGAGTTATGCGTTATTGGGTGGCTTTGCGGTCGCCATTTCGCTATCGGGTCTACCGCATTTATTGGCCGAAGCTATTCTGAAACGAATGAATCAGGATGCCACTGGCCCGCAAGTGGTGTGGTTAAAGAACGGTTTGTTGGGCATGTTGCTGGTGGCGGCGGTGTGCTCCCAAAACCTGATCCCGATTCATATTGCCTTTATCCCGATTCTGATTCCGCCTTTGTTGTTGGTGATGTCGAAGTTGCAACTGGATCGTCGCTTGGTTGCCTGCGTATTGACCTTTGGCTTGGTGACTACCTACATGTTCCTACCTGTGGGCTTCGGCAACATCTATCTGAACGATATTCTGTTGGCCAAAGTTGCTGATGCCGGTGCTGTGGTCGATGGCGTGTCTGTGGTGAAAGCGATGGCGATTCCGGCCTTGGGAATGTTGCTTGGTTTACTGTTGGCCATGGTGTTTAGTTATCGGGGCAAGCGTTATTACGATGTCTCGGTGATTGAAAAAACCGAACGTACCGATCGTGAATACAACACAACGTCACTGGCGGTGGCGACCTTGGCGATTGTGGTGGCCTTTGTGGTTCAGCTTTGGTTAGGTTCCATGGTGCTGGGTGCCATGGCCGGATTTGTTATCTTCTCGGTCACTGGTGTAGTGCGCTGGAACGAATCCGAAGGCGTCCTGGTGGATGGTATCAAGATGATGGCGTCGATTGGCTTTATCATGATTGCGGCGTCCGGTTTTTCGGAAGTATTAAAAACCACAGGCCATATCGACACCATGGTGACGGGAGCGACCGATTGGTTGGCGAACAATAAACCGCTTGCTGCCTTCTTATTGCTGCTGGTGGGGCTGTTGTTGACCATGGGCATTGGCTCTTCGTTCTCCACTATTCCTATCATTGCTGCGATTTACGTGCCTTTATGTCTGGAAATGGGCTTTAGCCCAATGGCCATTGTGGCACTGATCGGGACGGCTGGCGCCTTGGGAGATGCCGGTTCTCCGGCGTCGGATTCCACCTTGGGGCCAACGGCCGGATTGAATGCCGACGGTCAGCACAACCACATGCGCGATACCGTGATCCCGACCTTTGTGCACTTCAACATTCCTTTGTTGTTGGCGGGCTGGGTCGCTGCCATGGTGTTGTAGGTTCCACGGGCTGAGAGTCACTGTCTTAGTCGATCTCACGAACCACCCGAAACCCCAGAGTGTCTGACTGATAGGCTTCGTCGACGCCTTGCCGTGCAGACACTCTCACTTCCAAATGGCTACTGTTCCAGTGGCCACCTCGAATCACCCGCTCGTTACAATTGGCAAATTGCACTGGGGTGTGGTCTGTCGCCGCGCCGTAGTAGTTAGGCCGCCAGCAATCCAACGTAAACTCGGCGACGTTGCCGAGCATGTTAAACAGCCCGAAAGGGTTGGGCAGGTAGCTGTCCACGGGGAAGGCTTTGCCTTGCTCGATCCAGGAAAAGCAGTGTCGACAGTTCAAACGTACCAACCCCAAACTTTTCAGTTGTTGTGCACAGAAGGGAATCTTATTGGTTTTAAACTTGCGGGAACGATCAATGTGGCTGATCGGCAGTTCGGTGCATTGGGCCAGTTCATTGCCCCAAAAGTATCGGCTGTCGGTTCCGGCCCGTGCCAGATATTCCCATTCACTTTCACTGGGTAAGCGATAGCGATGGCCCGTTTCTCGCGACAACCACTGAGTGTAGTCGACGGCCTGTTGCCAGCGAATGTTGGTGATGGGCAGGTCAGCCGATGGACCGGATGGTCGATTGGATAGTGAATTAGCCTTGTGGTTTGAAGGCTGGCCTGATCGCTGGCTTGATGACTGTCCTGAGCTCATCGCAGATAAATACCTTTGGTACTCGCCAACCGATACTTCATACAGACCCACCGCCAGTGGCTGCGTGAGGGTGACTGGATGTCGGGGGTGTTCTTCCCGAATCTGGTCTTGTGAACCCATCTGATAGCTGCCGGGTGGAACAATCACCAGTCGGGGGCCGACACTGCCATTGGCTAAGGTGTCCTGGATAACCTTCGGATAATCTTCCGGTGGTAGTCGCCAGGGCCGTTCCAACTCTTCAATGGTGAGTAAGGGTATGGCTTCTGGGGACGGTTTTGAGAGTTGTTTGGGGCTGTGCTTCGGGGTGTGTTTGGAAAAAGCATCGATAGGTTTAATGGACGTTGGCTGTGAAGCGATGGTGATACCTTGAGCGTGACTGTCTTTGTTGAAGTCATCCTTTTCATTGAAATAAAAATTGCGGGTCAGTGACGATGAAATCCACGGAATTTGCTGCCCCCGGGTGGTGGTTTGAACTCGCAAGGCAATGTCCTGAAAGGTTAGCAGAACATGCTGCTTGGGTGTTTGCAGTGCCGCCATCAGACTGGCCGCGTAAGGGCTGTTTCGACCCTCTCCATCCAGGGCCACTTCACCTGGCGCGGTGGAATAAGCAATCAATAAGTCTTTGGGGGTGCGACTGGGGCGGGCCAGCCCCCGAGCAGCGGAGCGTGACTCCCGAGCCAGCGGGTTGTTGCGGCAGGCGTCGAGAATCACCAGGTTCAGCGGATTGTTGGCCGCTTCCATGGCATCGATCACTTTATCCAGATTCACTGCATCGTATTTCAAATCCCGTTCCTGGGTGATTTGCTCGGCAATGGGCAGTAAATAATTCGTGCCCTTGGACTGGATGCCGTGACCGGCGAAGTAAAACAGCCCGACGCCGCCCCTTTGCCGAAGTTGATGCTCAAAGCCATCAATGGCGTGCTCCATTTGTCGTTGATCGGCGTTCAACAATAGATGCACCTG
>JBFHTA010000106.1:0-12499 GCA_041590855.1 Pseudomonadales bacterium
AAAAAATGAATTAGGCAAGGTGCTTGTCCTGCATGGTTATTATGATCATGTCGGGCTGTACAAATACTTGATTCGTGAATGCCTTGAGCTGGGCTTTTCGGTGACTGCCTTTGATTTACCCGGACACGGATTATCGACGGGTGAGCGGGCCAGTATTGATTCGTTTGACAGTTATCAGGACGCCTTAGTCGCGGTGATGCAGGATGTTGGTATCGACGCTGAGCATCGCTGGAGTGTTATCGGTCAAAGTACCGGTGGCGCCGTACTGATTGATTTCCTGACAAGGAATCGTTTTGATCGCACTTCCTCTCCGTTTGCCAACGTAGTCTTGTTGGCGCCTTTGGTTCGTCCTGTGGGTTGGTTAAAGGCGCGGGTTATGTTGACCTTGCTGCGACCATTTGTCAGCAGTATCAAACGGGCGTTTTCTGAAAACAGCCACGATCAGGCTTTCCTGAAGTTTATCCGAACCGAAGACCCGCTTCAGCATCATCGCCTGGAAGTCGATTGGGTGTCTGCGCTTGAGTTATGGATACCCGACGTAGAAACCCGGGCAAAAGTTGATATGGCGGTGTCCATTATTCAGGGGACCGACGATCAGACGGTGGACTGGCGGCATAATGTCACCGTGCTCGAACGTTTATTTGATGAGATGAGCGTGTACACCATTGATGACGGACGACATCACCTGGTTTGTGAGAGTCTGGAGTATCGAGAAAAGGTGTTTGCTCACTTGCGCCGGGCACTAAGTATAATAGACTGAATTATGCTCGGTTCTTTTCGGGTAAGAATAATAAGATCACAGGGACTATTAATGTATCGACTAATGTATCGTCACGTCATTCTTTTGTTTTTCGTGGTGTTTGCCAGTGGTTGTGCCACCTATGGCAACGATATTCAGACAGCGCTGACGTACACCCAGTCAGGCCAGCCCGATAAAGCGGCTCAGGCCTTTGAGAAAGTCATCAAAGCTGACGGCTCGGATCGGCTCCTGTATTACATGGAACTTGGTGTGTTGAAGCATCTGAATGGCCAGTATCAGGAGAGTAACCGTTTACTGGAACAGGCAGAGCGACTGGTCGAAGAGTTTTATACCCAAAGCATCAGTGAAGCCTTGTTGGTGGCGATGAGTAATCCAACCGTTGCGGATTACAAAGGACAGGTCTTTGAAGATGTTTACATTAACTACTACAAAGCCCTGAATTATTTGTTTTTGGCTGAACAAGCTACCGGACGCATAGAGCGTTCTGATCTGCTGGACAGCGCCTTGGTTGAAGCGCGTCGTTTGGATAACAAGTTAACCAAACTTAAAAATGAGCGAGGCAGTTATCAGGACGCAGAGGATAAGAAAGAACAAACCTTTACCCAGATTCTGTCGTTGTTCGAAAAACTGTTGGGTAATTACATTGATGAAGATGCCTTAATTTTCCGTGAAAATGCCTACTCTCATTATTTGTCTGGCTTACTGTATGAGCAGCAAAAAGAATGGGACGATGCCCGTATTGCCTATCAGAAGGCTGCCGAACTTTATGAGCAGGGGTATGCCAAGCAAGTTGGTGTCGGGGACGATATGATAGGCCAGGCTTGGCTGGATACCATCCGAATGATGGACAAGGCCGGTGGCTGGGATTCCAGTATCCGCAAACTGAAGTGGGAAAAGCTGGATGATGATCTGCGAGACAAGCTGCGTGATTACCGTAACTCCGATGCGGAGTTGGTGGTGCTGAATCATCTGGACTTTGTTCCCCAAAAGAAAGAGCTGGACTTCGTGATGTATGTTGAGCCAGCGCGTAAGGAAATGGTGTTAACTCCCTTGTTAATTGGTAATGCACAAGAAAGCGGGGATAAGTACGCCTGGTTCTGGATGATGTATGCCGATAAAGGCATTCTTGATGTGGTAGAGCGTTACTCTAACGGGGGGTTGGATAACGTAGTTCGCACCATTATTAATAAGCGTGTGGTGTTAGGTCCGGCCTGGGATTTGGTGGAAGACTTAAACATTGACTCGGCATTGCGTGACGGCGGTGTTAGGGTGTCGGTGCCTTACTATCCTCCTGCACGAACCATTTCGAATAAAAATACCTTAACTGTGGATGGCTTTGATTACTCTTTGGTGAAGGCGGAATCCTTGGCCAGATTGGCCCTGAACGAGCAAATTCTACGAGCGAGAACGGATTTGTACGAAGCCTTGGCCCGTGAAACCCTTAAAAATACATTGTTGGTGGAGTCTGCGAACAGTGTGTTAGGGGAAGAGAATGCCTTGTTAAATTATGGTTTAAAGGCATTAACCGCGACAACCGCTCGAGCTGATACTCGCACTTGGTTGACGTTGCCGGCTGAGGTTCATGTGGCACGTATTCCTATGGTATCGGGTGAACATACTTTGACCCTGACCAATCAGTTTACCAAGGGGGCAGGCTGGGTAACCCAACATAAGACGATACAGCTAGAACCAGGGCAGATTCAGGTATGGCGTCAGCGATCCTTTCCTAAACTGTCGCACACCGCCCATCAGGAACTGTTGAAGGCAGAGGCACCAGCGAAAGAAAAGCCCTCCATCTTCGGAAAGTTATTGAACTGATTACACGGGTACAGATCGAATCTGTTAGACTTTACTAAGACCACTACCGAAACGATTTACAACGAAAAGACTGAGCTAAACCATAGCAAGGAAGATGAACATGACGAATGCATTGAAAAAGACCGCGCTCTCTTTAATGACGGTTGCAGCCTTGACTGCGGTTGCGGGCTGTCAAACCACCAAGGTATCCCGTGTTGATACAAACACGGAAGTTGCATTGACGGATCGCTGGAACGCCACTGATTCTCGCTTGGTGTCCGAAGAAATGATTTCAGACATGTTGTCCTTTCCTTGGGCGGCCGATTATGAGCGTCAAAATCCGGGCAAACGTCCGACTGTGATCATTCAGCGTATCCGTAACAAGTCGCATGAGCACATTGCCGTTGAAACTTTTTCAAACGACTTGAAGCGCGCGGTGATTCGCAGTGGTCGTGCCGATTTCGTAGCCGGTGGTGCTGAACGAGATGATATTCGTGGTGAGCGTCGTGATCAGGAGTTCAATGCCCGTACTGATACGCAGGTCGCTATGGGCGAAGAAACCGGAGCGCGCTTTGCTCTGTCTGGTTCTATTAATTCCTTTGTTGATTCTTTAGATGGCGACCGGGTTACTTCTTACCAGGTGGATCTTAAGTTAATTGATATGCTGACCAATCGTGAAGTGTGGAACGGCACCAAGAAGATTCAGAAATTCCAGGAAAAAAGCAGTTTTGGTTTCTAATCGAAAATACGATTGAAAGATGCCGGGGGTGAAAACTCTCGGCATTGTTCGTTTAAGGAAGAAGAAATGACATTGATTCGATTATTCGTTCTGGGCTGTGTGGTTGCTCTGGCAGGCTGTAAGTCTTCGCACGTTGTTGCCCCTGTATCCAGCGAGCAGCGGCTGACAGAACAGGGAGCCCCTGATTGGGTGGTGAATCCGCCTCATGATTCACAGTATCTGTATGGTGTTGGCAGCGCTGAAATTTATGGTGACAAAGTCAGGGCTTTGCAACAGGCAGAAGATGTGGCCCGAGGTGATCTTATCAAGCAGTTGAGGGTGAATGTCTCTCAAAGCCTGACCTCAACCACGTCTGTGGATAACAGTGTAGTGCGTAAAACCGCCGAAGTGATTGTTAAAAGTCGGGTCCCTGAAACCCAGATGGCGGGTATTGAGCGTTTGGACTCGTTTGAAGATAAGGTTGCGCGGTCCATCTATGCTTTGGTGCGTTTGGATCGTGTGAAAGCGATTTCTTCTGTTCGGCAAGAACTGAGCACGATGGAGTTGGATCTGTCAAAGTATGAGCAGCGCACTGAATCTGGTGATCTGATGGAAGATGTTCGTTTCTTTTTGCCTGCATTGCCTAAGATCCGAGCGTATCAACTGAATGCTGATAAGCTCAGACTGTTGGCGGCTAATGATCGATCCGCATCCTCATTGACGTATGACCCTGATGGCTTGCAGCAACGAATCTACGAGATGCTTGGACGAATCCGTGTACGCTTATATCCGGAGAATGAATTGGCACGCAGTATGGCCATCGAGCTGGCGGAGCAGCTAACGGATCAGGGCGTAAAGGTGGTCTCTCATGGTCAATCAGAGTTGGTGGTGAGCTTTAATCTTTCCAAGATTGAAAAGCAAAACCAGGGAACCCAGTTCATTCTATTGCAGGGCAGTATGAAAGTGAAAGACGATCAGGGACAAGTGCTAAAAGCTTATGGTGTTAACGCCAAAGGTGGTGCGTATGATAAGGATCTTGCTCGTCAAAGAGCCATGGCTAAGATATCGGATAAAATGGGGCGTGATTTGGTAAAGGGCTTATTTGAGTACCTCTGATATCTAGGCGCTTGGATTACGACCACAAAAAAAGCCGGGGAGTTTCCCGGCTTTTTTATGCCTGTTTGTCGTTACGGAGACAGGTGTTCTACCGTAAAGACAAGTGCCGCTTGTGAACTTACTGGTTCATCTCACGGTATTTGGCGATCTCGTTTGCAAGTTCATCATGACCTTTCTGGGCCTTGAACTGTTGCCAAAGTGCACGCTCGTTTTTCATCGACGTTTTAAGCGCTTCTTTTGCTGCTTTTTCCGCTTGCATGTCGTCCAGGCCTACAAGTACGTAAAGCGTACCGCTTGGGCTCTTACGGCTCTTATAAACACGGCTGCCTACTAGCGACTCATCAGTGATTTGCTTGGTAACAGACGTCATTACACGATCAACCGTTTCAGTGTCGCCAGCGCCTGTAGTTTCAACGTACTGTTTTACCATGTTCTGAACATGTACTTTCATACGCTGGGCTAATTGAACGCGTGCGTCAGTGGCTGCCATTTGCTTCATGTGAGAATGACCGGCCGCTGAGTGCTGTGAAGAGCCAACAGCGGATACTTCAACACCTTCAACGGGCTCATCGCAAATCCAGCCTGGTGCTGGTGTGTTCGGCGCGTCAGGGAATACGCAATCATAAACCGGGGCAGCAACTGCAACTTGTTGCTGTTGTTGAGTTTCACACCCGGTTAACGCAACCGTTACAGCGAGTGCAGCACTCAGTGGTAGTAATTTCTTCATCTAGTTTTCTCCGTTGAAGTAGTCGTACTGATTGTATAAATCAGTGTCCTTTAAATGCACTGAATAAGCATAAGTCTAATACAAAAAAGCCCACGGGGTATAGTTAATAACCGTAGGCTTTTTAGGTAGGAAATCGTAGTGGCTTGTGGTTTAGAACAAGCGACGGATACGAATGGTTCCTGTGACTTGCTGTAGCTTCTCAAGCGCTAACTGACTGAAGTCTGCTTCGACGTCAATGACTACATAACCGACTTTCTCGTTGGTTTGTAGATATTGACCGCAGATATTAATGTTGTTCTCAGAGAACACAGTGTTGATTTCGGTAAGTACACCAGGAATGTTCTCGTGAATGTGCAGCAAGCGGTGCTGATCCGGGTGAGATGGCAATGCAACTTCCGGGAAGTTTACTGAAGTGATGGATGTACCTGTATCAGAGTACTTAACCAACTTCTCTGCCACTTCAAGACCAATGTTGGCTTGGGCTTCCTGAGTGCTACCGCCGATGTGTGGCGTCAGGATGGCGTTATCGAATTCACGTAATGGAGAAATGAACTCGTCGTCGTTACCGCGAGGCTCAACCGGGAATACATCGATTGCTGTACCCAGTAGTTTCTTGCTTGCTAGTGCATCGGCTAGTGCGTCGATGTCGACAACCGTACCACGCGATGCGTTCAGAAGAATGCTCTTCTCTTTCATCGCGTCGAATTGTGCTTTACCAAACATGTTTTTGGTTTCTGGCGTTTCAGGTACATGCAGCGTTACTATGTCTGACATGCCCAGAAGTTCGTCCAGATCACGAATCTGGGTCGCGTTACCCAAAGGTAGCTTGGTGATGGTGTCGTAGAAATACACTTTCATACCAAGGGATTCAGCAAGTACTGAAACCTGGGCACCAATGCTGCCGTAGCCTACGATACCTAAATTCTTACCACGGATTTCGAAAGAGTCTACAGCGCTCTTCAACCAGCCACCACGGTGACAAACTGCGTTCTTTTCAGGAATGCCACGAAGTAGCATGATAGCTTCGGCGATCACAAGTTCTGCTACTGAACGTGTGTTAGAGAATGGTGCGTTGAATACAACCACGCCTTTCTCGGTAGCGGCAGATAAATCAACCTGGTTGGTGCCGATGCAGAAACAGCCGACAGCGATCAGTTTGTCTGCCGCGTCAAAAATTTCTTTGGTTAACTGAGTACGGGAGCGAATGCCAACGAAATGAGCATCTTTGATCTTTGCTTTTAGCTCTTCTTGTGGAAGTGCCGTTTTTAGATATTCAATGTTGGTGTATCCGGCTTGTTGCAGTGTGTCCAGCGCAGACTGGTGAACACCTTCTAAAAGAAGAAATTTGATCTTGCTTTTATCAAGAGATGTCTTGGACATGTTTCGTTGACCTTAATTGAATTGTCAATCTTTCCCGAGGAATCTCGTTCACACGAGATGCTCAATTTTAAGGGCGCTTATGTTACCATAGGCACCCGTCAATGGTAATGGCTTGTAGCGATTTGCTGCGTTTTTTTGACAACATGAGTGAAATGAAGGGCATAAGTACCGTGAGTTCTCAACCTATTATTGAAAAATTACAGTCTATTGTTGGTGCTGATAAGGTAAAAACCGATCAGGACGCGCTAGAACAGTTCGGTAAAGACTGGACCAAAATCTACGAGCCAAATCCATTGGCGATTGTCTTCCCTAAAACCACTGAGCAGGTTCAGGCGATTGTGAAGCTGGCGAACGAGCAAAACATTGCGATCGTCCCTTCCGGTGGTCGTACCGGGTTGAGCGCTGGCGCGGTTGCAGCCAATGGCGAGATCGTGGTGGCGATGGATTACATGAATGAGATTCGTGAGTTTAATGCCGTCGATCGCACGGTGGTGTGCGATGCGGGTGTAATCACTGAACAACTGCAACAGTTTGCGGACGATCAGGGGCTGTTTTACCCGGTGGATTTTGCGTCTGCTGGCTCCAGTCAGATTGGTGGCAATATTTCCACCAATGCAGGCGGCATTAAAGTGATTCGATATGGCATGACCCGTGACTGGGTGGCCGGTTTGACGGTCGTGACCGGCAAAGGCGATGTGCTGGAATTAAACAAAGACCTGGTGAAAAACAACACTGGTTACGATATGCGCCAATTGTTCATTGGTGGCGAAGGTACGCTTGGTCTGATTACAGAAGCGACTATGCGTTTGGCTCGTCAGCCACTGCCGCTGACAGTGTTGGTGTTGGGTGTACCTGAATTTGAAGCCATCATGAGTGTCTTGAATACGTTTCAATCCAAGATGGATTTAACGGCTTTTGAATTCTTCTCAGAAAAAGCGATGCAAAAAGTGATTGCACGTGGCGATGTGCCGCGCCCGTTTGATACGGAAGCAGAATATTATGCGTTGCTTGAATTTGAAAATCTGTCGGATGAAACGGCAGAACTGGCCATGGCGCTATTCGAAGAGTGTATGGAGCAAGGCTGGGTGCTGGATGGCGTAATGAGTCAGAGCGAAACTCAGGCGAAGAACTTGTGGCGTTTGCGCGAAGATATCTCTGAAACCATTTCTGAGTGGACGCCGTATAAGAACGACATCTCAGTGGTGGTCTCTAAAGTGCCTCCGTTCCTGAACGAAATCGACCAGGTTGTGAATGAGCACTACCCAGACTTTGAAATCATCTGGTTCGGGCACATTGGCGATGGCAACTTGCATCTGAATATTCTTAAACCGGAAGATTTGGCCAAAGAAGAGTTCTTTGCGAAGTGTAAAGACGTCAGTCGTTGGGTGTTTGAGATCGTTGAAAAATATCAGGGCTCGGTTTCGGCAGAGCATGGTGTAGGTATGACCAAGAAACATGCATTGAGCTATACCCGAAGCGCTGCGGAAATTGAATATATGAAGGCGTTGAAGTTGGCTTTCGATCCAAACAACATCATGAACCCTGGAAAAATTCTGGATGTCTGAATCACTCATGGCTAACGATCAAGCTAATTCAGCGTATCAACATCAGTGGTTGGGCGGAGAGCTTGTCTCTCTGCCTGTGGGCAAAGTAGTGTGTGTAGGGCGAAATTACGCTGAGCATGCGAAGGAACTGAATAATCCGATTCCGACCGAACCCTTGTTGTTTATGAAGCCAGCCTCTTCTTTGGTTGCTTTCGACGGTGATCTCTCATTGCCGACTCGATTGGGCGAGATTCACTACGAGTCGGAAATTGCTGTTTTGATCGGTGAACGCTTATCTTCAGATAACGTATCATCGGAAGCGATTGCTCGTTCTATTGTTGGCGTGGCTGCAGCATTGGATTTAACTTTGCGTGATGTTCAGTCGACGCTGAAAGAAAAGGGGCAACCCTGGGAAAAAGCGAAGGCTTTTGATGGCGCTTGTCCTATCTCTGCATTCGTGCCGATATCAGAAGTGTCGGATTTGACGGATCTGGATATAGCATTGGATATTGATGATCGACGAGTCCAGCAAGGTAATGCCAAAGAGATGCTGACCCCGATTGCAGAGCTGCTGCGTTACATCGTGCAGTACTTCACTCTCATGCCGGGGGATGTGGTATTAACCGGTACTCCAAAAGGCGTGGGGGCTCTCTCTGGAAATCAGGCTTTGACTCTGCATCTGGCAAATCGCTTTTCATTTAGTGCGCGAACAAGCGAGTAATACCCCTTAAATCCCTTTTTCTCACAGCAGGCCTCTCGGCCTGTTGTTTTCTCTGATAACCAGAGTGTTTTTCTTTCCTCATTTTCATTCGTTTCTTTGTAATTGGCATATACTCAAAGAGTGTCTTAAGGGAATGGAATGATATGTACACAGACTCAGCTTCCTGGTGCAGCCCTCCTGATGGGTGTGGTAAAGATATGACGACGGAGCAGCCTACGGTCTCCTACTTTCGTTGTGACCAAAAAGGGGGGACGGCCACCTTACTGCGTTATGACATTAAAGAGGGGTCTGTCACCTTCTTTGAAAGTGGGAAGAAGCGAACTGATTTGTTGTCGGAATATCGTGCTATCGTTTTTTCAGATCCGATGCTGGATGTCGATTGTGATGTCGAGCAAGATGCCAAATGCTACGAGTTTGTATTCAATGATAAAGAGGTTTTTGTCAGTCGAGCCATTGCGGTAGTCGAATGCAGTGGAGTGTTGCATGTTTTTCGGGTGCATGATGGTGAACTCTATCGTGTGATCATCCCAAGAGCTCATTTATTTCAATACCATGAAAAGACGTCATTAAGGTCTGTCTCTGAAGATCGTATCCAGAGTCCGGATTCGGTGATTTCATCTCGCAGTGAGTTGGGTGAAATGTTGGCAACCAGTTTGTTGCCCACACGGCGAAGCATTTTAGAGCAGCTACTTCATAATGCACGACTGTCAGAAGATGAATACCATAAACTGGTTTTCGAGTTAAAAGATAAACGCAAGGATGCCGAGATTATTCAGCACTTAATGGCTACAGGGCTTTATCGAGAGGCGGATATCCAAATGGCCCGGGCTCAGTGTCTTGGTTTGCCTTATGTTGAAGTGGATCAGATCGAGCCGGATAAAAAAGCAATTGCTCTCTTTGATGAAGTGACGGCCAGAAACCTGAATATCTTTCCTATTATGTTTCATAAAGACAGGGTTGTTGTAGCGATGACCAACCCTGCAGACTATGGCGTAATGACCCAACTCCGCTTTTTGGTAGGTAAAGACATCGAACCTGTGGTTACCAATCAAAAGGCCCTTCGGCATGCTATTGATCATTTGTACAGTCCGTTAACTTCGGACGAGATTTTTATCCAGGCCGAAGCCTCGTCCGGTGGAGAGGCAATGGACGACGAGGCTGATGAAGTTGGGCATGAGGCCGATGGACTGGACCGGCCAACTGTTAAGCTGGTGGCCAATATTCTGTCGGATGCGATTAATAAAAAAGCATCCGACATTCATATTCGCCCTCAGGAGAAGCACGTCGATCTTATTTTCAGAATCAATGGGGCGCTAATCCCAATTAAGAAGTTTTCCAAATCGATGCTGTCATCACTGGTGAGTCGAATCAAAATCATTGGTCGAATGAATGTAGCTGAACATCGACTGCCACAGGATGGGCGAACGCATCTGAAGCATTCCGGAAAACCTGTGGATTTACGGATATCGATTCTTCCCAGTGTTTATGGTGAAAGTGTCGTTATTCGGGTTCTGGATGCTTCGGCCGGGTTTAAGGGGGTGGATGAAATTGGCTTCTCCGAGCAAGACAGAACGAAATTCGAACATCTGATAAATCGTTCTTCTGGCATGATTCTGGTGACCGGACCGACGGGGTCCGGAAAGAGTACTACTCTGTATGCAGCCTTACATGAAATTGTGAAACGGAATGTGAATGTCATAACAGTGGAAGACCCGGTGGAATATCACATGCCCGATGCGCTTCAGGTTCAGGTAAAGTCCAAGATTGATATGAGCTTTGCCCGGGTGTTGAGGCAAATGCTTCGCCATGATCCCGACGTAATAATGGTTGGCGAGATCCGGGATAAAGAAACCGCGTTAATTGCCTCTGAGAGTGCGTTAACCGGGCATGTGGTACTGTCAACGCTGCATACCAACAGTGCTAGTCTGACGATCAGCCGTTTATTGGAAATGGGTATTGAGCCCTACATGATTAATTCGAGTCTGGCGGCGGTATTGGCTCAACGACTGGTACGGACGAATTGCCCGCACTGCTCAGAGGTTTACCAGCCGGAAGCAGCGATGTGTGAACTGATGTCGGTGTCTCCGGAGGAAACCTTTTATAAAGGTAAAGGGTGTGTTGATTGCATGCAAACCGGTGTTTCAGGTCGAAGAGCGGTTTATGAATTGCTTCAAATCGGGCCAGAGATGCGTCGACTAATTGTAAATAATCCAAACCCTGTGGAGCTTGAAGAATTGGCTCGAAAGGAAGGGATGAAACCGCTAACGGATTGCGCTGTTGAGTTGGCTCGTGATGGTTTGATCTCTCTGGATGAAGCCTATCGTGTGCGGCTTGAATAGATTGTTGGTTATGGTCGTTGCTTGCTTTCTGAACAAAGTAATGTGAGGTATGCTTTCTGTAAATTTGAAAAGGAAAGCGTATGTCTAAGACCTGTTTAATTACCGGAGCAACCAGAGGCATTGGTCGAGCACTAGCCATGGAAATGGCAAAACAGGGCTATCTGTTAGCGGTTACTGGTCGAGATAAGTCGTTGCTTGAATCCCTCAGGGATGACATCTGTTCGACGATCCCCAGTGCGCACGTAGAAACCTATGAGCTAGATGTTACTGACTATGATCAGGTGTTTGATTTGGTTGCACAGATTGATAGATCGCTTGATGGTCTGGATATTGTTGTGGCCAATGCGGGTATCAGTGTCAGTAAGCCGATAGGTGTTGGGGGCTTCGAAGAACATAAGGCCGTAATCGAAACCAACTTGTTGGGGTTGATGGCTCTGGCTGAAGCGGTTCTGCCTTTCTTTAAAGAGCGAAATGTCGGGCAGTTTGTGGCGATTTCTTCAGTCGCTGCGTTTCGTGGATTGCCAAAACACTCTTCTTATTCGGCTTCGAAAGTTGCGGTTAAAAGTTTTATGGAATCCATGTCGATGGAGTTAAAGGGATCGGGGGTGAAAACTACCACGCTATTCCCCGGTTATATTGATACAGATATTAATCGCCATATGGCGAGCCGTCCGTTTTTAGTAACGGTCGAGGAAGGCGCCAAGGAAATTCTCACGTTGATTCAAAAGGAAGTGAGAACATCAACGGTTCCGAGGAAGCCTTGGGGCTTGGTAGGGCAGCTGATAAAAGCAGTGCCGGAGTCGGTGATAGTGAAAATGAGCTAGGTAGCGTATCTCTAATAGATGAGTGAGAGCTTTTGCTTATTTTTACGTGATTTCTGAAGTAGGAAATAAAAAAAGGCACCCGAGGGTGCCTTTTTACTCTATAAGATAGTTGGGCTTCAACTTAGAAAGAAGCGCCAGCAACTAGCCATAGAGAGTTGTCGTCTACGTCAGCGTAGCTGCTTTCGAAGTCAAGCTCAGCTTGAACCCAAAGCATGTCAGTGATGTCTTTTGCTACAGATAGAGCGATACGATCTTCAGTGCCGTTAATTGCTTCTGCTTCGTCTGAAGTGAAGTAAGCTGCACCTAGAGTGTAGCCTTTCATTTCGTAGTTAGCTTCTAACTGAAGGAAGGTAGGGTCTTCATCGTTAACATCGTCAGAAAGCATTACGTATTCTGCAATTAAAGTGATGTTATTGATAGTAGCAGTACCACCTAGTGAGAAAGCGCCAACTGGGCTGCCTACGCTCTCAACAGCATCGCTTACATAGCCGAAGTGTGCAGTGAACATATCAGCAGTGTAGTCAACAGAAGTACCGAACTCTTGTAGATCGTCGTCACCAGAGCGACCTTGAG